>JBDKUZ010000120.1:0-6707 GCA_039679395.1 Methanospirillum sp. | reverse complement strand
CGGACGCTAGTGCTCACGAAGCGTCTCCTCGACCGCGTGGCCGAAGTGTCGTCCTCCCGCGAGGAGGAGGCCGAGGACCCGGTCGCCGGGGGCGAGCGCCGCGACCGAGACCGCGCCGCCGCCCTCCTTCACGAGCCGGATCGTCTCGGCGTTCTGGAGCACGACCGAGGCCGGCCTGCCGTCGTCGGCCACGGCCTCGACCAGGAGGAGCGGCCGCCGCTCGACCTTGACCCGGCCGATGGCGGCGGTCTCGGTCCCGCCCTCCGCGTCGACGCCGAGGACGGTCTCGCCGGCCCGGAGGTCCGCGAGGGACGCGGTCCGGCCGCCGGGGAGGAGGCAGTATGCGTGGACCGCGCCCGCGTTGACGCGGAACGGCCGGGGCGCGACGTACGGGTTCTCCAGGGTCTCGGCGTGGACGAGGAGCATCGCGGACGAGGTGTTCCCGACCAGGAGGCCCTCGCCGTCCTCGAAGAGGGTGCAGGTGTCCACGCAGACCCGGTCGCCCATGCCGAGCGGCCGGATCGCCGTGACCGTGAACGGGACGAGCGCCACCCGCTCGCCCCCGCCCTTGACCTGTGCCGCGATCCGCCGGACCGCGTCCGGGTCGCCCGTCGCGAGGACGATCCCGGCCACGCCCTTTTCGAGCGCGCCGAGCGCGAGCCGCGCCTCCTCCTCGGAGCCGACCCGGGCGTAAACGCGGTCCGAGCGGGCGATCAGGTTCTCGAGCGGGATGACGGTCCAGTCCAAGGTCTCGACCACGACCGGCCCCCGCTTCGCGAGCTCGACGGCCCGGTCCTCGTCGTCGGACGACGCGATGGTCACGCGGTCGACGTCGCGGCCCCACTCGAGGTCGCCGCCGGTCCCGACGGTCGCGATCCGGCCGAGGGCCCGCACGCGCTCGGGCTCGTCCGTGACGATCGCGTCCGCGCCGGCCTCGAGCGCTGCGGTCACGACCTCCGTCGAGAACGGTGTCGGCTCGACCCAGAGTTTCTTCATCGCGGCTCCTCGTGGACCGCCTCGCAGATCCGGCCGACGAACGCGGCCGTGTCGTCGCGCTGGAACGCGTTGCGGCCCATGCAGACCCCGGCGCCGCCGGCGCCGACGGCCTCGCGGACCATCGCGATCGCGGCCTCGTCCCCGCCCTTCTCGCCGCCCGCGACCAGGACCGGGACCGAGCAGGCCTCGACGATCCGGCGGAACGCGGCCGGGTCGTTCGGGTACGCGACCTTGATGAGATCCGCGCCGAGCTCCTCCGCCGCGCGGACGCAATGCGAGACCGAGTCCGGGCTCGAGCCGTCGATCCCCTGGCCCCGGGCGTAGGCCATGATCAGAAGCGGCATGCCCCAGCGGGTGCAGTCACGCGAGATCTGGCCGGCCGCCTCGAGCATGCGCGACTCGTTCGGCGAGCCGAGGTTGATCTGGATCGAGACCGCGTCCGCGCCGAGAGCGACGGCCTCCTCGACCGTGCAGACCAGGACCTTGTCGTTCGGGTCGGGGTTGAGCGCGGTCGAGGCCGAGAGGTGGACGATCAGACCGATGTCCCGGCCGTGCCGCCGGTGGCCGGCCGTGACCATCCCCTTGTGGAGGACGATCGCGTTCGCCCCGCCCTCCGAGACCTCGGAGATGACGCGGGTCATGTCGCGCAGGCCCTCGATCTGCCCGAGGGTCATGCCATGGTCCATGGGCACGATCACGGCCCTCCCCGTGTTCCGGTCCATGCAGCGCTCGAGCCGGATCTCCTTGCCGATCATCGGAGCACCTCCATGGCCTCGTCGACAGTCCGCCCCTCGTGGACGATCGTGGCCGCGGCGAAGACGAACCGGTCCGGTGCCGGATGCTGGAACGCGTTCCGCCCGATCGAGATCCCGGCCGCGCCCCCCTCCATGGCGCCCGCGATCAGCTCGAGGGTCGCCCGGTCGTCGGTCTTGGAGCCGCCCGCGACGACGACGGGGACGGGGCAACCGCGCGTCACCTCGCGGAAGGAGTCGGGGTCGCCCGTGTACACGGTCTTGACGATGTCCGCGCCGAGCTCGGCCGCGACGCGGGCCGCGAGCTTGACGTGGCCGACGGCGTGCTCGTCCTCGATCTTCCGCCCGCGGGGGTACATCATCGCAAGGAGCGGCATGCCCCAGTGCTGGCACTGGACCGCGACCCGGCCCAGGTCCTCGAGCATCCGGGCCTCGGAGTCGGCCCCGATGTTGACGTGGATCGAGACTGCGTCTGCACCCATGCGGAGGGCGTTGGTCACGGTGTTGACGAGCACCTTCTCGTTCGGGTCGGGCGCGATCGCGGTCGAGGCCGAGAGGTGCAGGATCAGGCCCACGTCCGGGCCGTGCCGCCGATGGCCGTGGAGCGCCAGGCCGATATGGCCGAGCACCGCGTTCGCTCCCCCGAGCGCGACCGCGTCGACGGCGTCGCCGAGGTCGATCAGGCCGTCGATCGGCCCCTGCGAGACCCCGTGGTCCATGGGGACGATGATGGTCCGCTTCGTGTTCCGGTTGATGATGCGTTCAAGACGGATCTCTTTTCCTCTCATGACAGGTACTCCAGACGCCCCGACACTGTGCTACAGCGTAGGGCGTTCAAAACGGATAATAAAAGGCGAAAGCGCCCGCTGGCCTGAAGAGAGCCGGCAGGACGTTCGGTGCGTGGCGAGCGGGTGCCCTAGCGATAAAAGCGCTCACGGGCGAAAAAACATTCACCACACATTGGGATCAGATTCGGGGACGCTTGGCATAAACCTGCCGGTCCGCCCCCGGTCCGGCAGGCATATCCGTCCGGTCACCACAGGATCTGCAATGAGCCCGCCGGCGCCCCTGCCGCCCTGGACGATCTGGGTGATCGTGCTCGCGATCTTCGCGGCGGCCGCACTGGTCTTCTGGCCGCTGATCGGGGTCTCGGTCCTCGCGGCCTCGCTCGCGGTGGTCCTCTTCCCGCTCCAGCGGCGGCTGACGCGCCGGATGCGGCCGTTCTTCGCGGCCCTGCTCCTGACGGTGGTGGTGGGGGCCACGCTGGTGCTCGCGATCGCGGTCACGATCGCGGTCATCCTCCAGAACATCGGCTTCATTGAGGAGTTGGTCGGGACGATCCTGGCGGCGGCCACCGTGCCGGCGGCGAACCCCTTCGCGGGCGTCCTCCCGATCGACCTCGCGCAGGTGACGGACGCGATCCGCTCGGAGATCGGGTCGTTCAGCACCTCGCTCCAGGGGATGGTCGGCGAGCTCCCCATGGTCTCGCTCGAGATCATCGTCTTCTTCCTGGTCCTCCACCTGACCCTGGAGGAGGGCGAGGAGACGGGGCTCCGCCTCCTGCACGCCCTCCCCGACCAGATGCTCCGCCCGGTAACACGGCTCTGGGCGATGGCCGTGGACGTGATGTACTCGATCTTCGTGGTCCACTTCGCGACCGCGTTCGTGACCTTTCTCGTGGCGCTCCCGTTCTTCTGGATCCTCGGGTACGGCCACATCCTCTTCTTCGCCGTCCTCTCGGGCGTCTTCCAGCTGGTGCCGTTCCTGGGCCAGACCGTGATCCTGCTCGTCCTCGGCGGGTACGCGCTCGCGATCGGCGACGTCCGCGGCCTCCTGCTCGTGCTCTTCGTCGGGTACCCGTTCGTGGCGGCGATCCCGGACCTCGTGATGCGCCCGCTCCTGATGGGGGCCCGAACGGGGATCCATCCGGCCGTGATGTTCATCGGGTTCTTCGGCGGGATCACGCTCCTCGGGTTCGTGGGGATCGTGCTCGGTCCGCTCCTGCTCGCGCTCGCGGTCGGCGCGTACGGGATCATCGTCGAGGAGCTCGAACTCCGCCGGCAGGCGGCCCTACCGGCCGAGCCCAGGCCGTCCGCGCTCGAGGGCGCGGCGGAGGCGGCCGAAGTGGAGACGGCCTCATAAAAGCCACCGCGCCTTTTTTATAGAGGACGACATGTCCTTATGGAACCCCGCTGGACCAGCGTGGCCGCGACGGACCTCGACGCGGTCGCCTACGACCCGGCCGAGAGGCGGCTCCGGATCCGGTTCCGGAGCAGTGCGATCTACGACTACGACGGCGTCCCGTCCGTCGTGTACGAGGAGCTGCTGGCGGCCCCGTCGAAGGACGCGTACTTCTCCGAGTACGTCCGCCCGGAGTACCGCTACCGCCGCGTGCGGGGCGCGGAGGAGGGCGTGCCCCTGCCCGCGCGGTGAGCCCGGCGGAGCCGGTGAAGGTTTAACGCTCGGGCATCGATACAGTACCGGGCGCGGGGGTAGCCAAGCCCGGTCAACGGCGCCGGATTTAGGGCCTCGTGAGCATATTATTCGTAAGATGTAAAGAGCGGGGATTGCCGAGCTAGGTCAAAGGCGATGGATTTAGGGTCCATTCGCGCAGGCGTTCGGGGGTTCGAATCCCTCTCCCCGCATCCTTTTCTGAGGTCGGATCCCTACCCGTCACACCATTAAACAGACCGTGCGCGAGTATTCCCGGGCATTATCAGGCAAAGAGGCGCCGGGCCCCCATCCTACGCGGCCAGCATTTCCGCCACCAGCGCGCCGAATTTCTTGAAAAAGCGTTTGCACGCCCCCTTTCCGGGGACGGATCACCGAGGATGACATCAATCTGATCCGTCTGTTCTTCACCACGATCGCGGCCGCGAACGCGGGCGCGATCGCATCGGGGCTGCCGAACCCGGTGAGCACGACCCTGCCGGAGCCGAAGACCAGGGCCGGGGCCTTCGGATCGGCGTGGCGGAGGACGAACCGGGGGAACCTGCGGTCGACGCGACGACGTTGCGCACTCGCAGGTCGACCCGGATCGCTACGGAGGCCGCGGCGGGACACGCCGCAGCCTGCTGCCGCCCTGCGTCCATCACCATCGCGGGGCCTCAGAGGTTGTTGAAGAGCCAGACGACGTCGGCGAAGTCGATCCTACTGTTGCCGTTATAGTCGAACGCCGCCACCGGCTCGTTCGCCGGGATCCACGCCATCTGGTTGAAGTACAGGACGACGTCGGCGAAGTCCTTCCGGCCGTTGCCGTTCACGTCGTCGCACGTGCCGTCGCCGTTCGTGTCCGCCGGCATCCCTGCGCCGCCCGGGACGGCCAGCACGACGATGCCGGCGACCGACAGGTCGAGGGTAGCGGCCTGACCGCTCGAGAAGGTGGCCGTCTGGGCCGCCGTCGCGCCGTTGACCGTGAACGCGATGGTCTTCCCGAGGTCGTCCTCGTCGCCGCTGATCACCAGCCGCGGGTCGAACGTGCCGGTACCGCCGTACGCCCCGGCGTTCGAGACGACCAGCTCGCCCTTCACCTCGCCGTCGATCACGGCCCGGACCACCGTGTTCGCCGGCGCCGGCGCGCCGCCGATCGTCACGCTGCCGTGGTACTCGCTCGGCAGCGGCGGCACGGCCGATGCGATCCCGATGCACAGGCAGAGCAGGGCCATGAGCGCGGCGACACGCACGACCACGGTCATGGCCCGACCCCCACGGCCGTCAGCTGGCCCGCTTCACGCATGCTCAGCCAGTACCCCCTCCCCGGCTCCATCGGGCGGGAGTCGGCATTGGGGCCCGATCCGCCGTTGATGATCGCGGCCTCGTACTGCTGCGCCGCCGGGTCGAACCCGATCAGCGTCGACCACTTCGAAACGACCGACAGGAGGGCGTCGCGTGCGGACATGGAGGAGGCGCTCGAATACCCGATCGCGTTCCACCCGGCGGCAAGCGCCTTCTCCGGCGGACCGACGAGCGGGTTCGAGTCGAACGAGAGCGGAATGGTGATCGCGGTACTCGAGTAGATCCAGATACCGTCGAGCGGCTTCACCTTCGTCGTGGCGGTCATCGGTGCCCATGCCTTCGCCGTCGCGTTGTACAGGAAGATCGAGTGGCCGCCCGTGTTCACCCCGGCAAAGATCGAGGCCGTGTCCGACCCCGCGGCGAGCACGGCCGGCACCGAGACGAAGTTCCAGCCGGGGCCGAGACGGATGCCCGGGGCCGCCTTCAGTTTCACTATCCAGGCGTCGAAAAAGCCGTGGTTGGTACCGGTGATGTCCCCGCTTGCGCTCGACTGCGAATATCCGACGAGGATGTACCCGCCGTCCGCCGTCAGCTGCACGGAGGATCCCAGGTCATATCCGCTGCCGCCGGCGAGCTCCTGCCACTGGATTGCGCCCGTGTCGTCCAGTTTCACCACCCAGCAATCGTACCCGCCGTGATTCGTGCCGAGCACATTCCCGCTCGCACTCGATTCGGAGTACCCGACGAGGATGTACCCGCCATCGGGTGTCTGCCGAATCGCAGTTCCCTCATCCGAAGAGCTGCCGCCGAGCAGCGTCTGCCACTGGATTGCGCCCGTGCCGTCCAGTTTCACCACCCAGTAATCGATGCCCCCATGGTTCGAGCCGGTGATGTCCCCGCTCGCGCTCGACTGCGAGTACCCGAAGAGGATGTACCCGCCGTCGAGTGTCTGCTGTACAGACTGTCCGCTATCCCTGCCGCTGCCGCCGAGCAGTTGCTGCCACTGAGTCGCACCCGTGCCTGACAGTTTCACCACCCAGTAGTCGTCACTGCCGTGGTTCGTGCCGGTGACGTCCCCGCTCGTGCTCGACTGCGAGTACCCGAAGAGGATGTACCCGCCGTCGGACGTCTGCTGTATCGCATATCCCTCATCCGGAGAGCTGCCGCCGAGCAGTTTCTGCCACTGGATCGCGCCCGTACCGTCCAGTTTCACCACCCAGTAAT
>JBDKUZ010000119.1:0-4133 GCA_039679395.1 Methanospirillum sp. | reverse complement strand
GGCCGATCACCAGGCCGTCCACGAGCACGGCGTCGCCGGGCCGGCAGCCCCGGACAACCCGGCGGTTGCCGGCCATCGCCGGGGGCGCGGCCGTCTGCGCCTCGACCCTCCAGCCCAGCCGACAGGCGAACGGCGCGCCGTCGGCCCCGTTCCAGCCGATCACGGTCTCGTCCGAGCATTCGAGCTGCACGAGCGGGCGGCGAAGGTTCGCCGCAACGCCCTCGCCGAAGACCCTCCCCGAGGCGGGTGAGCGTCCCCTGTTCGCGAGCACGGCAGTAGGATCGGCGCCGAGAGCCGAGGATGGCTTCTCCCCCGTCCAGCAGGAGAGGAGCCCGTGCTCTTCGGCCGCGCACCGCGCCATGACCCCGGCGATGACGACCCGTATCGGTTCGAGCGCCGCTACGAGCCGAACAGCCTCCCCAGAGTCGATCACCTCGGGGCCGTGAAGCACCAAGCTACAGCCGGACACGCCACCCGATCTCGAACCGGGCCCCGCACTCGGGGCAGCAGAGTACGGCCATACTGCCTCCGCCATCGTCGGCGAGGAACGTGACGTGAAATCCCCGCCGGTAGCCGCAGTCGGGGCAGACGCGGACCTCGCCGGCGGGATCGAGCGGACGGACGGGCTTGACATCCTCCATGACAGAGATGGAGCCGGCCCCCTCTTCAATCCGCGGGTTGCGGCGCGACGACCTCGAGCGTGAGATCGAGCGACCGGACCGAGTGCGTCAGGGCACCGACGCTCACCAGGTCGACCCCGAGCGCCGCGTACGCCCCAATCGTCGCCTCCGTGATCCCTCCAGAGACCTCGACCCGGACACGGTCCCGAATTTCGGCCGACTCAAGCGAGGCGAGCGCCTCCCGGGCCTCGACGGGGGTCATATTGTCGAGAAGAACTATGTCGGCGCCGGCCCGTGCTGCCCGCACGGCCTCATCCGCCGTCTCGACCTCGACCTCGACCGTCTTGTACGCGGAGAACGCCCTGGCTCGCCGGACCGCCTCCTCGATCGGGACAAGAGCGAGGTGGTTGTCCTTGATCAGCACGCCGTCCGAGAGCGTGAACCGGTGCGGATCGCCGCCGCCGAGGAGTACGGCCTTCTTGTCGAGCAGGCCGAGGCCCGGCGCGGTCTTGCGCGTGGCCGCGACGCGAACCTGCCCCCCGCCTGCCCCCGCCAGGGCCACGTACCGGGCGGTCGCCGTCGCGATCCCGCTCATGCGGCCGACGAGGTTCAGGGCCGTCCGCTCGACGAGCAGCACGCTCCGGACCGGCCCCTCGAGCGCGAGCGCGGTCGCGCCCGCCTCGACACGGTCGCCGTCGGCCACACTGGCCGTTACCACGACCCCGTAATAGGCAAAGAGCGCCGCAGCCTCGGCGAGACCGGCGGCGATCCCCGCCTCCCGGAATCGGAGAACCGCGGTGCACCTCTGATCGCCGAGCACGGCATCCGAGGTTACGTCGCCGAACGGCGCGTCCTCCGCGACGAACGCGAGGAGTCGCGCGAGCGGGATGTCGGTCACGTCCCCACCACGATCGGCTCGCCGAGGTTACGGAGCAGTACCAGGATCGAGAGAGCCGCGAGGTACGAGGTCGCCGGGTTATCCGGGCTCGGGACGTTCCGGATGCGGATATACGCATCGCCGAAGGGACCCTCGGCGCAGATCTCGTGGATGTTCCGATCCACGGCCGGGTCCGCCCAGAGCTCGACCTCGACCTCGCGCCCGGCCGCGAGCGCGATCGCCGCCGAGACGTTGATGTTCTTCGGAAAGGCCTGGACGCACTCGTTTGCGCGTCCCTTGAAGACGAGCGTCCGCTCGGTTATCGTGAGTCCGAGCGACGCCGGGTTCTTGGTGGTTCTCAGGACAAGCCGGTCGATACCGCCGATCCGGCCGATCTTGAGGTTGTCCAGCCCCATCACGGCGCCGCTCGGGATGTAGACGTGCTTGCCGGAAGCGACTGCGGCCGCACGGAGGCGCGCGAGAAACGCGGGATCGGCGAGCGCGCCGACGGACATCACGACAAAGTCCTTGCCGGCCGCGAGCACGGCCTCGCCATGGGCTCGCACAGCACCGACCGAGGCCGCCTCGACCACGAGGTCGAGATCGGCGGCCGCGAACGCCTCGAACGAATCGAAGGCCGCTCCTCCCCATCGCTCTGCGAGCTCACGGGCCCGCTCGGGCATCTGGTCGTAGAAGGCCGCGATCTCGAAGCCCTCGGCGTGGGACGTGATCAGGTGGCCGATGTTGCCGCAACCGAGGAGCCCGACCCGGATCATGGGTAGTGTGTGGTCTTCGGAGCGTATTAAGATCCGCGGGGCCGCCCCGGGCAACAAGCCTGATGTCGCGGGCCACCGAATCCTGGTGGATGACGACCGATGAGATCGAGTGTGGCTTCGTCGCACTCGAAGAGCGGATCAGCGCGAACCGGGATGCGATCGCAGAGGCCACGGACGATGTGGAGAAGCACGAGGCCATCCTGCTCGCCCGGATGGCCGCTACCGCAGCCGAGATCGTTCCGGTGGCCGGCCTCGAGGTGATGGCCCGGGGAAAGGTCGACGGCGCGGGCGAGATGTACGACCAGGGCTACTACCCAGGACGGATGCTCCTCCTCGCCAAGACCGAGCCCATGCCCTTCCGGCCGGACAACCCAGAGAAGACGGTCACGGATCAGTTCTGCGTGCTCAGAGACGACGGCACCCTGGCCGAACTGATGTACTCGACCGACACCGTCCTCGTCGACAGCCTGCTCGCGCCGATCGCGCCCGAGGACGCGCTCGGCATCTACGGCCCCGAGCTCCTCTTCATGATCTACCGGGCGCTCCGGCAGTACCTCGACGGGCAGGAGGCACTTCTCGACGCCCTCAGGACCACGCTCAAGTATCTCCACGGATAGCCGCTACTTGTACCCGAAGATCCCGAACGGAGGCCGGAGCGGGTCCTCCTCGGGATGAAGGGCCGAGAGGAGCGCGGTGCGGCGGAAGGGCTGACCCTTGCTATTTTTGTAGGTCACGACAACCTTCACCTCGGTTACCTGCTCGGGAAGCGGCTGTTCGTGCATCTCCTCGACCGCGAGCGAGGCGATGTCGGCATCGACGCCGATCGGGACGATGGAGACGTGCAGCTGGAGCGCGGGGGCGTTTCCCCTGTTTCGGAGCATGATCGAACGAGCATCCTCGGCAAGTGAGGCCACGACATCGGGGAGATCGTGCGTATCGCGGCCGATAGCGAGGGCCATCCCCACGACGCCGGCAATGATCAGGGCCATCAGCGAGAGGTAGGGCGAGACGAAGAAGAGGCCTGCCGCGGCCACGAGGCCGAGCACGATGACGATCACGAGCGAGCGCTCCATGAGAAGAGATCGCCGGGAAACGATAAAAAACAGGGCGTGAATGGGCCCGATGAGATTCGAACTCATGGCCTCCCGGTTATCAGCCGGGCGCACCACCTAGCTATGCTACGGGCCCCTTGGTTACCCTACTAGATCAATCGTCCCGGTTCTTATAGATTATCGATGGCGTCCGAACAGACGCTTTTGTATTCTCGACGGGGTAATGATCATGAACGGGCCGCAGCAGTGCGGCCCGGCAGGGGAGTGGTCCATGGCACGACAGTATCTGCTGGGCAACGAGGCGCTCGCCCACGCCGCCCTCGAGGGCGGGATGGGGTTCGCGGCTGGATACCCGGGTACGCCCTCGTCTGAGGTGATCGATATCCTCCGGGCCGAGCGGCCCCCCGGAGTCCACGTCGAGTGGTCGACCAACGAGAAGGTCGCGTTCGAAAATGCGCTCGCGGCGGCCTGGTGCGGCATCCGCGCGCTCTTCACGACCAAGCACGTCGGTCTGAACGTCGCGGCCGACCCGCTGATGACCAGCGCGTATACCGGTGTCACGGGGGGGTTCGTGATCCTCTCGGCCGACGATCCGTACGCCCATTCGTCTCAGAACGAGCAGGACAGCAGGCTCTACGCCGCAATGGCCGGACTGCCCTGCCTCGATCCGGCCACGATCGAGGAGGCGCACGCACTGCTCCGTGACGCATTCACCCTCTCCGAGGAGTTCGGCCTGCCCGTGCTCTTCCGGCCAACGACTCGCATCTGCCACTCAAAGGCCGATGTCGAACTCGGCTCGGTCCCCGCC
>JBDKUZ010000118.1:0-19415 GCA_039679395.1 Methanospirillum sp. | reverse complement strand
GAACTCGCCCCCGCTCCGGTCGATCTCGCCCTCCTTCTTGACCGGCTGGTTGGCGCCGGCCGGCGAGATCTCGTGGGCGATCCGGCCGTCGAGCCAGGAGATGGCGCCGCAGAGCGCGGGCCGCTCGGGCGTGATGATGCAGACGTGGTCGGGGGCGAAGGTCTGGCAGAGCGTGCAGGAGTAGAAGACGTCCACGTCCTCGTCCTTCATCCCGCGGATCCGGGCGTCGCGCTCCTCGTAGACCGCATCGGCCTCCTGTTTCAGACGCTCGACCTCGGCACGGTCCGTGACGAGCGTCACCTGGACGGCGTCGAGGAGGTCGGGGAAGTCCATCCGGAACTTCGCGGCGAGGAGCTTGCCGAGGTGCTCGATCCGGAGGCCGTTCTTCACGGCCTCTTTCGAGATCCGCACCCAGATCAGGTCTCGCTGGGCCGTGTGCCAGGAGCCCTCGCCGTAGTTGATGAAGTTGTGGATCCGCCGCTCGAGCACGGGCTCGTAGTCCTTCCGGAAGTTCGCGCCGGCCACGTCGACCAGGATCGCGAGCGGGACGGCCGAGCCCTCCTGAAGATCCTCGATCTCGGGGCCGATCACGGTCACCTTCCCGTCCTCGACCTCGGACGGCTCCTTCATCCGCAGGAGCTCGAACGCGGGCGAACGCCCGCCGCCGAACTCGACGTACATCTCCTCCTTGCGGATCGACTTGCCCTCGAACGCGGGCGAGCAGCCCATCGGGATCGGGATGGCCGTGACCGTGACCCGGATCCCGAGCAGATCCATGCCGGCGCGGACCGCGTCCTTTCCCTCGGTCGCGGTCCACTCGCCGCCCTCGTAGCCGCCGGTGTGCAGGATCGGGATCCCGAGCATGCGAAGCGCGTCGACAGAGGCCACCTCCTCGTCCGAGAGGCCCGGAAACGCGATCACCATCGCCCGGGCCCGGCGCTCGGCCGCGTATGCGAGCAGTCGGGCCGCATCGCCGGGCGCGACGCCGCCGAACATCATGGCGACGCGAGCCAGGATGTCGGCGAAATGGACCCCGTGCGACGGCGTCGAGCCCAGCGGGACGAGCCTGTACTCGAGCCCGACCCGGACATGCGCCTCCTGGAGGGCCGGCACGACCGGCCCTGCGAGGAAGGTCAGCATGTACTTCTCCTGCAGCTCGCGACAGAGCGCGGCGGCAACATCGGCGTGATCGGGCTTGCCGACGATCAGGCAGAGCCCCAGGATCGAGCCGTCGACGAGCGAGTACCCGAGCTTCCGGATCTCGGCGTCGGGGATGAAGCCCGTGTACGGGGAGCCTTCCGGTCCCGATTCCGCCGCCCGGTGAGCCCGCACGCACTCCCAGGCGACCAGCGGGTTCTCGCCGGACGCGGCGTACGCAGCCTTCGCCGAGTCCGCATCCGTCACGGGGGTGCCGGTCACCGCGAAGGAGATCGGCAGGTGATAGGCGGTCTCGTCATACGCGAGAGGGCCGTCGAGCGCGGCCATTGCCGTTCGGAGCGCGGCCCCGCCCGCCTCGACTGCCCGTGGTATATCGGTCATTGCAAGAAACTCCAGAGTAGTTCTCTTGGGGATGCGTCTATATGATGGCATCGAACACGGAACACGGCCATCGCGACGGTGTTCGATGGATCGGGTTTATGGGCCCGGGAGGAGGAACTTCTCTAACGATGGCTATCGAGAAGCGGCGCCTGCGGGACCGGGCGCGGGCGGCGCGGGCCTGTCTCCACCCGCCGGACCTGGCCGAACGGAGCCTGCGGATCGGCGCCCACGCCCTCTCGCTCCTGGACGGCCGGCAGACCGTGATGGCCTACGCCTCGAAGCCCTGCGAGGTCGATACCTCCGGGCTCATCAGGGCGCTCCTCGACCGCGGCGTTCGGGTCGTGGTCCCGATCATCGAGCCCGAGACCGTCAGCCTCCGCCTCTCCTACCTCGACGACCCGTCCGTCCTCGTCCCGTCCACGTTCGGCGTGCCCGAGCCGATCGGGAACGAACTGCCGGCCGAACCGGACGCGGTCGAAGTCGTGCTGATGCCGCTTCTCGGGTTCGACCGCGCCGGCAACCGGCTCGGGTACGGGGCCGGGTACTACGACCGTTTCCTCGACGCCCACCCGATTCCTCTGAAGATCGGCGTCGCTCTCGCCTGCCAGGAGTATCCCAGCGTTCCGGCCGAGCCCTTCGATGTCCCGCTCGACTGGGTCGTGACCGAGGACGGACCGATTCGGTGCGGCTAGGACCGATACCTTTTTCTCGGCTCGACCGATAGAGACGGCTCGCCGACGGCGTATCCCGGCCGTGGAGCTGAAGAATGTATGGAAAATATTTATATACTTTGTTAACCTAACCTTAGGTAAATCTTACCGGATGTACAGGAGATTCATATGGCAGACACGAACAATTCCATCAACGTCACGGTCAAGGAAGCGGCGCGCGAGGACTGGGGACGCGGCATCGCCCGCGTGAGCATGGAGGCGATGCGAGCGCTGGGTCTCGTCTCGGGCGACGTGATCGAGATCCAGGGCAAGCGGAAGGCGAACGCGATCGTCTGGCCTGGCTTTCCTCAGGATATGGGCCGCGCGATCCTCCGGATCGACGGCATCATTCGCGGCAACGCCGGCACCGGCGTCGACGAGCAGGTCCAGATCCGTAAGGTCCAGGCGGCGATCGCGAAGAGGGTCGTTATTCAGCCGGCGTATGCAAATCAACCTCAATTGGTGAGGGGCGATATATACCTCAAACGCCATCTTCTTGGACAGGCAGTTTCCGAAGGTCAGGCGCTTCCGATTGACGTCATAGGCAACCGACTCATCTTTGCGATCTCCAAGGTAAACCCGAAGGGGATCGCGATCGTCACGGACGAGACCGTGGTCGAGCTCAAGGAGGCGCCGTACGAGCCGAAGGGCGAGGAGGAGAAGGGCGAGCGGACCGACGTCCACTACGAGGACATCGGCGGGCTCGGGCGCGAGCTCGATCAGGTCCGCGAGATGATCGAGCTGCCGCTGCGCCACCCCGAGATCTTCGAGCGGCTCGGGATCACCCCGCCGAAGGGCGTGCTCCTGTACGGTCCGCCCGGCACGGGCAAGACCCTGATCGCGAAAGCCGTCGCGAACGAGGTCGACGCCCACTTCCTGACCATCTCGGGTCCCGAGATCATGTCCAAGTACTACGGCGAGTCCGAGGGGAACCTGCGGCAGGTCTTCGAGGAGGCGACCGAGAACGCGCCCGCCATCATCTTCATCGACGAGCTCGACGCCATCGCGCCCAAGCGCGAGGACACCAAGGGCGAGGTCGAGCGGCGCGTGGTCGCGCAGCTCCTCGCCCTGATGGACGGGCTCAAGGGGCGCGGGCAGGTCGTGGTGATCGGCGCGACCAACATCCCCGACGCGATCGACCCCGCGCTCCGCCGCGGCGGGCGGTTCGACCGCGAGATCGAGATCGGCATCCCCGACACCAAGGGGCGCGAGGAGATCTTCAAGATCCACACCCGAGGCGTCCCGCTCTCCAAGGACATCGTCGAGAACGATCGGCTCAAGGCGTACGCCGAGACCACGCACGGCTTCGTCGGCGCCGACATCGCGCTCCTGGTCAAGGAGGCCGCCATGCACGCGCTCCGCCGCGTCCTCCCCTCGGTCAAGGCCGACCAAGAGATTCCTCCCGAGACACTCGACAAACTCGAGGTCACGGACGACGACTTCACCGAGGCCCGGAAGTACGTCGAGCCCTCGGGCATGCGCGAGGTGCTCGTCGAGGTCCCGGACGTGACCTGGGCCGACGTCGGCGGGCTCGAGGAGGTCAAGGCCGAGCTCCAGGAGACGGTCGAGTGGCCGCTCAAGTACGCCGACGTCTTCGAGAAGCTCCGGACCGAGGCCCCGAAGGGGGTCCTGCTCTTCGGCCCGCCCGGGACAGGGAAGACCCTGCTCGCGAAGGCCGTCGCCAACGAGTCGGACTCGAACTTCATCTCGATCAAGGGCCCGGAGCTCCTCTCGAAGTGGGTCGGCGAGTCCGAGAAGGGCGTCCGCGACATCTTCAGGCGCGCGCGCCAGGCCGCGCCCGCGATCATCTTCTTCGACGAGGTGGACGCGCTGGTGCCGGTCCGCGGGTCGTACGCGGGCACGAGCCACGTGACCGAGTCCGTGGTCAGCCAGATCCTGACCGAGCTCGACGGGCTCGAGGAGCTCAAGAACGTGGTCGTGCTGGCCGCGACCAACCGGCCGGACATGATCGACACCGCGCTCCTCCGGCCCGGACGGCTCGACCGGCACGTCTACGTGCCGCCGCCGGACGCGGAGGGCCGGAAGAAGATCTTCGAGGTCTACCTCGGAAAGGCCGGGGACCTGCTCGCGAGCGACATCAACGTCGACGACCTGGTCGCGCGAACCGAGGGGTTCGTCGGCGCGGACATCGATGCCCTCGGTCGGGAGGCGAAACTCGCCGCGATGCGCGAGTTAATCACCGACATGGGCGAAAAGACCGATCAGGAGCGGGCCGACGCGGCCGCGAACATCCGCCTCACGAAGGCACACTTTGACGCCGCGCTGGATAAGGTCAGGGGCTCGCTCGACCGGGACGCGGTCGAGGCATCGGAACGCCAGGCCTGGGAGATGATGTACAACCAGGAGCAGCGGTCCGTTCTCGAGGAGGCGGCGGCCGTGGTCAGGCGAGCCGAGCTCGCGACCATGGGCGTGGCCCCCGAGAACGAACTGCGGCAGCAGGCCGATGCCCTGCGGAAGGCGATCTTTGCCAGGAAGAAGGACTTCGCAGCCCTCCGCGACCAGACCGCGGCCCTGAGAGAACGTCTGGACACACCGAGATAACCGAGATAGCGAGAATGAGCACCCACGCACACGACAGGGACGAAGAAGAGATCGAGGCGCTGGTCAGGGAACTGATCGGCCGCCTCCTGCAGAACCGGCAGGCGGGGGGGCAGGGACGGATGCCGATCGCGATCGGGTTCAAGATCTTCTACGGCCCGGAGGCCGACGAGGAGACGCCCGAGGTGATCGAGCAGGTGCCCGAAGTATCGACGATCGAGAACAAGGTCGTCGTCGTGACCGAGGTCCCGGGGATTGCGCCCGAGAACATCAAGATGGGCATGACCGGCCGGACCCTCCAGATCTTCGCCGAGGAGGACGGCCGGAAATACCATACAACGGCGCCGCTGCCGCCGTGCGACCCCGGGTCGGTCAGGACGCGGCTCAAGCACGGAATCCTCGAGATCGAGCTCGACGCGGCCGACGTGGCCGCCGAGAGCTGAGACCGAACCATCCGCCCTTTTTTCCAGGCCGCACCCGAGACGGAACGGTCCGGCGATGAAGATAGGTATATGTCCTCGACGACCACTGTTGGTCGCCGGATTCCGGGCAATGCCCGCGACGGTGAGGGACGCAGATGACGAAGAGGACGGTCGAAGACCTGGATGTGGCCGGCAAGCGGGTGCTCGTGCGGGTCGACTTCAACGTACCGCTGAAGAACGGAGTCATCACCGACGACTCCAAGATCAGAGCCGCGTTGCCGACGCTCGAGTACCTGGTCGACCACGGGGCGAGGGTGATCGTGGCCTCGCATCTGGGCAGGCCGAAGGGCGAGGTTGTCGAGTCTCTCCGCACGGCTCCCGTGGCGGAGCGCCTGTCCGTCCTTCTCGACCGACCGGTCGCCGCGCTTCGGGACTCTATCGGTCCCGAGGTCGAGGCGGCCGTCGCCGGGATGCGGGACGGCGACGTGGCCATGCTCGAGAACCTCCGGTTCTACCGTGGGGAGGAGGCAAACGATCCGGCCTTCGCGCAGGCCCTCGCCGCACTCGCGGACCTCTATGTCAACGACGCGTTCGGCTCGAGCCACCGCGCTCACGCCTCCATCGTGGGCGTACCGCGTCTCCTTCCTGCGGCCGCGGGCCGCCTGATGGAACGGGAGCTCCGGATGCTCGGCGGACTTCTCGAGCATCCGGAGCGCCCGTTCGCCGCGGTGATCGGCGGAGCGAAGCTCTCGAGCAAGCTCGGCGTCCTGAAGAACATCGTGCCCCTGGTCGACGTCCTCCTCATCGGGGGCGGGATGGTGGCCACCGCGTACAGCAGCCGGGGATATGGCGTGGGGGCCTCCCGGGTGGAAGAAGCACTGCTCGACTATGTCCGCGAGCTCACTGAACAGGCGGCGTCGCAGGGCGTTCGCCTGCTCCTGCCGACGGACGTGGTGGTCGCGAAAAGCCTTGAGGACACCGCCGACGTGCGGACGGTGCCTGCGGACAGAATCCCGGACGGCTGGGTGATCGCGGACATCGGGCCCGGGACGATCGCCGAGTACTCGCGCGTGCTCGGCAGCTGCCGGACCGTTGTCTGGAGCGGGCCGATGGGCGTCTTCGAGAACCCGGCCTTCGCGGAGGGCACGAAGGCCATCGCCACGGTCCTGGCCGACCTCGACGCCGTCACCGTCGTCGGCGGCGGCTCGACGGTCGAGGCCGTGACCCGGTTCGGCGTGGCCGACCGGATGGCCCACGTCTCGACGGGGGGCGGCGCCACGCTCGAGTTCCTCTCGGGCGAGGCCCTGCCCGGTGTGGCCGCGATCCCCGACCGGTGATCCGGCGGCGGCAGGATGTTATATCAGGGCCGACTGAAAGGGGGAGGCATGAACGAGCCTGAACGCCGGCCGGTCAGAACGATCGGCGTGCTGACTGGCGGCGGGGATTGCCCGGGCCTGAACGCGGTCATACGGGCGGTCGTCAAGACCGCCCACCGGCACGACTATGCCGTGATCGGGATCAGGAACGGCTGGAAGGGGATCGTCGAGGGCAAGGTCGAGCCCCTCACGGACTGCTCGGTCACCGGGATCCTGCCGAAAGGCGGGACCATCCTCGGCACGTCGCGGACCAACCCGTTCAAGAACGAGGAGGACGTCGCCCGGATGCTGATGCATCTCGAGAAGTACGGGATCGATGTTCTGATCGCGATCGGCGGGGACGACACCCTGAGCGTCGCCGCCCGCCTGCACGAGATGGGCATCCGGGTGATCGGGATCCCGAAGACGATCGACAACGACCTCTCCTGCACCGACTACACCTTCGGGTTCGACACCGCCGTCGCGATCGTCACGGACGCCATCGACCGCCTCCATACGACGGCCGAGTCCCACCAGCGGATCATGGTCCTCGAGGTGATGGGCCGTCACGCGGGCTGGATCGCGACCTTCTCGGGCATCGCCGGCGGGGCCGATCAGATCCTGATCCCCGAGGTCCCGTTCGACTTCGACGAGGTCTGCGACAGCCTTCGGGGCCGGTTCAACCGCGGAAAGAAGTTCTCGATCGTCGTCGTGGCCGAGGGCGCGAAGCCGAAGGAGATGAGGGAGGCGGTGACCTCGTCCGAACGGGTCGACGAGTTCGGGCACGAGCAGCTCGGCGGGATCGGCCAGCTCCTCGGAAAGGAGCTCGAGCGCCGTCTCGGCGTGGAGACGCGGGTGACGGTTCTCGGGCACGTGCAGCGGGGCGGGTCGCCCACGGCGCACGACCGCGTTCTCGCGTCGCGGTTCGGCGTCAGGGCGATCGAGCAGATCGCCGAGGGAAACTTCGGCGTCATGGTGGCCCAGCAGGGGGACAGGATCGTCCCCGTGCCGCTCGCGGACGTCTGCCGGCTCAAGACGGTGGATATGGACCTCTTCACCATGGCGAAGATCTTCTTCTGATCCTTTTATTATCGGGTCGATCGGTCCCTCATCCTCTCCCGACGGGATGGAGTCCCGGGATCGTCGATCTCGAAGGCTTCCGCCTTCCCGAAGACCGGAGTCGGCCCCGCATCTCGAACGATGATTGCATAGATTTTATTGCCTGTGGTACCACTGCTAATCATGGCTGCGAAGGACCGGGTCTTCGTGCCCTGCGATGTTCCGTCGAAGGCGCGCGAGACATATATCGAGAACTACCGACTGGTTACTCACGACAGCGGACGGCTGATGCTCTTTGCGGGCGACCAGAAGGTCGAGCATCTCAACGACGACTTCTATGGCGAGGGGATCCACGAGGACGACGCCGACCCCGAGCACCTCTTCCGGATCGCGGACCAGGCCCGCATCGGGGTCTTCGCGACCCAGCTCGGTCTTATCGCCCGGTACGGCATGGACTACCCGAAGGTCCCGTACCTGGTCAAGCTCAACTCCAAGACGCACCTGGTCAAGACGGCCCAGCAGGATCCGTACTCGGGCACGCTCTGGACGGCGAAGCAGGTCGCGAAGTTCCGCGACGAGACCGGCCTGAAGATCGCGGCCGTCGGATATACCATCTACCTCGGCTCGACCTTCGAGCCGCAGATGCTCCGCGAGGCGGCCGAGGCGATCTGCGAGGCCCACAACGAGGGGCTCCTCGTCGTGCTCTGGATCTATCCCCGCGGCGCCGCGGTCAAGGACGAGAAGGACCCGCACCTGATCGCGGGCGCGGCCGGCGTGGCCGCGACCCTCGGCGCGGACTTCGTCAAGGTGAACGCGCCCAAGAAGGAGGGTGCCGATCCGGCCCTGCTCCTCTGCGAGGCGACGAAGGCGGCGGGGCGGACCAAGGTTGTCTGCGCCGGCGGCTCGTCGACGGACGAGCGGAAGTTCCTCAAGGGCCTCTACGACCAGATCCACACCGGGTGCGCTTCCGGCAACGCGACAGGCCGGAATATCCACCAGAAATCGCTCTCGGCCGCGGTCGCCATGTGCAACGCGATCTACGCGATCACGGTCGAGGGGAAGGCCGTCGAGGAGGCATGCACCCTCCTTGCGGCTCCCTCCGCGTGAGGTCCGCATGGTCACGCTCCGCGAGTACCTCGACGGTACTGCCGCCTCCGGGGACCTCAAGGACCTGATCGAGCTGATCGCCGACCAGGCCGTACCGATACGCGAGGCGTTCATCGCGAACCAGGCCTACGCCGGGACCGAGAACGTCTCGGGCGACGACCAGGTCGCCATGGACATCTGGGCGGACCGCCATCTCACCAGAATCCTCGGGGAGTCCGGGCTCGTGGCCGAGCTCGCCTCCGAGGAGCAGAAGGAGATCGTCAGCTTCCCGAATGCCCGGACCACGTTCGGCCTGGTCATGGACCCGCTCGACGGGTCCTCCAACGTCAAGGTCAATCTGGCCGTGGGCACGATCGTCGGGGTCTTCGACGGACCCGTACTGCAACCCGGCGAACGATTGAAGGCCGCGTTCTACATCCTCTACGGTCCCATGACCACGCTGACCCTCTCCGTCGGCGAGGGCGTCCAGGTCTTCGCGATCGCCGAGGACGGCGAGTACCGTATGCTCCACGAGAACGTCCGGATGCCCGAGGGGAAGCTCTACGGCTCGGGCGGGGCGAAGCCCACCTGGACCGACGCACACTGCAAGTTCATCGAGGGGATCGAGCAGGACGGCGGCAAGCTCCGGTACTCGGGTGCGTTCGTCGCCGACTTCCACCAGATCCTCACGTACGGGGGAGTCTACTGCTACCCCTGCGTTCCGGGCAAGGAGGGCAAGCTCCGCCTCCTCTTCGAGGCGAACCCCATGGGCTTTATCGCCCATGAGGCCGGCGGTGTCTGCACGGACGGCGAACGGCTCCTGCTCGAGGTGCAGCCCGAGAAGGTCCACCAGAAGGTGCCGATCTACATCGGCAGCAAGTCGATCATCTGCCGGGTCACGTCCTGCTGCCGATAAGGCGTGCGAGAGCCGGGGCTCCGGCGTCATTCCCGTTTTTTGTTGAACCGTGGGGAAACGGTCAAGAGCCGGGGCGCGGAAACTACTCCTCCGTGAGGGGGATGAAGACCACCATTTCCGTTATCGGGGCCTGCGTCGGGTCCTTCCCCGGCTTTTCCCGCGCCCATCCGCGCCTGCTCGAGGAGGCGGCGAAGCGCCTGAAGGAGCAGGAGGGAGGGTTGCTGATCGACTCGTTCGTCGCCCGCTGCGGCCCCGCCCTCGAGCTCGTGATGACCCACGCGCGCGGCCCGGGCGACGAGGAAGTACTCGGCCTCGCAGGCGATCTTCTCCGGTCCTGCGCCGAGATAGCGACGGGGATGAAGCTCCACGGTGTCGACCCGGACCTCTCTTCGGACGCAGTAGGGGGGGCGGCCGAGATGGAATTCGTGGAACGGGAGTCCGAGCCCGTGCTCCTGTTCATGGCCGCCCCGGCCCGGGCGGGGGCCTGGAACTTTCACCTCTACAGGACCTTTGCCGATCCCTTCACCACGCCCGGACTCGTTCGCAATCCGTCGATGCACGACGGGTTCGTCTTCGAGGTTCACGACCTCGTCGCGTGCCGGAGGGCTCTCTTCAGGACGCCGGAGGAGTCGTACGATCTGCTCGACTGCATCGGTCTGCCATCGCGGTACGCGGTCAGGCACGTCTTCTCGAAGGAGAGCGCGATTGCGGCCTCGGCCTCGATTCCGCCGTCGGCTGCATCTCCGAGCGGGAAGGGGGCCGCGAGTGCCCCGGTCCTGATTGTCCGGTCGGAGGCGGGATTCCCTGCCGTCGGCGAGTGTCTGGCCCCGTTTACGACACCGTTCTTTATCCTGGGAGGGTTGCCGGGGGGCAATCTGGCACCTCTGATGCCCGTTGCCGTCTGCGATGCGGGGTGTACCGTCGGCGACGGCCCGCCGCGTGCGACCTGCCTGGGGTTCCAGGTCAGCAGGGGGCGGCTGGTAGGACCCGCGGATCTGTTCGATGACCCGGCCTTCGATCTCATCAGGAGAAAGACTCTCGAGCTCGCCGAGACGCTCCGCGGTCAGGGCCCCTTCGCGCCGCACCGACTGTCGCTCCGGAACGCGGAGCAGCAGGAGGCCCGGTGGGAGCCGATCGAGTAGCCTTCTCTTCTCACCGAACACCTTATGCCCGGTGACGCCCTCCCCGCTCACCGGGATGCAATGATGGCAACCGTCACGCAGTACAGCGCGGTCAACCTGATCGCGGACGCGAAGGTCGACCCGGACAGGTGGGGCAGGGTTCCCGACGAGACGACGATTGCACGGACGGTCGAGGCGATCGAGAGGCGGAACATCCGCGTGATCAGAGCCGCGACGGCCGACGCGGCGCGGCAGAGCCTGCTCGACCTGATCCCGGACGGGGCCGAGGTGATGAACGGCTCCTCGACGACCCTGAACGAAATGGGGTACGAGCAGCTCCTGAAGGAGAACCCGAAGGGGTGGCGCGATTACCACGCCGTGATCACGGCCGAGAACGACGAGCAGGAGCGAAACGCCCTCAGGCGAAAGGGAGTGGCCGCCGACTGGTTCCTCTCGGGCGTCCAGGCGATCGCGGAGACGGGCGAGCTCGTGGGATGCGACAAGACCGGAAGCCGGGTCGGCGCCTGGCCGTACGCCGCGGGCCACCTGGTCCTGGTCTCGGGCGCGAACAAGTGCGTGCCGACCCTCGACGACGCCCTCGCGCGGTGCTGGGAGTACGCGCTGCCCATCGAACAGCAACGGGCCAGGCGCGCCTACGGGACCTCGAGCGAGATCGGAAATATCGTGATCCTGGAGAAGGCGATCGCCGACGGTCGCGTCACCCTGATTCTGATCAGTGAGAGTCTCGGGTACTGACGCGATCGGCGAACTCCTCGATCAGGAGCCGCGCGATCGAGCCCGGAGCCGGAAGCGGCGGCAGCGCGTCGGCCGCGAACCAGTCCGCGGCCTCGACCTCGACGCCGTCGATGCGGACCTCGCCGCCGGCGTAGGTCGCGGAGAAGCCGAGCATCAGCGAGTGCGGGACCGGCCCGGGCTGCGAGCCCGCGTACCGGAGATCGGTCGCGGCCACGCCGCACTCCTCGGCGAGCTCGCGCGCAACCGCGTGTTCGGCCGTCTCCCCGGGCTCGACGAAGCCGGCGATGGCCGAGTGGACGCCCGGGGGAAACCGCGGCGAACGCGCGAGCAGGCATTCGTCGCCGCGCTCGACGAGTACGATCACGGCCGGCGAGAGCTGCGGGTAGACCGTCGCACCGCAGGCCGCGCAGACCCGGGCGTGCTCGACCGTGCTCGGCGCCGCGGGCGCGCCGCACCGGCCGCAGAACCGGTGGTCGCGGTCGAAGGTGGCGAGCTGCGCCGCCCGCGAAGCCCAGCCTAGTTCCTCGTCATCGATCATCCCGAAGAGCTCGCGCAGGCCGACCGGCTCGAGCGTGCATGGCGGCGCGGCGCCCATACAGAGGAGCACGGCCGATACCGATGCATCACTCGAGCGTCCGAGGGAGAGCACCGGAGCGTCGCCGGACGGGGGTACCGGGATCAGAATGCTCCCGCTCGCTCGGTCGAGGAGAACGTGATCGCCCTGCAGGTAGACGTAGCGGTCGCCAGGCCCGGACTGCCCGGGCCTGAAAACGAGATCGAGCGCGTCGAGCGCGAACGGCGTCCTAGATCTCGACGACGTCGTCCGCGGCCCTCCCGACGTTCCGTCGCTCGGGGAAGAGACTGTCGATCGCGTCCAGCACGCTCGCGACCTTCGGGTTCTCGAAGAGCCGGCGGAACGCCTCGAGCTCGTGAGCGCTCATGATCATGAGCCCCTTTCGTTTGATCGGCAGGCCGCTCTCGCCGATCGGGTTCAGCTCGAGCGCCAGCGAGGCGGGGCGGTTGCGGGTCTTCGGGAGTTTGATCAGATACACGCCGGGCACGGTGGTGTTCTTCCGCTCCCAGTCCTCTCCGTTCTCGAGAAACGTTCTCAGACTGTCACTGATCTCCATGGCGGTGTGATGGTCCCTCATCCTAAAAGGGTTTTTGGACCGCCCCCCGATTCGATACAGACTTATCGGCGGAGCGTTATTGTACAGAGACAATGGATACGCGTCTCCTTGACCTCCTCATCGGGGTCGTCGCCCTGATCGTCATGATCGTGCTGATCGTCGGCCTGCCGCTCGTCCTGCCACCGGGACCGGCGTACATGCTCGCCATCGTGATCTTCCTCGTCCTGATGAGCGGCGCCGGGTACGTGATCAACGAGAAGATCCGCTAGGCGTCTCGTTGCGCGGAGGACTTCCCTTCTTCTTCCGGTAATACCCGAGGGGGCCGCCGATCCGCTCGCAGAGAGCGTCGCGACGGACGCAGAGCCCGTTCGTCTCCATGGTCGCGCAGGACGGCGGCGTGTACTCGGTCCCCGAGCGGCCCGAGATGTGCTCGACCTGGTAGAGTGTCTTCTGGATATCAAAGTCGGGAGAGCGCTGGTACACCTCGACGATCTGCGTGATGTCGAGCCCGATGGTATGGAGGAAGGCGGTCAGCGCGAACCGGCCCATATGTGTCAGGTTCGCACCGCCCGCGAGCGCCATGATCAGCGCGGCCATGCAGGGAGGGTATCGCGACTCGTCGATCGGGCCGAGGTCCCGGAGCATCTGCCCCTGGTGGACGGCGGTGAGCCGCTCGATCGCGGGGCCGAGGAGGGCGCAGACCTCCGCCGGCACCTTCGGGAGTCCGCGGGCGCGGATCACGACGCGGATCCGCTCCCGGAGCAGGACCTCGATCTCGGAGTCGTAGACCCGGACGAATCCGCCCTTTACCTCGCGGTTGACCAGGCGCCAGCCCGGTTCGCGCAGGCCCGAGACCATCTCGACGTACGTGGCGAGCGGGACCGTGCCGTCGCTGAGCTCCAGCCCGAGACGCCGCGCCACCTCCTCCCGCTTCGCCTCCTCCGTCTCTCCCTCTTCGTCCCTCGTCAGATAGAACGCCGACCGGCGCGCCTCGAACGCGATCAGCCGCTCGATAACGCTCCGGTCGTTGATGCAGGAGGCGATGATCCGCGCCATCCCGTACGCATACAGTAACTGGAGCGAACTCTGATCCTTCGAAGAGGAGTTGGCGAAGTGAGCTTCGAGTTCGCGCGGCGGAATCGTGATCGCGGCCTCGAGCCGATCGGCCGCCAGGTCGATGATCCTGCGGCCCGAATCGCTTGCAAGAAAGGACTCGAGACGATTCAGCTCCGACCCGGCGATCTTCGCCTGGGCCTCCTGTAAAAACGGGTATCGGGCCAGGTCCTTCTCGTCGAACGCCGGCCGCATCCGATCTCCGGGACTCAGTCGGCCTCGATCCGCGGGGCGAGCAGGTAGATCACGCGCCCCTTGCCGCCTGCGATCTCGAAGGTGAACCGGACCGGGTGATCGATCCCGATCCCGATCTCGATCTCGCTCGCGCGGCTCATGGTCTTGGCCATGTCCTTGAGATAGTCGAGACTGAAGAGCGAGCGCGCCTTCACGTCTGCGAGCGACAGGAGATCGTCCGGGCCGAGCTCGAGCCGGATGTTGTCCGTGTCCCCCTCGGCCTCCATGAAGAAGACCCGGGCCTCGGGGTCGATCCCGAGCGCGATCTTGTCCGAGACGACCGCGGCGGCCTTGATCGCGTTCGTGAGCTTCGCCCCCTCGAGAACGACCTTCCCGGGCAGTTCCAGCGTCGGCGCATTCGGGTCCTTCCGGATCGTATTCGGATCGAGAAGGGTCAGCGAGTACTGATAACTCTGGAACGCCAGGTTCAGGCGCTGCGACCCCTCGGGGATCGAGAGCATGAGCTTCTCGCCGCGGTTCACCATCCCGACGATGTTCTTCAGCTTGGTCACGTCGATCCCGAGCGCGGACTCCGAGGCCTCGAAGACCTCGAAGGCGTCCGGCCCGAGCTCGAGCGAGACCATCGCGACGTTCGCGGTGTCGACCGCCCTTGTCCTCATTCCTTCGCTGTCGACATGGAGGCGGCACTCGCTCACGAGAGCGGCGATGGCGTCGACCGCCTCCCTGAAGACATCTGCGTCGATGGTGGCGCGTAACATGGATACCCCTGACACTCTCTAATAGGTCACTAGTTAATGGACACTCTCTAATTATTAGAGTGCGTCCATGTAACGAAGTGATTCTATTATAAACTGACTAGTCATAGTTTTAATGATATCGCACCGGAGCAGCAACCGGAAGGTTGATACGCTCTGGTTTCCGTGAACGCGTCACGGGAGAGGCGCCGTTCGGGAGCAGACATACACCATGGGATCGCAGTGGGGACGGGATAAGGGATATCGGATGGCCATGCGCGAGGGCTACCGCTCGCGGGCCGCGTACAAGCTGCTCGAGATCCAGCAGCACGCCGGGGTAATCCGGGAGGATGACAACGTGGTCGACCTCGGGGCCGCGCCGGGTTCGTGGCTTCAGGTGATCCGGACGCTCACCGAGGGACGCGTGCTTGGGGTCGACCTGAACCCGATCGCGCCGATCGAAGGTGTCGAGACGATCATGGGCAACCTCGCCGACCCCGCGATCCAGGCGCGCGTCAAAGAGGCGCTCGGGGTGGTGAACGTGGTCGTTGCCGACGCCTCGCCCAAGCTCTCGGGACAGCGCTCGTACGACCAGGCCCGCGCGGTCGAGCTCAACGAGCAGGCGCTCGCGTTCGCCTGCGCGACCCTCAAGCCGGGCGGTAACTTCGTCGTTAAATCCTTCCAGGGCGAGGACTTCGCGGAATTCCTGGCAAAGGTCCGGACAGTGTTTCGGTCGGGCCGGACGTATCAGGCAAAGGCGAGCCGGAGGGGCTCGCGCGAGATCTACATCATCGGCAAGAATTTTATCGGGTGTGATGCCGGTGCTGACTGATCCGTCCGGCCGGACGGTATCGAATATCCGGATCAGCCTGACGCAGGCCTGCAACCTCAACTGCATCTACTGCCATGCCGAGGGCGAGAAGAACCCCGAGCAGGAGCTCTCCGCCGAGCAGATCGCGGAGATCCTCCGTGTCGCTCAGTCGTTCGGGATCAGGTCGGTCAAGTTCACGGGAGGCGAGCCGCTGATGCGCGCCGACCTCGCGCAGATCATCCGGTCGGTTCCGCCCGGGATGGAGGCCTCGCTGACCACGAACGCAACTCTTCTCGCGGACCGGGCGCAGGAGCTCAAGGACGCCGGGCTCAACCGGGTCAACGTCTCGCTCGACACGATGGACCCCGAGCGATACGAGCGGATCGCGGGAAAGCCCATGCTGGGCGAGGCCCTCGCGGGGATCGAGGCGGCCCTGAAGGCCGGCCTGACTCCCGTCAAGATCAACATGGTTGTCCTTTCGGGGATCAACGAGGATGAGGTCGACACCTTCATCGACTACGTACGGGGCAATCCCAACCTGGTGCTGCAGTTGATCGAGCTGATGGACTTCCGCGACTGCGACCACCACGGCGACGTGAAGGGGATCGAAGACCGGATCGCGGCAATGGCCGACCGTGTCGAGACACGGCGGATGCACCACCGGAAGAAGTACTTCGTCCGAGGAGCGGAGGTCGAGGTCGTCCGGCCGCTCCACAACACCGAGTTCTGCGCCTATTGCAACCGGCTCCGCCTCACCTCGGACGGGAAGCTCAAGCCCTGTCTCCTCCGCACGGACAACCTGGTCGACGTCCGCGGGCTGCATGGCGCTGCGCTCGAGGACGCGTTCCGCGAGGCCGTGAAGCGGCGATCCCCCTACTTCGCCTGAGATGTGCGGGATCGCGGGGATCGTCGAGATCGGCGGCGGTCCTGCCGACACGGCACTCCTCGGGAGGATGGGCGCCCTTCTCGCCCATCGCGGACCCGATGCCAGCGGGACGGTGGTGGAGGGAGCGACCGCACTTGTTCACCGGCGGCTCGCGATCATCGACCTCTCGGACGAAGGGTGCCAGCCGATGACGAGCGCGGACGGCGCAACCACGATCGTCTACAACGGCGAGATCTTCAACTATCTCGAGCTCCGCGAGGAACTCCGGGCGGCCGGGCACGAGTTCCGCACCGGGACCGACACCGAGGTGGTGCTCGCCGCATACGACGAATGGGGGCGCGATTGCCTTGCCCGGTTCAACGGCATGTGGGCCTTCGCCGTCCTGGACCGCAGACGAAGCGAACTCTTCCTCGCCCGGGATCGTCTCGGCGTCAAGCCGCTCTACTACGCCCTCGTCGGCGACCGCTTCCTCTTCGCCTCGGAGTGCAAAGCCCTGCTCGCGGACCCTGCGGTGGGTCGGGCACCGGCAGAGCCCGCCCTCGCCGCGTTCCTCGCCTGGGGAGTCCTCGACCATTCCCCGCTCACGATGTTCGAGGGGGTACTCCAGCTCCCGCCCGGTCACTGGATGGCAGTCGGAGAGCGGGGAGTCGAGGGGCCGGTCCGCTGGTGGGACCTCGCGGTGAATCCCACCGTCGCATCGCCGCCCGAGCTCGAGAACGACGCGCCGGCGCGACTGGGTGCGCTGCTGGCCGACGCAGTCCGCCTGCGTCTGAGGGCCGACGTCCCGGTCGGGACCTGCCTCTCGGGCGGGATCGACTCGTCGACCATCGTGGCCCTGATCGCGCGCCTGCTCGCGACCGAGCACCCCGATTCGGTCGGCGAGCGGCAGCGGACCTTCTCGGCCGTCTACGCCGATCCCCGATTCGACGAACGGCAGTTCATGGAGGTTGCCGCAGCATCGGCCGGCGTGGTCGGCGCGTACGTCGAGCCCGCTCCGGACCGGCTTCGGGACGATCTCCTCGACCTGGTCTGGGCGCAGGACGAGCCGTTCGGCTCGCTCTCGATCTACGCACAGTACTGCGTGATGCGCCTCGCGGCCGGATCGGTCACGGTCGTGCTCGACGGCCAGGGCGCTGACGAGCAGCTCGCGGGTTACCTCGCGTACCAGGGGACGTACCTCGCCACGCTCGCCCGCCGCGGGCGATTTGGTCGGTTCGTCGAGGAGGCGCTCGGGACGCTCCGCCACCACCGGGGCTTCTTCGCGAACGCGGCGCGGCAGCTCCTGGTCCGGCGCGGTCGACGCGGACTTCTCAGGATCGACGCTCCGCCGGTCCATCGCTACGCCGGCGACCTCGACCGTGTCCTCCGGCAGGAGACGACCGTGACGAACCTGCCCGCGCTCCTCCACTACGAGGACCGGAACTCGATGCACTTCTCGATCGAGGCCCGCGTGCCGTTCCTCGACTACCGGGTCGTCGAGTACCTCGCATCACTCCCCCTCGACCAGAAGCTCCGCCGCGGGGTCACGAAGCGCGTGCTGCGGCGTGCGATCAAAGGGCTCGTGCCCGAGGCGATCCGCTGTAGAATGGACAAGATGGGCTTTGTCACGCCCGAGGAGGTCTGGATGGGGCGCGAGTTGGGGCCGCTCGTGGAGGAGGTCTTCGCCTCGGAGTCCTTCCGTTCGCGTCCGTACTGGGATGCGGACGCAGTTGCGGCGGACTTCGCCCGGTATCGTGCCGGCAGAGCCGAGTACTCGTATGAAGTCTTCAGGATCTTCGTGACGGAGCTCTGGCTCCGCCTCTTCTTCGACGAGCGTGCAGCAACGCTCGCGGCGAGGGTGGGCTAAGGGGGGTTAACGCCCCCCGGCGCCGCCACCGCCGAAGCCACCGCCACCGCCGAAGCCTCCGCCACCGAAGCCCCCGCCGCCGAACCCGCCACCGCCGCCACTCTGGACGGGCGGCGCGAAGAGGAGGAGGGGCACGAACGCGGTGTTGAGATGCGTCG
Organism: Methanospirillum sp.; assembly: GCA_039679395.1. Classification (GTDB taxonomy): domain Archaea; phylum Halobacteriota; class Methanomicrobia; order Methanomicrobiales; family Methanospirillaceae; genus UBA288. The sequence goes on along the minus strand of JBDKUZ010000118.1, from coordinate 1,019 downwards.
GCATCGCGACCTCCTCGGGGAGCTGGATGTCCAGTTCGCGCATGGCCCGGGCGACCTTGTCGCCGACCCCGAGGGCCGTGCCGTAGACCAGCCACTCTCCCCACATCGAGATATCGGCGGGCGAGTATTTCCGAAGCATGGCGAGATCCGACAGGAAGTGCGCGAACGCCTCCCACTCGAGCCGCTCGCGGTAGCCCTCGCCCTTCCAGTGGCCGAAGAGCGTGGACGGGAACGCGATCGCGATCCCGGCCTGGACGGCGCCGACCGCAAAGAGCAGGATCGGCCCGATGAAGCGGCCGGAAAGGTTCGGATAGATGAAGACGAGGAAGAGGGAGACAATCGCGAGCGCGACCCCGATGAGGATCAGGGGGATGATGTGCTCCCGCCCCGAGACGATGTACGCGGTCGTCACGGTCGGGTCCGAATGCGAGGCGATCGCGCGGTACGTCCCGAGGTTGCGGATCATCTCGGACTGGAGGGACGTGTCATGTTTCGCCTCCTCGTTCCGCAGCGCGAGCGCGGACGTGTCGACCACGTTGTCGGTTGCGATCGCGGCGAGGAAGTCGAGCACTCGCTGCTCGTACGGGTCGTTCGACCGGGCGCCGTGGAGCCGGATCCGGACGTCCTCGCCGCCCGCGACCTCCTCGACCCGGATCAGGCCTCGCCGGTGCAGGTCGAGCACGGTTGCGTAGAACCCGTCGGCGTCAGAGGTTCCCGCGTCCCCCTTGAAGAGGAGGTTCACCACCCAGGGGCGCTTTGTCGGGTCCGGGACCGTGCTCAGGTACTCGGGCACGGTGAATGCCTTCTCACGGCCGTACCTCAGGTAGAGCAGGAGGAGGGCCACGGGCACGAGGAGGACGAACGCGATCCCTGCCCAGTAGAGAGCGGTCGAGAGCGTGTAGGGAACGCTCTCCCAGAAATACGCCGATCGGGCCTGCCCCTCCACGTCGTTGACCGGGCTGGGAAAGCCCGCGACGCTATCGAGCGCCGAGCGGTTCAGCAGGAGCTCGATCGCGACG
>JBDKUZ010000117.1:0-20028 GCA_039679395.1 Methanospirillum sp. | reverse complement strand
CCCGGCACCGCCTGCCGGTCCCTCGGGACAATTATGAAACAGATAAGAGCCGCGAGATCCCATCCCCGTATTCGACGGCATACCGGACGGGCACCGCGCGGCGCCCGAGCCGGCGCCGGGGGTACGGGGACGATGCGATGAAGAAGGATCCACTTCAGCTGGACCCGACGGCCTACGAACTGCTCGGGGTCGAGGCGGGAGCCGGAGGGGACGCGATCAGCCGGGCGGCAGCCGACGACGCCGACAGCTCGGAAGAGAGAGTAGCGGCCGCCCAGGATCTGCGCGACCCGGTCCGCCGATCACTGATCGATCTCTTTCACTATCAGGACCGATACCTCGACGACCTCGCCTTTGACGATCCGTTCGAGACGTTGAGCGAGACGGCGGCTCGACGGCGCGCGGACGAGCGCTGGCGCGCCGTCGAGAAACGCGGGTTCCCCATGGCGGCGGCCACGCATTCGATCGCCGTGCTCTCGTACTGGGAAGCCCGCGGATCCGGCCGGAACGGTGCCGACCTGCCCCTGCCGCCGGATGTGACGGGTCGACTGTGGCAGGCAGCCCTCACCCGCTTCGCCGCGCTCTGCGCGTCGGAGGCGTTCTGGACCGAATGGGGCGTCGTCACGGACAACCGCGGCGCAGGCAGCGCGGCCGCGAACGTTCTCGGGAAACGTCTCACGGACGAGCTCGAGGCGATGGCAATGCTCAGGACGGAGAACGGAGACGTCCCCGGAGAAGGGCGTATTCGGGAGCACATCGCGCTCTTCCGGTCCGAGCTCGAGGCTGCCCGCGCACTATCGGAGCTGAAGGTCCTCTCCGGGAGGGGTCTCTCGCCCGTCGCGATATCGGCCGGCCCGTACCTCCTCGCGGAGGTCGGTCTCCTCGAGAAGGTCCAGGCCGCGGTCGATGAGCGGCGCCCCGAGCTCGGGCCGCTCTTCACCCCCTTCGCCTTCATCGAGCGGCTCGTCACCGAGACGGAGTATGAGAGTGCCCGCGGCACGCTGGAACGGCTCGACGAGGTGCTGCGCAGATCGCCGGACGCGCGCCGGATCGAATCCAGGCTCGAGCTCAAGCTCGGACTGAGGGATCTCGAGGCGGGCCGGGTCGACGACGCCTTCGGCCACTGGGAACGTGCGAGCGCTCTTGCCGAGGACCGATCCGGTATCGCCGTTCCGATCTCGGAGTCGGTCCTCGGTAAGGCAAAGTTGCTGCACAGCCGCGAGGAGCGCGACGGGGCGATTGCGCTGCTTCAGCGCGCAGTGCCGCTGGGCGAGCGCGGAGTCCTCAATGTACCGCTCGCTCACTTCCTGCTCGAGCGCGCCGACGATCGCATCGAGAGCGCGACGATCGGTGCCGGGGAGGATGCGGCGGACCTCGGTCCGGCGATCGCAACCATGCGCGGTGCTGTCGCCGACCTCGAGGAGGCGGTGGCCCTCGATCCGACGAACAGCGAGATCCGTGACCGCCGAAACGAGGGCGAGGACCTGCTCCGGGCGCTCCTCGACCGCGCGGTGCCGGAGCCCGTCGTCGAACCGGCCGCCGACGAAGGAGCGGCCGACACGTCCTCCGACGAGCCGACGGTCGGGCAATCGCCGGCGGTCAAACGCGGCTCCGCGGTGATGGCGATCGGGATCGCGCTCTGGGTCGGCGTCAGCCTTCTCGCCCTCGTCGCCTATCCCCTTCTCATTCCCCAGCATCTCGGCGGTACGGGCACGATCATCGCCATCGGCGTCGCCGTCGGCTGGATCGCGACCAACGCCATCGGCTGGGTCCTCCTGCGCTGAGCACCCGACCGCCCCGCTCTCTTTTACCGCGCCCGGCCGTTCTCCTTCAGCGAACCGCCGACACTTCCGTATGGCAGAGCTCGCCGAGCTCGTCGGGGATCAAAAACGCATTCGCTCCGACAGGGACTGCCGGCGCGGCTCTGCCCGCTGGGCGGAGCTCAGGAGCCGGGGACCTGGCCGCCGGCGAGAGGCGCTCCGGGAGCCGGCGACGCCTGCGCGGCCTTCCTGCGGGGCCGTCGCCGACGCTTTCGCGGCGGTTTCGGAGTATCGCCACCGCCGGTCGGATTCGTCGTCGGAGACTTCGGCTCGGGAGCGGCCCGGCCCTTCCGCTGCCGCCCCCGTTCCTTCGGCTGCACTGGTTCCTTCTGCGGCTTCGGCTCCTTCTGCTGCCGTTGATTGCCACTCGGCGGGACGAACGGGGCCGAGTTGCGGCCAGGACCGATGAAGGTCATCAGGATCTCGTGGGCGACCTGGGACCCGAGGCTCGGCTGGAGCGTCTCGAGCCAGAGAAAGAACCCGGCCATGTGGGGCGTCCGGGCAGATTCGAACTTGAACCCGCCCTGCTTGTCCCGGACCATCTTGAGATACTCCTTCCGGTGGCGGGAGCGCAGGTAGACGATGGGGTCTCCGTCCGGCAGGTTGACCGCGAGCACGACCTTGGAATAGAGTTTCGGGACTTCCGCACACGGGATCGGCTTGCCGCGGATGGTCAGGGGATAACTGGCGCAGAGCGCCTTCGCGGCCGACGGGTAGAGCCCGCCGCAGAGGATCTTCCGGACGATCGGTGGGAGATCGTCCGGCTCGGCGAACTCGGCCTTGGGAGTTTTTGCCGCGACCATCTGCAGAAGCCGCTGCCGCCGTTCCTCGTGGAGCGCCTTGAAGTCGAACGGCCGCTTCGCCCTGACCTCGTCGGCCCGGAAGAACTTCGGGTTCTTGGGACTCTTCCGGACATGGTGCTTCACCGCGTGCCCCTCGATCATCTTCTTGAGCTCCTCGCACGGCCCGGCCAGGATCAGCGCGTTCTCGGGCTCCTTCATGATCCGTTTCACGATCGGGTGGCGCGAGACATCGACCGTGGAGTAGAGCAGGAACGGCACTTGAGCTTGGCCGTAGATGAACCCGATCAGCCGCTTCTTGAACCGGATCTCGGCCTCGAACTCCTTCATGTCCGTCGGCGAGGTCACGATCTCGGCGAAGGCGATGTTGCCGTCGCTGTCCTTCAGGAGGAGGTCGAACTCGGCGAGATCCTGGCCGTTGCCGCGGATCTTGATATCCCCGATGTTCGAGTAGAAGAGTCCGTTCTGGCCGAGAGCCGCGTTCTGGCCCACCGGCGGGGCGTCGGCCCCCTTCCGGGCGATCCCGCCGATGAGGTCGGTCCGCTCGACGAGCCGGAGCATCCGCTCGTAGCAGACGCCCTCGAACCACCGCCCCTCCGCCGTCTTCATCTGGGGGAGGTCCTCGGAGAAGAGCTGCTTGCGCTCGTTCTTGCGCATGTGCTTGGTCGCGTCGATGACGAGCGCGGGCGTGGGCGGCACGTCATCGAAGTGCTCTTCGATCCAGCGGACCATCTCGGACATGAGGGCTTACCGTCTCCCCAGGAGCTGCACCAGGTGATCGCCCACGCCCGAGGTCGAGGAGGCTCCGCCCATATCCTTCGTCACGACGCCGTCGGCGATCGTTCTCTCGATCGCCCGCACCACGCCGTCCGCGGCCTCGTGCTCGCCGAGCGAGTCGAGCAGGAGCGCGCCCGCCCAGACGGTCGCGATCGGATTCGCGACGTTCTTGCCCCGGTATTTCGGGGCCGAGCCGTGGATCGGCTCGAACATCGACGTCCCGTTGGGGTTGATATTGCCGCCGGGCGCGAGCCCGAGACCGCCCTGGATCATCGCGCCGAGGTCGGTGATGATGTCGCCGAACATGTTCGGCGTGACCACGACGTCGAACCACTCGGGGTTCTTGACGAACCACATGGTGATCGCGTCCACGAAGGTGTACTCGGTCGCGACGGAGGGGTGCGCGGACGCCACGTCCGCGAAGACCTCGCGCCAGAGCCCGTACACGTCCGAGAGGACGTTCGCCTTGTCGACCGATGCGACCTTCCGTCTCCGCCGTTCGGCGAGGTCGAATGCGTACTCCATCACGCGGCGCGAGCCCTCGCGGGTCACGACCCCGATCTGATACGCGAGCTCGTCCGCGTCCGACTCGATGTCGAGCCCGAACTTCACGGAGTAGAGCGAGCGGAGCACCTCGAGCTCGGCGCGGCCCTTCCCGGGCCCCTGCCGCCCGCCGATCCCGACGTAGAAGTCCTCCGTGTTCTCGCGGACCACGACGAAGTCGATCTGGGCCGGTCCCTTGTTCGCGAGCGGCGTCGCGATGCCGGCGAGGAGTTTGATCGGCCGGAGGTTCACGTACTGGTCGAAGTGGAACCGGAGCGCGAGCAGGATCCCCTTCTCGAGAACACCGGGCTTCACGCGCTCGTCGCCGATCGCGCCGAAGTAGATGGCTTTGAACTTCTCGAGCTCGGCGAGGTCGTCCTCGGTCAGGAGCTCCCCGGTCTCGAGGTAGCGGTCCGCGCCGATCGAGAACTCGGTGAAGTCCAGGTCGAAGCCGTAGCGCTCGCCCGCGGCCTCGAGGACCCGGCAGCCCTGCCGTACGATCTCGGGGCCGATCCCGTCCCCGCCGATCACTGCGACTCTGTGCTGCACGTCCTCACCTCCCCGAGGGTCTTCGCGTACTCGACCAGCCCGCCCGCATCGGCGATCCGCTTGAGGAACTCGGGCACCGGTTCGAGCGGATGGACGACGCCGCCGACCGAGATCGTGTTCGCGCCGAGGTCGACCGCGATCTCGGCACCGTCCTCGAACGCCGCCGTCGAGGCGGTCGTAAGCGGCAACAGGCCGACGTTGATCGCGTTCCGGTAGAAGATCCGTGCGAACGACTCGGCCACGACATACCGCACCCCCGCGCCCTTCAGCGCGAGCGGGGCGTGCTCTCGCGAGGAGCCCATACCGAAGTTCCGGCCGCCGACGACCACGTCGCCGGGGAGCACGGACTGCGCGAACTCGTCCCGGGTCCCCTCGAACACATGCTTCGCGAGTTCGGCCGGGTCGTTGATGGTCAGGAACCGGCCGGGGAGGATCGCGTCCGTATCGATATCGTCGCCGAACTTCCAGACACGGGGGGCGCCCACGCCCTCCGGGAGGTTCACAGTTCTGATCGTCTTCACCTCTCTCTCGATCTGCTCGGTCATCTTCAGGCCTCCCGCGGGTCCGTGATCTCGCCCGTGATCGCCGTGGCCGCGGCCGTGGCCGCCGACGCGAGGTAGACCTTGCCCTCGGTCGAGCCCTGCCGTCCCCGGAAGTTCCGGTTCGAGGTCGAGAGCGAGACCTCTCCCGGCGCGAGCAGGCCGAAGGCCCCGCCCATGCACGGCCCGCAGCAGGGCGCCTCGACCAGTGCACCGGCCTCGACGAACCGCTCCACGAGCCCGGCGCGGAGCGTCTTCAGGTACTCGTCGCGGGAGGCCGGGATCACGATCACCCGGACCGCGTCCGAGAACGAGCGGTCGCCGAGCACCTCGGCGTCCTCGGCAAGGTCCTCGAACCGGCCGTTCGTGCACGACCCGATAAAGACCTGGTCCACGTGCGTGCCCTCGACCTTCGAGACTGGGACCACGTTGTCCACGTTGTGGGGCACGGCCACCTGCGGCTCGAGGGCCGAGGCGTCGTAGGTCCGCGTCTCGGCGAACGATGCGTCGGGGTCCGAAGCGAGCTCGAACGGGGTCATGGCAGGGCGCCGGGCACCGATGTAGTCCCACGTCGTCGCGTCGGGCGGAACGATCCCGGCCTTCGCGCCCATCTCGATCGCCATGTTGCAGAGGGTCATGCGGCCGGGCCTCCCCATACCGGAGATCGCCTCTCCGCCGAACTCGACCGCCCGGTATGTCGCACCGTCCGCCCCGATGTCGCCGACGATCGAGAGGATCAGGTCCTTCGGCCCCACGCGCCCGGGGAACGCGCCGGTCACGGTCGCCCGTATCGTCTCGGGCACGCGGAAGTAGAGTGTGCCGAACCGGAGGGCGAAGCCCATGTCGGTCGATCCGACCCCGGTCGCGAACGCGCCGGCAGCGCCGTACATGCAGGTGTGCGAGTCCGAGCCGATTACGATCTCGCCCGGCGCGGCCCATCCCTTCTCGAGCACGACCTGGTGGCAGACCCCCTCGCGGAGGTCGTAGTTCAGGATCCCCTGCTCGGCGGCGAACCGGCGCATGAACGCCTGGTTCTCGGCCGCGGCGATCGAGTCGGCGGGCACCTGGTGGTCGAAGAGCATCACGACCCGGTCCGGGTCGAAGACGCGTTCGCCGCCCATTTCGTAAAAGGTCCGGATGGCGAGCGGTCCCGTGATATCGTGGATCATCGCGGCGTCGACCGGGGCCATCACGACCTCGCCGGCGCGAACATCGGTCCCGCAGCGGCTCGAAAAGACCTTCTCTACAAGCGTGGAGCCCATGGATACCGTCGGATGAGGTTGGACTTCAGGCCACTTTATATCGACGGACCTGAATGCTCGGCTCTCCGACGAGGCCGATCAGTCGGGCTCGCACTCGAGGCCCGTCAGGATCTCGATCGGGTCGTTCTCCTTCTGCACGAGCCGCCGGATCCGGAGGAGCCGCTCGACCCCGATGAAGTGCTCGGCCATCACCCTCGCGAGCGGCGTGAGCTCGATCCGGCCCGCGCGTTCGGCGACGAGTTTGTGGGAGAGGAGCGTGGGAAGCACGGGCTCCATCTCCCCGACCATGCGGCCCTCGAGCGCGGCGATCTCGGCCGCGTCGCCGCGTGCGACGACCGCGTTCGCCGCGAACTCCTCGCTCGACTGCTCGAGGTCGTAGACCGGCGCGACCGCGCCCATCTCGCCCTTCAGGAGCTGGACCGCGACCGCCTCCTCGGTGGTCGCGGAGTCGCGGGAGTAGCTCGCGCCGGGCTCGGCGAGCACCACCACCTTCCCTTCGTCGTGGAAGTCGGGTCGGCCGGCCCGGCCCGACATCTGCTGGAACTCCTGGACCGTGAGCCAGGCGATCCCCATCGCGAGCGCATCGAAGATCACCTGCGAGGCGGGGAAGTCGACCCCGGCGCCGAGGGCGGCCGTGGTCACGACGGCAGCGAGCTTGCCCCGCATGAACCGGTCCTCGACCTCGCGTCGCTCCTGCGACGTCAGCCCGGCATGGTACGCCGCCACCTTCGGCCCGAGCTGCTCGGCGACCTGGTGGGTGCGGGCCCGCGAGTTCGTGAAGACGATCGTCTGGCCGTGGAACCCCTTCGACGAGACCTTCCGATACTCCTCGTCCACGAGCTTTTTGATCGTCGGGATCTTCTCCTTTCGCTCGACGAAGACGAGGTGACGATCGAGCGGCACGGGCCGGCTCTCGTACCGGACCAGGGTCGCGCCGAGTTTCTTCGCGAGCGCCTTCGGCGAGCCGATGGTGGCCGAGAGGTAGAGGAACTGGGCCTGCGGGAAGAGGAATTTGAGACGGGCGATAAGGCCGTCGAGCCGGTGGCCCCGCTCGGGGTCCTCGAGCATCTGGATCTCGTCGATCACGACCGTGCCGACCTTCGACGGGAAGCGGCCGAGCCGGATCTGGTGGTCGACCCCTTCGTACGTCCCGACGATCAGCGCCGCCCTCGGATCGCGCGGGCCGCCGCCGCGATTCTCCGGCAGGCGAATCCGGGCCGCTCCGATCTGGAGCGAGGCCGTTGCGAACGGGCCGTACCGCTCGGCGAAGCGCTGGTGTTTCTGGACCGCGAGCGCGACGAGCGGAACGAGGAAGAGCATCCGCCCCCGCCCCTCGAGGTAGTTCTTGAGCCCGGCCATCTCCCCGACGAAGGTCTTGCCCGACGCCGTGGCGGCGACCACGAGCAGGTCCTTGCCGAAGAGGAGGCCGGCCTCGACCGAGAGCTGCTGGACCGGCATCAGCCGCTCGACACCGGCGGCCTCGATGAACGGGCGCGGGAGGGGAAGCTCCTGGAGCGCCTGCGTCTCGCCGACCTCGTGAGCCTCGATCCGGTCGTAGAGCGTCGACTTTCGCCGCGTCGTCTCGGGCTGGATGGTCGCGAGGACGCGGTCGATGTCGCGGTAGCGGTAGAGGAGCTCGTCGAGGTGGCCCATCGCGCCTCTCGCCATCCGGCCGAAATGGGCGACCTCGCGCCGGAGCTCGCGCCGGGCGCAGGGCAGGCAGATCTGCTCGTTGCCGTATTTCACGGCGTCCTTCTCGCGGACCTGGGTGACGCGGTCCTCGAGCAGGCAGAGCCGGCACGCATCGAGGGGCTTCGACCGCACCTGGAGGTCGGCGAGGAAGGACTCGAACGCGGGCGCGGGCGCGGTCAGCATCACCTCGGTCGAGCGGAGCAGGTTCACGAGCTCCTTCGTCGGCGTATTCCTGTACTGGCGCCGGCCGGCCTGCCGGACCCGGTACTCCTTAGGCCTGACGCCCTTCGGGGTCTCGGCAAGGGTGACCTGCCCGACGGCCGTGACAATCCGGCCGTCGAAGAAGAGCAGGCGATACCCCGCCTTGGTCGGCGAGACGATGGTGATCATCGGTTCATCAGGTCGTGGATGCGATAGGTCAGGCCTGCGTCCTCAAGCCTTTTTAAGAATTCGGTGAACTCCTCGTCGACGCAGCAGAGCAGGCAGTCGAGCCCGTGGAAGGCGGCCTCGATCACGCCTTCGCGGGCCCCGTAGAACATGTCGGGGGCGCGGCCCGCCTTCTCGAGGGCGACCCGTGCCTCGATCCCGACGGCCGCGACGACCGCGGCCGGAACCGCGAGCGCGGCCAGGGCGTCGAGGTCGACCGCGCGCGAGCCCCCCTTCTCGACCCGCGGGACCTTCGCGACGTGGACGAGGCCCTCCCGGTGGTTGATCATCCCCGAGAGCCGGGTCACGCCGACGTCCTCGCCCGCCCGGGCCCCCCGGACCACGGCGCCGTTTGCCGATTGCAGCTCGCGGCCGGCGTAGAGGAGGCCGCCACGCATGTAGACTCCGACCATCTCGCCCTCCTCGAGGTCCTCGGCCGCCACCGCGGCCCAGACCGAGACCTGCTGGATCAGGTCGCGCCGGACGTGCCGGGCGTAGGCTTCGAGCTGTTCGGCCCGGGAGAGGATCCACTCGATCCCCTCGCGCGTGACCTCGTACCGGCCGCGTCCCTGGGAGGCGACCATGCCGTCCTCGACGAGCTCCCGCATGTACTCCGAGACGGCCTGCGGCGTGATCCCGAGGACATCCGCGACCTCGAGCTGCCGGACCGCCGGCTGGTGCTCGGCGATCTCGACGAGGCACCGGAAACGGGTGGCCTCCCGCTTCGAACGCAGAATCGTGGAGAGAGGGTCCTCAGCGAGCCCGGTCAAGGAAGACCAGCCCCTGCCCCTTGACGTCCATCCGCTGGCTCCGCTTCGCGATTCCGCGGATGAAGATCGGCGAGACGTTGTACTTGCGGGCCAGGTCGTTGATCGAGACGTTGCCGCTGCCGAGCTCGGTCTCGACGGCCTCGACCATGGTGCGCAGGGACTCGTCGTTCGAGATCGAGAGGTAGAGCAGGTCCGAGAGCTCGTTCATGCCGCACTGGAAGTTCGCCCGAAACTTCGAGTAAGTCGCCCGGAACTCCTTCTCGGGCTTATTGCCCGGCTCGGGCATCCGCCACTGCTCCTCGACCAGGTTCCCTTTCTTCAGGATCGTGATGCAGTCGTCGACGTGATCGCCCCCGATCTCGGCCGCGAGCTCGGCCTCGGTCATCCAGGCGTGGTTGAGAAGTTCGTAGATCTGTTTATATTTCTCGTCGTTGAAGGTGATGAGAAGAGGGACCAGCTCCACCGGGTCGTTGATAATGCGAATGTGCCCTGTCACGGAGAACTCCAATATATATTGGCGTGATTCATCAATAAAGGTTTCAGGAACATGCGGCAGGGCCTGATCACGGTCCGGGGCGTCGTGCAGGGCGTCGGCTTCCGGCCGTTCGTCTACGCGGAGGCGGTCCGGCTCGGCCTTCGGGGCACGGTCAAGAACCTCGGATCGGAGGTCGAGGTCCGGGCGGCGGGCGAGCGGTTCGACGATCTGGTCGCGTCGCTCAGGCGCGGGCCGCCGCTCTCGCGGATCGATTCGGTCGACGTCTCGCCCCTCGAGGGACCGGTCCCGGACGGTTTTTCCATCCTTCCCTCGGCGGAGGGCGCGAGAACGGGCCTGATCCCGCCCGACGTGGCCACCTGCGACCGCTGTCTCTCGGACATCGACGATCCGTCCAGCCGGTACTTCGGGTACTGGGCGACCTCGTGCGTCGACTGCGGCCCCCGGTACAGCATCATCCGCGACCTCCCCTACGACCGTCCGCGGACCTCGATGGACGCGTTCCCGCTCTGCGGCGGCTGCCGGGCCGAGTTCACGGACCCCGGCTCGCGGCGGCACCACGCCCAGACGATCGCCTGCCCCGGATGCGGCCCGCACCTTACGCTCTACGACGCGGACGGCTGGCCCGTCCCCACGGACGACCCCGTCGCGGAGACTGCCGCGCTCCTCGACCAGGGGCGGATCGTCGCGATCAAGGGGATCGGCGGGTTCCACATCGCCTGCGTCGAGGAGGCGGCCATCCGGCTCAAGGAACGACTCGGTCGGCTCGAGCAGCCCTTCGCAGTGATGGCCCGCTCCGACTGGGTCGAGGCGATGGCCGTCCTCTCGGACGCGGACCGGGCCGCGCTCACCTCGATCGAACGGCCGATCGTCGTGCTCGAGAAGCGTGACCCGACCGCCCATGCCGCGCTCTCGAACCTCCACACGATCGGCGCGATGCTCCCGTACTCGGGCCTCCACCACCTCCTCTTCGAGAGCCTCGCGCACCCGATGCTCGTGATGACCTCGGCCAACGCGCCCGGGTACCCGATGGTGACCGAACTCGACCGGGCCTTCGGAGCGCTCGCCGGGGTCGCCGACTTCTTCCTCGCCCACGACCGGCGGATCGTGAACCGCTGCGACGACTCGGTCATGCGACGCGGCTACCTGATCCGGCTCTCGCGCGGGTACGCGCCGCTCCGGACCGCGATCGACCTCGGCCCCGCCTGCATCCTCGGTGTCGGGCCCGAGCTCTCGGCGAACGCGACGATCTACCGCGACGGCCACGCGGTCACCTCGCCCCACGTCGGCAACGTCCGGAACCCCGAGACCCTCGCGTACCTGGTCGAGACGATCGAGAAGCTCGGCGACTGGCTCGGCGCCCGGTACGACGCGGTCGGGCACGACCTCCATCCCCAGTTCCTCTCGACCCGGTACGCCCGCGAGCTCGCGGACGAGCTCGGCGTCCCGGCCGTGCCGGTCCAGCACCACGTGGCCCACATCGCCTCGGTCACGCGCGAGCGCTGCGTCGGGATCGCGATAGACGGGGTCGGGTACGGCGCGGACGGCACGGTCTGGGGCGGCGAGATCTTCGCGGGGGCCGTGCCGTCGTTCGACCGGGCCGGACACCTCGAGGTCGTGCCCATGCCCGGCGGCGACCTCGCGACCCGCTTCCCCGAGCGGATGCTCTACGGCGTCCTGCCCGAGGACCGCGTCCTGGAGCTCCTCGCTGCGCGCGGCTGGTCCGAGATCGAGCGCGACGTCCTCGCCCGGCAGACGGCGCGCCGCGTCAACACGCCGCTCACGACGTCCACGGGCCGGGTTCTCGACGCGGCCGCGGCCCTGCTCGGCGTCTGCCGCGAGCGGACCTACGACGGCGAGCCCGCGATGAAGCTCGAGGCGGCCGCGGCTCGCGGGCGGGCCGAGGAGTGGCCGGTCGAGCCCAGGGAAGAGAACGGCACGCTCATCGTGCCGACGCGGGCGCTGATGGGCGAGCTTGCCGATCGGTACTTCGCGATCGCCCGGCCGGAGTCGGTCGCGGGTCGCCGGGCGATCGCAGACCTCGCGGCCTCGTTCCAGGCGAACCTCGCCCGCGGGATCGCGCTCGCCGCGGCCCGGATCGCGGAGGACCGCGGCATCGGGACGGCCGCGCTCTCGGGCGGGGTCGCGATCAACACCGCGGTCCGCACGACGATCGTGGCGGTGCTCGAATCCCGGGGAATCGGGTGCCTGCTGAACGAGCGGTACCCGCTCGGCGACGGCTGCATCAGTTACGGCCAGTGCGTGATGGCAGGTTGCCAACAGGAGCTTTTCAGGTAGGTATCTCCCATGACAGGAGGCGATGAGCGGCGTGACCTGGTTGTCGAAGCCCATCGTCATTCTGCCAACGGCACCACAACGGAGGACACGCCGGCAGGCGAGACTGAGAGGGCGCAGGGCTGGACGCCCGAGCCGCTGACGCGGGCCGGGATCGCCATTGGCGCCCTCCCGATCCTCTCCTTTATGGTCATGTGGTGGTTCGCCGGCAATGTTCTGTGGCGGCTGACTCACTTGCCTAACGCCGCTCCTCTCGCTCTGTTATTTTCGCTCGCGGGCGGCGTTGCGGCGGGCTTTCTCTCCGCTGGCGGCGTGCGCGCGGGAATCACGTCGGGGCTTCTATCGGGCCTCCTCAGCCTTGCGGCCTTCGCCCTCTTATTAATCCTACAGGCCTCAATGACGACGGTCTACTACAATTCTGAGGTGCTCTGGCCGCTTGTCCTTGTGTATATGGCATTCTGGGCCCTCCCGGCCGTCGCGGTGGGCGGGGCGCTCGGCGGGATGATCGCACCTGGCCGGAATGCGGAGACGTGATGGGGCATGATGGCCTCGGCCCTTGCGCGAGCGAGATGGCCGGCACCACGCTTATCCAGTGGAGAGCCGACCCCCATGCCATGACTTCTGCACCCTTCGTGAAGATCTGCGGCATCACCCGGCCGCAGGATGCCCGGGCCGCGGTCGATACCGGCGCGGACGCGATCGGGGTCGTGATGGCCTCGGACTCGCCGCGCTCCTGCACGGTCGCTCGGGCGCGGGAGATCTTCGCCGTGGTCCCGCCGGGCGTGCTCCGGGTCGTGGTCAGCCACACGGACTCGGCGGAAGGGCTTGCCGCGTGCCTCGCGGCGGGTCCGGATGCGATCCAGCTCTCGCAGCCGATCGCCGTGCCGCCGTCCGCCGGGGTCGCCGTCATTCGCGTGGTTGCTCCCGGCGGCCCGATCCCCCCGGACTGCGCGATGGTGATCGTGGACGGGTCGCACGGGAGAGGCCGGCCGTTCGATCCCTCGCACGCCCGACGTGTCGTCGCCTCCTCGCCCGTGCCCGTACTTCTCGCGGGCGGGCTTTCGCCCGAGACCGTCGGCGCCGCGATCCGGGAGGTCCGGCCCTTCGGCGTGGACGTCGCCTCGGGGGTGGAGGCTGCGCCCGGCGTCAAGGACCATGCGCGGGTCCGGGCCTTTGTCCGGGCCGCGAAGCGGGCTTACCCGAACGATTGAAGCATCCAGCACCAGCGTCGGAGGAGCTCGGGGTCGCGGGAGAGGTGTGATGACCGCCTGGGGGCGGACTGGTCGTAATAGGCTCCCGGCTCGACGGTCTCGGCGGTCGCGAGCCGAACCTCGTTCCTGCCGCAGTCTTCGGGAGGAGCGCCCTGCGTCCCGGGGGGAAAACCGGCGACGAGGAGCTTGGTCGCGCAGACGCCGGGATGCAGCGAGACCGCTTCGAACCCATGGTCGGCAAAGGCGCGGGCCAGCAGCACGTTCCCGAGCTTGGAGAGGCTGTACGCCGCGTACCCGTCGTAGTGCCGCTCTCCCTGGAGGTTCTCCCAGGGGACCGTCTCGGTCGAGAAATGGGCGATCGAGGCGGTGAACACGACCCGGCGAGGGGGGCGAAGCAATGGCGCGAGGGCGCGGGTAACGCGATACGGCGCGAGCGCGTTGACCGCGAACGTGGTCTCGAGCCCCTCGGCCGTCAGCACTCGCTGACGCATGAAGACGCCCGCGTTGTTGACGAGAGCATCGAGCTCGCCCGGTCCATCACGGACACGATCGGGGATCCCGGCGATCGCCCGGGGGTCGCGGAGATCGGCGATGATCAGATCGACTTCGGCGTCCGGGTACCGGGAGCGGAGCTCCGCGACGACCGTCGCCCCCTTCGCCGGGTCCTTCCCGTGCACGATCACGGATCGCCCCGCCGCGGCGAGCTGCGCGATCGCGGCGCGGCCGATCCCGTCGGTCGAGCCGGTCACCAGGACGGGATTCATGCATCGAGCAGCGACTCGTACCCCGACGGGTCGTACCCGACCACGACCCGCCCGCCTCGCTCGGCGTACGGAAACGCGGCCGTACCGTGGTCGAGCATCCTCAGCAGGATCCGCCTCCGGCGGGCGGGGTCCGCACGGTCGAAGTCGACCGACTCCACCGGTACCGCCCGCCGCGAGAAGAAATCCTTGGCCCAGGCGCACCACGGACAGTTCGAGAGCGTATAGAGCTGCACGGGGATCATTACCGCCCCAATGGATATTTGTTTATATAAATCTTGAGGTCGGTGGCCGCGCGCTGTCCATGACACACCTTTTATAGGCTGGGGCGAAATCGATGGACATAGAGGACCAATGAAGCCCGACGCACCAGCATCGGACGACGGCGTTTTTTCGGCGGTGCCGCCGCCCGGAGAGGAACTGCGCCGCCCGTACATCCCCGCGAGGCTCGGTGCCGTCCTCCTCATCGCCGTCATCGCGATCGTCTTCGCCCTCGCCTTCCTGCTCCTCGACGGGTATCTTTCGCACCAGATCTGGACCGAGGGCGTCCTTGTGGCGAACCGGTGGATGATCCCCGTGCTCGTTGTCGGTTTCTCTCTCGTCGTCGGCCTCTCGCGCCGGTACCTGCGGGCGCCGAGCGCGATCGACGCCGGCTTCGTCGAGATGGTCCGCGGCGATGCCGAACCTCCGGACTACCGGCAGTTCCCCGGGGCGTTCATCTCGTCGCTCGCGTCGCTCCTCTCGGGCGCCTCGATCGGGCCCGAGGGCGTGCTCGGCGTACTCGTGAGCGAGATCGCGGAGTTCCTGCGCCCACGGCTCAGAGTTCCCCTGTCCGACGCGGCGGGGTTCAACCTCGCGGCTCTGGCCTCGGCGTTCAACGGGCTGGTCGGCGGCGTCCTCTTCACGGGCATCTTCGCCACCGAGCTGCAGTCCGGGCGCGCCAAGACCCCGCTCCAGTTCCTGGTCTGGAACCTGATCGCCGGCGCCGTCGGCTTCGTCGTCTTCCGGGCCTTCGGTTTTCCGTCCTTTGCCGGGATGATCCCGTTCCCGCCGGCCGGCCTCACCCCGGCCTTTGCCGTCGTCGCCATCCTCTGCGGCGTACTCGCGACGGGGATCACGATCGGCATCGGGGCGTGGCTTCAGGTGGTGGAGAAGACGCTGGACCGTTTCTTCGGCGAGCGCGTGGTCCTGCGGGTTCTGGCCGCGGGCGCCGTCATCGGCGCCGTCTGCTTCGTCTTCCCCGACCTCCTCTTCTCGGGCGAGGAGCAGATCCACGACTTTATCGTGCAGCCCGCCGTCTACGGCGCGGGCCTTCTCCTGCTGCTGGCCGTCCTGAAGATCGTGCTTTTCGGCGTCTCGATCAAAGCCGGGTACATCGGAGGTCCGGTCTTCCCGATCATCTTCGCCTGCACCCTGATCGGGCTCGCCCTCAACCTCCTCGTCCCGGGGATCCCGGCAGGGGTCTTCGTGCTCTGCATCGAGGCCGGGGCGCTCGCGGTGGCCATGGGTATACCGCTCACGTCCGTCCTCCTGGTCGCCCTCGTGAGCGGTGCCGACCAGGACATGATCGTGCTGCTCGTGGTCTCGATCGCGACGGCCATGCTCCTCTCGGCCGAGGCCATGAAACGGGTCGAGGCCCGGCGCGTTATCGCGGAGAGTGGGGCGGCCGCTGGTACGCGCTGACGAGCCGCGCGACCAGCACCGCGACGTAGAGCACACCCGTGACGGCCTCGGCGTACGCGAAGGACTGTGCGACGGGTGCGACGGGCGTGATGTCTCCGTAGCCCACGGTGGCGAGCGTGATGAAGCTGTAGTAGAGGAAGTCCATCCGACCGAGCGGGCCGGCGTCGGCGATCGCCGAGCCCACGTGGAACGCGGCCGGATCGACGAGAGTCAGGCCCTGGTAGGCCAGGGACCACGTAAAGCCGAGGAGGAGGTAGACGGAGAGGGCGCCCGCGATGACGTCGCTCGTGACCTCGTCGGCCGTGACCACGGCCCTGAGCAGAAAGACGACGAAGAACGCGAAGAAGAAGAGCGGGACCAGGGCGGCGGCGAGGGGTGCTGCGCTGGAGGGGAGGAACACGGCGGTCCAGCGCGCGATCAGAGCGGGCACGCCGAGGAGGATTGCGAGCAGGAGGAGGAGCCGCTCGTGCCGCATCGCGAGCAGGCCGGCGAGGATCACGAGCGAGAGCGCGACCCCGAAGATCATGTCGAGCGAGGAGCCGGCGATGGTCAGGGGTGCGACGGCGAGCATCAGGAGCAGGGAGGCCAGCAGGATCCGGAACCGGTACCGATGCACGCCCCCGGCCAGGTCCGAGAGCACGTCCGTTGCGTTCTCCTTCATCGCGATCGGTACAGGGCTCGCTTCCGCTGCGTATCAGGTTATTGCCTCGATCTCTTCAGCGCGCCATCAGGTCGACAGCCGCCGCGATCGTGAGGATGAGCGCCTCGTCTTCTCCCTGCAGGACGGAGACGCCATAGGTGTCCGGCGCGCGGAACCACCGCGTCGAGACGCGGGCCAGTTCTCTTCCTTTGACCTCGACCCTGTACTCGTGATTGGGGATGCCGCCCCTGAGCTCGAGGGTCTCCCCGTCCGGGATGGTGACGGTCCAGCGTTCGCGCACGGTCCCGACCTTCGTTCTCCCGACGGTTGCGGCCCTGCGGCCATCCCGTTCTATCTCCATCACGTTCTTCAGGTGGAGCGTCCGCTCCGGGATGCGATACAGCTCGGTGCCGTTCGGATCCCTGACGATCAGGGTGTGCCTGACCCGTGCCGCCGTGCCGTCCACGGAGAAAGCGAGTTCGCCCTCCTCGTCCTCGATGGGGAAGTCGTCTCCGATGGAGGCGAGCCGCTCCCGCATCAGAAATTTCCGGGCCGAGGGCGGTGCGCGCCCCGCGACGCCGCCGTGCCCGAACAGTCGCGTCGCCCACTCGATGGCCGTCATGATGATCTTCGTCTCCGTACGGAGGAGCCTCGACCCGCGAGATCGACCCTTCCGGTTTGATCGGGACCTCCACGGAACGGATCCGTTCCAGTTCCGATACCAGAGAATGAATGCGCACCCTCACCCGGCTCACAGGGATCGATGCCCCTCCGCATGTCCAGGTATATACTGAGCCATTGCCGTACTCATTATTTAAATTGCCGAATCGGTTTCGAGCCATCCGTGGCGCGACGGGAATTCGTGCCGCCCGGCCGGCGGTCCCGCGGGAAAGCTCCCTGCGCTCCCGGTATCTTCATCACCCGCGCGTGCCAGTTCTGACGGATGAAGCTCGCGCTCTCGGGCAAGGGCGGGGTCGGCAAGACCACGCTCGCAGCCCTGCTCGCCGCCATGCTTGTCAGGCGTGGGTACGCGACTCTCGCGATCGACGCGGACCCGGCGCCGAGCCTGGGAACGGCCCTCGGGTTGCCGGCCGCGGAGGCGGACCGGATCGTCCCGATCGCCGAGGACGCGGACCTCGTCGCGGCCAAGACCACGACGGGATATGCGGGGGTCTTCAGTCTCTCGTTCCCGGTCGAGGACGTGATCCGCGACCGGGCCGTGATGACCCCGGCGGGCGCGGGCCTGCTCGTGATGGGCACGGTCAGGTCCGCGGGCGGAGGCTGTACCTGTCCCGCGGCGGCCGTGGTGCGCGCACTCCTCCGCCGCCTCGTCGTGCGCGAGCGCCAGGCGGTCGTGCTCGACCTCGAGGCAGGGCTCGAACACCTCGGGCGCGGGACTGCCGCGAGTGTGGACCTTCTGCTCGTGCTCATCGACGGCTCGGCCGCCTCGTGCGGAGTCGCCGGGCGAATCCGGGACCTCGCCCGCGAGCTCGGCATTCCCCGCCTCGCCCTCGTCGGGAGCCGGCTCGCGGGCGATGAGGCCGTCGAGGCCGCGAGGGCCTGCGCGAATAGGCTCGACCTGCCGCTCCTCGCCCTGCTCCCCGACGACCCCGACATCGCGCGGGCAGGACGGGAGGGCGGACCCGTGCCCACGGACGGGGCGACTGCCGCGCTCGCGGAGGGCCTGCTCGACAGGATCATGGCGGAGGCGACATGATCCGCGTCGTGGTCGTCGGCCGCGGCGGCACGGGCAAGACGAGCTTTGTCGCGCTCGCGGCGCGCTGGCTCTGCGAGCACGGCGGCGGCCCCGTCCTGCTCGTCGACGCCGATCCCGACCAGTCCCTCGCCGAGATGGTCGGGGCCGACCTCGCGAAGGCAGGGGTCAGGACGATCGCCGAGCTGCTCGAGGAGACCTTCATCGCCGGGACGGGGACGACGGCCGGCGTCGCACCCTCGGAGCGGATCGAGGGGCGCATCTGGGAGGAGGGGCTGTACGAGGGGGACTGCTACGACCTCGTCGCGCTCGGCACCAAGTGGGTCGAGGGATGTTACTGCCTGCCCGACGCGGCCCTGAAGCGGGCGCTCGAGCGTCTCGTCCGGCAGTACCGCTACCTTTTGATCGACTCGCCGGCCGGGCTCGAGCACCTGAACCGGCGGATCGCGGAGGAGGTCGATCTGATCGTCGACCTGGTCGGGGCATCGAAGAAGTCCTTCGACCACGTGGCCCGGGCCCGCCGTGTCGCGGACGAGTCCGGGGTCCGGTACGGCCGGTTCGTCGTCGCCGGCGGGTACCAGGTCGACCCGGCAATGGAACCCCTCGCGTCCGCCACCGGGATGTCCTATGTCGGGCGGGTCGCGGCGGACCCGGTCGTGGCCGCGTTCACGCTCGAGGGGCGGTCGCTCTTCGACCTCCCGGCGGATAACCCCGGTCTCGCGTCGGTGGGTGCGATCCTCGAGCGAGCGGGGCTCGCGCCCTGAGCCATACCTTACCTTTAATACGGCGCCCCTCGATAGGGATCGATAGACCGCCGGCCGTAACCGGAGCGATCCTCCGAGCGGCCCGGATTGCTGTTATGAAGGGAATCGACATCCGTATCGGCGAGATCGCTTCTCCGCTCGGCCGGGTCCGCGATCTGCGCGTCGGGATCGGCCGGGTCGGTTCGGGGACCTGGGACGAGCCGGCCGGACCGACGCCGTGCCCGTCCCCGACGGCGCTCCGGGACTGGGACCGGCGCCTTCTCGCGCGGTACCGCCCGTTCTATATGCCGCTCTGCGACCTCTGCTGCCTCTGCACCTACGGCAAGTGCGACCTCTCGGGCGGAAAGCGCGGTGCCTGCGGGATCACCATGGCCGCCCAGCAGTCGCGGATCGTGCTGCTCGCGGCCTGCATCGGGGCCGCGACCCACGCGAGCCACGCGCGCGAGCTCCTCGAGTACCTGATCGACCGCAACGGCCGGACCTTTCCGCTCGACACGGGCGGGCTCGCGGTCGAGCTCCGCATGCCGATCGTCGAGCTCGTCTGCGGCCTGCGCCCCGAGACGCTCGCCGACCTCGAAGCCGTGCTCGATTACGTCGACAGTCAGCTCGTCCACCTCCTCTCGGCCACCCATACCGGGCAGGAAGCCGACCCGACCGACTTCGAGTCCAAGGTCTTCCACGCCGGGATGATCGACCACGTCGCGCTCGAGGTCGCGGACACGGCCCAGGTCTCGGCCTTCGACTTTCCGAAGGCCGACCCCGCAGCCGCGCTCGTCGAGCTCGGCCTCGGCGCGATCGACGCCGCGAAGCCCGTGGTCCTCGTGGTCGGGCACAATGTCCCGCCGGCGGCCGCGATCCTCGACTACCTCGGGTCGCACGGGCTCGAGGGCCAGGTCGAGGTGACCGGGATCTGCTGCACCGCGATCGACATGACCCGCCGGTCGCCGTCCGCGAAGATCGTGGGCCCGATCTCCTGGCAGCTCCGCTATATCCGCTCCGGCATCCCCGACCTCGTGGTAGTGGACGAGCAGTGCGTCCGGGCCGACCTCTACGACGAGGCCGCCCGCGCCGGCATCCCCGTGATCGCGACCTCGGCCAAGAACTGCATGGGCCTCGCCGACCGCACGAACGATCCGGCCGACGCGCTCGTCGAGGACCTGGTCTCGGGCGCGGCGCCGGGCGTGCTCGTGCTCGACCCCGAGAAGGTCGGCGAGGTCGCGGTCCGGGTCGCGGTCGAGCGTCGGCCCTTCCGGCCGGCTCCCCCCGAGCTCGATATCGCGGCCCTTGCCGCT
>JBDKUZ010000116.1:0-9504 GCA_039679395.1 Methanospirillum sp. | reverse complement strand
GACCGTGATCGTCGGGACAGATATCTCCATCCTTTACAGGATGCGGAAGCTGGCGCCGAACAAGATCCTCGTCCCGGCCTCGCACCTGATGTCATGCGCGGACATGCGCATGATCACGCTCGACCTCGTCGAGGAGGCCGTGCGGACCCGGACGCCCGTGGTCCGGGTCGACCCCTTCCTGGCGACCGGCGCCCGACGAGCCCTCGAAAGGATGCTCGAGATCGGTCGAGATGAAACGCTATCCGCTCCGCTGCAGTAAGATCCCCCCCTCGTCAGAGCCCCGTCCGGCGACGGTGAGAGCAGGCATTCGCCCGTGAGGTACGCCATCGGACATCGGGTGTGGGCGGGCCGGCCACCTGCACCTTCTCGCCACTCGTGAAGCTGACCTACACGGACGGCTCGACCGAGACCGTCCAGGGGGCGAACTACATCAAGAACACCTGACCGACGACCCTTCCCCTTTTTCCTGATGCCGGACAGCCATTCCGACCGGGACGTAAACAGACCCTCCCTATCGCCATTCAGATTCCGTCGCTTCCCGACCAGCACGGCGGAACTATCCGGGTCAGGTCGACGCCGGGCGCGGGCTCGACCTTCTTCTTCACCCTGCCGGCCGCGTGAGTCGCGAGCCCCGAGGAGGACGGCAGTGCGGAGGGCCCGGGAGCAGCCCTGCCCGACACCGACGCCGAAGCCGGAGCCAGGGTATGATCCGCAACGCCCGTCAGCGACGTTCGCGGGTATCGTCAGGGCCGCGGATCAGCCCCGGGAGCGCTCTTTGGCGAGCTCTTCGCGGGCGCGGGCCTCTGCCTGTTCGATGTGATAGATCAGGAAGAGCAGGTCCCGCCGCGGAGCCCTCCGTACGTACGAGGGCGACCGGTGCAGGGAACGGGCGATCTTGTCGATGTCCTCGTCGGTGATCACACGGTCCTGCATCTCAGGCAGATTGGCGATGCTCTGCACCACGTCGTAGATCCACGCCGAGGTGTCGCCTTCCGGCGGCGTGGGGATCCTGTCGGCCATGGGGAGGGAGGAGTCGTCAGGCCGCATATCCGTTGCGGCGTCAGGCCCGCTCGATCGCCCCGCCAGCCGCCCGGACCTCCGCCTCGATCGTCGCGAGCAGTCCCTCATCGCAGAGCGCGAAGTCGAGGAGCTCGAACTCGTTGACCAGGCGGATCGGCTTGAGCACGACCAGCGGCCGCCTGCCGGCGGTATCGCCCTGGAAATCGGGCAGGACCACGGTCATGGACCCGTCCTCCCAGACGGCCACGTTCCCGAAGCCCGCCGCATCCCAGAGTTTCCGCACAATCTCCTGGGTAATCATCCGCTTGCCTCCGGCCCCGCACTGGGACGTCCCGCCGGATACACGTTCCGGTCCATGGCCCGGCACCCTTTAACCACGCGCAGCGGACGGAGTGTCAGATTTGCAGCGACTTCCAAGTATGAGCGACGACCCCGCGCCTGCGCCGGCCAGCGACACGCCGGGAGACGCGGCGCCCGGAGGTCCCCCCGTCCCCGGGCGCAGGTGGCCTCCCCGGAGAGGTGCCCCCCGTCCGCGGAGGAGCCCGTTCCACGTCGTGGGGATCGGGGCGTCGGCGAACATATTCTGCTCGCGTTCGCGGACGTGACCGGTACGGCCAGGGAGGGCCGGGCGTGACTGCGGAAGGGGGGAAAGCGCCTCCCGATGAGCTCCGGCGGCAGGCCGAGGCGGTCGTAGCGGCGCGCAGGGACCGCACGGACGGTCCCCTCTCGCACGAGGACGCGCTCGCCCTGGTCCACGAGCTGCAGAACGAGGAGCTCCTCCGGATGCGACGGGAGGCCGAGGTCCTTCGGGACCGGTACGCCGCGACCTCTACGACTTCGCGTCGGTCGGCTACGCCACCCTCGACGGACCGGCAGGGCCTCATCGGCGCGCGGTTCGCGGTGTTCCTCCACCCCGGCAGCCGGGCGGCCTTCGCCGCGTTCCTGGACCGGATGCGGCACGAGTGAAGCAGCCATGGAAATCTCCGTCCGCACGCGCATCCTTCGCACCGCCCGGGTCCGCATGCCGATACCGGCGCGTGGAACAGACCGAAATAGGCCGCCTGCGGGATACCGCGACTGGAATTAGTCCCGGAGGATGCCGCGTATCCGCCCTCTTACGGCTACGCTTTCTTTACTTCGGACGCGGCCCGATGCGCTTTGATCTTCGCATCGTGCCGGGCGGACGGCCGCCCCGAACAAGGCGATCGGGGACCCGGTGAACGGTCGGCTATGAAGGGTCGCCGGAAAGGCAACCAGGTTCCGGCCCGTCCTCCGGGAAGTCAACCTTCCTGTCCGCAGACTTCTTATCCCACCTGTCCGTAATGGACCATCATGGGGAATTCGCTGATCAGTGAAGATCAGAAACTCTGGCTTCTCATCGGCGCAGTATTCATCATAGCAATCATCGCGTTCTGGCCGCTCATGACCGTGATTGTCTGGGCGATCGCCCTCGCGGTTGCGCTCATGCCCCTCCACCAGCGGCTCTCGCGCAGGGTGAAGCCGTCACTCTCCGCCCTGCTCATCACCCTCGGAGTGCTTCTCGCGATCCTGTTGTTCGTGTCGGCTGCAATGATCGTGGTCTATAACGAGATCGACTACACCGGATCCATGGTCTCCACGCTCGTCGAGGGTTTCAGCACGACGGGCTTTGCCGGCTTCCTGCCCACGTTCACCGCGGCACAGCTCTCCAATATGCCCCAGACGCTGATCAAGATGGTGCTGGATACCATTCTCTCCCTCACCGCGAACCCGGCGCTCCTCCTGCTCCAGGTCGTCATTCTCTTCCTCTCCCTCTCGATGCTGATCTACGACGGCGAACAGATCTGGTTCTCGCTGACGCGCAACCTCTCTCCGAAACTGTCGGCCGCCGTGGGAAGGATGTCCGAGATCGCGGGAAACACGATCTACTCCCTCATCGTCATCCAGATCTCCGCGGCCGTTCTCTCGTTTCTCCTCGCCATTCCCTTCTTCGCCCTGCTGGGCTACGGCCACGTGCTCCTGTTCGCCACCCTGATCGGGTTCGCGATGCTGATCCCCCTCATCGGCGCCCAGCTGTTCCTGCTCTTCTTTATCCTCTACATGCTCTCCCTGGGGGATATCAGGAGCGCACTCATCACCATGTTCATCGGGTACCCCCTGTTGAGCGGCTGGATCGACTTCTACTACCGCCCGGTGATGATGAGACAGCGGGTCGCGGTCCATCCCGTGTTCATGATCATCGGGATCTTCGCCGGTGTCCCGTTCATGGGACTCGTCGGTTTCATCCTCGGCCCGGTGCTCATCGCCCTCGCGGTCACGGGCTACGAGATCTATGCCGAACAGACGGGCGTGCCGGGCGAAGTCCACGAACCCCTCTGACGGCGCGGGGATCCGATCCCCCCCGAGGACGACGGAGCACGGCGCGCCATCGGAGATGGTACGGTGATACCGACGCTCGGCCGGCGACGCCCGCCGTACCGGTTCTCCGCCTGCCCGTCCCGCCATCGCAGACCCTGTTCCGATGGCCGTTGCCGAAGGCGCCTCCCGGGCCCGTGCCGGCCGGAGCCCGTTCAGGAGTCCGGGCCCGCCCGACCAGGTTCCGCCACTGCCACAACCGGCCGGATCCCGATACGACACTTTAAGTATCAGGAACGGGATGAACAGTCCGGATACGGATGCCGGCTGTACAGCATTGCGAAGCTACGACAGTGATGGTATGAAAAAATCAGCAGGCCTGGGTTTCTTCAGGAACCACCTGGCCAATCGCGTCTTCAGGTCGGTCAAGCGCCCGACATACGCGTATATCGCCATCACGTCGTTGTGCAATTCCCGATGCACCTACTGTGATACGTGGAAAAATCGCACAGAGAGCGGGCCGGATACCGACCAGTGGAAAAAAATTATCGATGACCTGGTATCGATCGGTGTTGTGACTCTGACGTTGAGCGGGGGGGAACCGTTCCTTCACAAAGACCTCTTCGAACTCGCGTCGTATGCACAATCGCAGGGACTCGTCACGATGGTTGTGACAAACCTGAGCCTGTTCAAAGAGAGCCATATAGAACAGATCGCAGAGAGCGTGGATTTTTTCGGAATTTCGATCGACAGCACACACCCGGAGATCTATAAAGCGGTCAGAGGCGTGGACTGGCTGGAGCGGATCAAGGAAAATGTTCGCACATTGATGGCCGGCCTCGCCGAGGTGAAGGCCGATGTGCAGGTCTGTGGAATGGTCACCATTACGAATAAAAATGCCTGCGAACTGCACGACGTCATCCACATGATCTTCGATGATCTCGGAATGGATACAGTATCTTTTAATGTACTGGACCCGAATGGAGGCGCAACTGCCCGGGAACTTGCACCGACATCGGACCAGATAGATCATTGTAAAAAGGTCATTTCCGCTCATAAGTCACTGTACCCCATCAGCAATTCTGCACGGTTCATCGCCCAGATGGGAGAGTTCGAGTACCGGTGTAATCCCTGGAAATCCGTTCAGATCGATGAACGAGGGTGGTTGCTATCTCCCTGCCTTTTCAGTTCGGCGAGACCCGCCCTGTTCCCGGGCGCACGAGAGACGGATCTGTGCAGAACGAACCTGCGAGATGCATGGCGAGAAGACCAGACGATCTATTCGCGCTATGCCGGATGCAAATTGTGTAGCCTTGGTTGTGTGGCAGAATCCGCATGGTCGACGTACGACCTGAAATTTGTACTTACTGATAGTTTTTTTGGCTCGATCTACCCGACGATGAAACGAATCGGCGAGCGAAATGGTGGTAGGAGACAGTCACAATAGACCGCTCCTTTCTGGCAGACGTCCCATCGAGTCGTACCCCTGCCCGACAACCGACGAGACCGGGCGTACGCGGAGCTGACGGCTGACGATCCCGCAGTCGGTATCTCCGCACACCATCGAGATGACGATCTTTCTGCCATCGCGGCAACGGTATCGCATCGGCCCGCGAACGGGCGCATCAGATCCTTCGCCATGCCCGGAAGAACCCTCTCCCGTTCTGCACCGTCCAGGGCGGCAACCGCCGTCACGGGCGTCGTCGTCCCGGTGCGGGTCTGCCGCCGCCACTATCATCCCGGGCAGTCTGCCCATTTTTCGTTCCGACCTCCCGGACCCCGTTCCGACGGTTGTTCCCGGAAGCGTCTCACAGGCTCCTGCGGACGTGAGAACCGGCACGTGATGGGCCGGGCGCTGAGCAGACCCCCGCGCTCCGGAGGGAGCGGCAGCGGTGCGGCTCCCGTCCCGTTTTCACGGGTTTTTCCGAACGAGGTCTCCTATCAGTTCCACCTGGATCTTCTGGATCTCCAGCAGCCGCTGCCCCTGGTTGAAGAGGAGGTGGTCGATCTTTTTATGCAACTGATGAATCTCCATCTCGGTATTCAGGTTAACCTGGTAATCGTGTTCGGCGTTGAGGCGGTCCCGCGCCTCCTGCCGGTTCTGGCTCATGATGATGAGGGGGGCCTGGATCGCGGCAAGGGTCGAGAGCCCGAGGTTGAGCAGGATGTAGGGATACGGATCGAAGGGTCGCGTCAGCAAGATGAAGGAATTTGCGGCGATCCACAGGATCATCACGCTGAAAAACAAGACGATGAAGGTCCAGCTCCCCGCAAAGTCGGCGATCCGGTCGGAGAGCCGCTCCCCGAAGGTCAGCTGCCGGTCGAACTCGATATTGATATTTTTGGCGAGAAGCGCGTGATCCCTCATCGACTGCCTGACCGCCCCCTCCAGCACGGCGAGCTCGCGCTTCTCGTTCTCAAGGACCTCCCCGACGTACTGCGCCCTGAAACGGTCGAGATCGGCCCGGCAGATGTATCCGCCGTCGGACCACGCGGGACAGTCTCTCCGGATCAGCCCGGCGATCGGCGCCGGAACCGATTGCGCAGGCACGAGTTCGGCCATCTGTTTGGGCTCTCCGCATGCCTGGCAGGTGACTGTCTCGGTGTCGACCACCCCGTTTTCGCCCCCATTCACCATCAGTGAGTCTTCGGTAAAATAGTAATTACGATGATCATCAGGCGCACAGGATCTGCAGAAGGTTCGATGCTATCCTCCGGCGGCCGGAACCCGGCCTGCGAGGACCCCATCGCATGACCCATCCGTATTCACCTTCGAACTCGACGTACGGCGCCGGTAGCGTTCGGGACTGCCTGGCTTCGGTCACGAACGCCGCCCCGGCTGCCGCGAAGACCCGATCATCATGGGAGCCGTCGCGCCACGCCTCGCTGTCGCCGTGCCGACCGTCGTGGCCGTGGCGCTGGTGATGCAACGCCCCGTCTCATCACCGAACCTGGCTGTGAACCGCAGAGGATCGACCGGAGATCTTTCCGTTCTCGTTGATGGTTTTAGGCGGCACCTATCGATTTTCTGGCCTGGTCGATGTCGAGGACCGGCTTCACGTCGCAGGTTAGGAACGGCATCATCGCCATGGAAATTCCAAGGGTGGCGATCAAGCCGGTTGTATGTATCACCATTATCATCCCGGAGTGCGTAGCCCCCGCTCCCATCGGCGTACAGGCCCCTTGCCTGAAGTGCGCCCGTCATCAACAGGTTCTTCATCCGGTCATCCAGGGCTGTCCAGAGCTTTGCTGCCTGCCCCGGGTCCGCAGGGACCGCGAGGGTGTTGACTTTCATCAGCATAAGCCAGCGTGTCACCTTTTTCTCCAGCGTGTGCGCAGTCTCATCCGGCTTCTTGGGGGATGGAAACAGAGACGCATTTGTTCCCGTGACTCCACGAATCGCCGGATACGTCTTGATGCCTCGACAAGAGAATATCACTATCGGAAAGAATTCGGCGATACAGTCTCCGGGTCACGGCCGTCGTGGCTGAGGGCAGCTGTACGCATTCCCCGTCTCGCCACCGAAACGGCCGGGAGGCTATAGTTCCATTATAGGCAATGGGGCGGGGTCTGGCAACCGACAGGGTTATACGGGCGCCCCGGGATCACTCAGCTGCCGATACGGGAGCGATCGGCTGGAACTGGATGCTATGCCACTCGTGAACGTGTATCTCGTCGGGGAGGGGCGATGACCCCCGGGATCCCCGAACGGCAACCGGCCGGCATTCGGGGCGACAGCGGCCCTGACGACGGCGAAACCCTGGCGGGGGCGGCCTGATGGGTCGCGTCTGTCCGTTCATCAGCGGGCCGATTCAGGTGATCGAAGACGGTCAATGGACGGGATCGGCCGTCTTTCCGGTCGAGTGCCTGAAGGAGAGGTGCATTGCCTGGGGGGCCATCGGCGGGCCGATCCAGAGTCCGGTCCATGGGTGCAGGCTGATCGAGCGGGAGACCGAGAGTATGAGCCGCTGATAGAGATGCCGGCGGCCATCGCGGGGGAACGCAGACAGGCCGGATCCATGTCGACGCCCGGCGAGGGCTCGACCTTCGCCTTCACTCTGCCGGCGGCGTGAGCAGCGGGGGAGGCCGAAAAGCGCCGGCTCATTCCCTGCCCCTATCAGCTCCTCTTTGCTCCGGATCCGGCGGATGTCGTCCCGTTACCGCCCGGACGGCATCATCCGTCGATGGTGCCACCGGTACGTTTTTATCGGAGACTCGGTGGAAAAACGGATACATTTAAGCCCCCCCCCCAAAATCGTCTCATTATCGCTTGCGGCGGGCAGGACCAACAGGGGGAATGAAGATGGCGAACCCGGAGGGTGGAACCGCGATCGCGGACGAGACGGAACCGGTGGGCGGAGCGGCCGGACCTGTGCTGGAGAAGGTGCCCTCGGGGATCCGGGGCCTCGACGAGATCACGTTCGGCGGCCTCCCGAAAGGCCGGCCGATCCTCGTCAGCGGCGGGCCCGGGTGCGGCAAGACCCTCCTCGCCATGGAGTTCGTGGTCCGCGGGATCGTCGACTACGGCGAGCCCGGCGTCTTCGTCGCCTTCGAGGAGAAGGTCGAGGACCTCGAGAAGAACTTCGCGTCGCTCGGTTTCGACCTCCCGGATCTTGTCGAGCAGAAGCAGCTCGCCCTCGACCACATCTACATCGACCGGTCCGAGTTCATGGAGGCCGGCGAGTACGACCTCGAGGGGCTCTTCCTCCGCCTCGGCGTGCTCATCGATCGCGTGGGCGCGAAGAGGATCGCCATCGATACCATCGAGGCGATCTTCTCAGGCTTCTCCAACGAGGCGCTCCTCCGCTCGGAACTCCGCCGGCTCTTCCTCTGGCTCAAGGATCGCGAGGTCACGGCCGTCATCACGGGCGAGCGCGGCGATACCACGATCACGAAGTACGGCCTCGAGGAGTACGTGGCCGACTGCGTCATCACCCTCGACCACCAGGTCGCCCGCCAGATCGCTACCCGGCGCCTCCGGGTGGTCAAGTACCGCGGGAGTCTCCACGGCACGGACGAGTACCCGTTCCTGATCGACGACGAGGGGATCACGGTCCTGCCCATCACCTCCATATCGCTCGAGCACACGGCCTCGCGCGAGCGGATCCCGACCGGCATCCCGCGGCTCGATACCATGCTCGGCGGGAAGGGATACTACTGCGGGTCCTCGATCCTCGTCTCCGGCCAGGCCGGCACGGGGAAGACCAGCATCGCGGCCACCTTCGCCGACGCCACCTGCCGGCGCGGGGAGCGGTGCCTCTACTTCCTCTTCGAGGAGTCGGAGAGCCAGCTCATGCGAAACATGGAGTCGATCGGGATCGACCTCGCGCCGTGGGTCGAGCAGGGGCTCCTCCGGTTCCACGCCGTCCGGCCGACCGCGTACAGCCTGGAGATGCACCTCTCGACGATGCTGAAACTGATGGAGGAGTTCGCGCCGTCGGTCCTCATCGTGGACCCGATCTCGAACCTCTTCCCGATCGGCGACGAGATCCAGGTGCGGTCCATGCTGATGCGCCTGATCGACCAGGCCAAGTCGCTCGGGATCACCGCGCTCTTCACCAACCTCTCGGAGGACGTGCAGGCCGGAGCGTTCAGGCTGGAGAAGACGCAGGCGCACGTCTCCTCCCTGATGGACACCTGGCTCATGGTCCAGAACGTCGAGGGGGAGGGGGAGAAGAACCGGGCGTTCTGGGTCGCGAAGTCCCGGGGCATGGCCACCTCGAACCAGCTCCGCGAGTTCGTCCTCACGGACCACGGGATTGAGCTCCTCGACGTGACCAGGGGCGGCAGGGTTCTCTTCGGATCAGCGAGGATCGCGCAGGAGCGCCGCGACCTGGCCGAGCATGTTCTGAACGACGAGGAGATCGCACAGCGGGAGCGCGAGCTCGAGACCAAGCGCCGCCTGATGGAGAGCGAGGTCGCGGCGATCCGGGCGCGGTATGCCCGCGAGGAGCAGGAACTCGCCACCTACGTCGAGCAGCAGCGCGCGAAGCGGGAGGCCGCGGAGCGGACCGCCGAGGTACTGGCCGAACAGCGCCGGGCGGACTGACGATGGCCGGCGCCGACGGTCTCGCTTGAGGCCGATTGACCATCGAGAGAGGCGGGACGGAGAGCGAGTATCGCGCTCGACATGCGCCACGATCCGCATCC
>JBDKUZ010000115.1:0-5373 GCA_039679395.1 Methanospirillum sp. | reverse complement strand
ATTCATACGTAGTTGTCCATCGAGAGTGGATCTGGTAGATGTGATTGGTCACGACAGAGACTCATAAGAACTGTGGACAAGTCGCATGAGACTATGTGAGCGCCAATGCTCCGAGGAATAATCGAATAACATACTCCGGGGCATATCCCGATTTCTTGAGGATGAACTGATATGATGGATGATTTGAAGGAAAAACTCAAATTTCCATCATTTATTCGTGGTACTGTACCTGATGCTGTATATCTGGATAGCGTCTACACGCAGCTTGTTCTTATCGAATTTGCCGGCGAACAAAAAGCATACGTCTTTGATGGTGCCTTTGAAGGTCATATGCTCTGTACCCCTGATATGATCGGGGGGATTAGAGAAGTCATCCTGGGCATGTTAGTATCATCTCTGGAAAAAATGGAAGTCGCTGAGAAAAGTGTAGATACATCATTAGACCTTCAAGGAGATTATGCCGGACCTGACCTCGACATCAATGGTTGCATAGAAGAAATCATCATTCCAGATGACCCTAAAAGAGCTGAACGATGGCACGGTGCCACCGTCGATTTTGGAGTTGGAAGGATGCTAATTGATATTGATCGAAAATACTCCTACCTCCAGCTCGATGTCGGAGACTACGTTCACGCTTACGGCCGTGTAGATCTCCGGGGGATTGAGTAGACTTTCCCCCGGTATTCCTTTCTGCACGATTTTCATCGTACCTTGTATCCAGTAGGACCTGCTGACTCTCAGAGACCCTTTTGGGCATCCCCGTCGGCTCTCACTGGGTCGACGTCCTCAAGAGCAGCTACGCCCCGCTTATCACGACCTAGTGCAGGTCGCCCGCCTTGCCTCCCTGCGCGAGGCGGAGGTCTACTACAAAACGGGTCTCAAGACTCTTGTGGTCTACGATCGTCCAAGCCTATCCTGAAGAGTTCTGGTGGCGCCGCCCGAAGAAGTGATCCGGGTGGAGTTCCTGCGATGGCGTGAAGTTCACGGCGAAGTTCGGGAGAGGCCTGACCGGACATTCTGCCGAAAGTGCTGCAAAGATCTCCTCGGATCTTGGGTACAGATGCTTGGCCGTCAAGGCTATCCGGGAGAGCGGTGCGAGC
This sequence comes from Methanospirillum sp., assembly GCA_039679395.1. Lineage (GTDB taxonomy): Archaea > Halobacteriota > Methanomicrobia > Methanomicrobiales > Methanospirillaceae > UBA288. The sequence continues at coordinate 4,273 of JBDKUZ010000115.1, read as the reverse complement.
GAGGCGGGGAAGGTCGCCCTGCTTGATGAAGCGTTCCTGGGGCTGGGGATAAGAGTGGTCAGAACTGGGGTTTCCGCAGATGATGTGCTCGATCTCCTCGATGATAGTACCACGACACTAATACCAACCAAGACCTTGGAAGTGGCTAAACACGATACGGTCATTGGGTGGTTGGAGGAAGGAGACGAAATTGATGGTTGGATTTACATTACGGCCGGCGATCCGTCTCCGGATCGTCAGCCATTTCCAAACCATAGCCGCAGAAACCCCTCCCGGGGCCCCGTTTTTCACAAAGTCAGATCCTTCTGCCGAACACGCTCCCACGGCGCTCCATCCGTACGATCCCGGAAAGATCCGAGAAGGTCGGACCCCTCAACCGGGCCCCGCTCGCGGCTCACGTCCCTTATGCCTTCCCGATGCCGAGCTGCAGGAGGTCCCGGCCGACGATCACCTCTCCCGTGAAGTTCCGCTTCGTTTGCATGAGGTGCGCCCGCGACGTGTTGCCGGGCACAAGGTGGTTGAGGACCGATCCGGGGGTGGCTCCACTGGCAGGAATGATAGATACCTTGGGAACAACAATTCCTATACGGGTATCGGATGTCCGTCCACGGTTTCATTCCCGGCCTGGTCCCCTGGGTCCTTCCCGCCGCCACGTCGGCCGTCTGCGTCATCGGCCTGGTCGGCCTCGTCTCGGGGTGGGGGCTGGGAAGACTCGGCCGGTTTCTCGGCGTGTGGGCGCGCGAAGCGTTCCGCGACGGAGGCGCGGCGTTTCTCCGCACACTGGTCCTCGACGTTCTCCTCTTCCGCCGGGTCTGGCAGCGGAGCCCGCGCCGCTGGGCCATGCACATGGCCATGTTCTGGGTCTTCGTCGTCTTCGGCGGGTTCGTGTTCCTCTCCCTCGCCGCCCTCGCGCTCGCGTCCCTCGATCCGGCCGGCGCCGGGGGGACGTTCGCCCGGTACGTGAAAGAGCTGACGCTCCCGTACTCCCTCGCGGGGTACGTGCTGGTCGCGGCGTCCGGGATCGCGCTCGGACGCCGGCTCGTGGTCCCCGACGTCCGGCGGCGGACCCGGCTCTCGGACTTCCTGCTCGTGGGGACCGTCTTCGCGATCGCGACCGCCGGGATGGTCGCGGAATGGTTCAGCGGGTACGATCTCCTCGTGGGCCCGGCGATAAAGAACTGGAGCCTCGCGCTGCAGATCCTCTCGATCCACGCCTACGCCGTCTTCCTGCTCTTCGTGATGATGATCCCCTGGACCCGGTTCCGGCACATCGTCGCCTCGCCGCTCCTCCTGCTCGCCCGACGGGGAGGCGAGTGAGATGGACCGGTTCCCGGACGTCCGGTCGCAGTGGTTCTCGCCGCTCCAGATGCTGGAACTCGACGCCTGCACCCGGTGCCAGGAATGCGTCGGGGCCTGCCCGGTGGTCGGCGCCGGCTATCCCGACGGGGCCATGGAGCGGATCGCGGGCTGGCGGCGGCTCGGAGCCCCGTCTACCCGGCTCCTCTCCCGCCTCGCGAGGAGGCCGTCGTCCGAGTCCGACCGGCTCGCCCTCTTCTCGAGCCTGTACCGCTGCACGTCCTGCGGCGCGTGCTCCGTCGTCTGCGAATCGGGGATCTCCCTCGCGCCCCTCTGGGAGTCCATGAGGGGCGCGGGCCGGGAGATGGGGTTCTGCGACGCGGAGGTGGAGCGGATCGCCGGGACGGTCCTCGAAGGGCGGAACCCGTTCGGCCGGAGCCGGGGCGAGCGGGCCGGATGGATCCCCGCGGGCACGCGGATCGCCGACGCCGCTCCCATCGGCTTCTTTGCCGGGTGCACGAGCGCGTTCCGGCAGCCGGAGATCGGGCTCGCGGCCCTCCGGGTCCTCGAGCGGTCGGGGACCGGGTTCTGCATGCTCGGGAAGAAGGAATCGTGCTGCGGCTCGTTCCTCTTCCGGACCGGTTCGTGGAAGACCTACGGCGAGACCATCGTTGCCATGATCGACGACCTCCGGGAGCGGGGCGTCGAGACCCTGCTCGTCCTCTGCGCCGGCTGCCTGAAGACCATCGCCATCGACTGGCCCCGGGTGTACGGGCGGGAGCTCCCCTTCCGGGTCGTCCCCTTCTCCGTCTTCCTGCGGGACCTGGTCCGGGACGGGACCATCCGGTTCGGCCCGGGCCGGACCCTGCGGGTCGCGTACCACGATCCCTGCCACGGCGGCCGGCAGCTGATGCACCGGCTCGGACGGGACTGGGTCTTCGAGGCCCCGCGGGAGGTGCTCGCCGCCATGCCCGGGGTCGAGGTGGTGGAGTTCGAGAGAAACCGGGAGCATCAGGTCTGCTGCGGCGCCGGTGGCGGCGTCAAGGCGGAGGACCCGGACCTCGCCCTCGCGATCGCGCGGAGGAAAGTGGCCGCGGCAGACGGGATGCACGCCGATCTCATCGCCTCGACCTGCCCGTTCTGCCGGCGGAACCTGGACGACGTCCGCGAGGCGGTTGGCTCGCCCGTCGAGTGCTGCGACGTCGTACAGCTCGCGGACCGGATGATGGACCGCCCATCCCCCCGGTGACGCCGGGGACCGATCCGACCTTCTCCGTCTTTCCGCACGCGGTCAGCGCCCGTCCGCGAGCGAGAGGAGGTGACAGCGGAAGAGACGCATCGCCGTCCGCGTCCCCTCCCTCGGCCGCTCGCTCTCCTGGTAGCCCATGGTGATCGTCATCCGGCCCCGGAACGTGCTCGTGACGAAACAGGTCGTGGGCATGTACCCCCCCGGGTAGCAGAGGTACGCGTCGGCGAGCCCGTCGAGCTCGGGGAGCGCGAGCGGCCCGGGGTTCGAGACGAAGATGTCCGCGAGGCCGGTCTCATGCAGGGCCGCCATCTGCTCGACCATCTCCTGTATGCTTCTCCCCTCCGGGTCGCAGTTCGCGTCCATCTCGACCTGCTCGGCGATCCCGATCCGCCCGGCCTTGAGCGCGGCCGTCGCCTCGATAAGGCGGGGGAGGATCTCGGCCATCCCCTCGCCCGCCGTGCGCTCGAGGGTGACGCTGACGTTGGTGGCCTGGTTGCTCATCACGCGGGAGCCGTCGGCGAGGTGCTGGCGGAGGTTGACGGGGAAGAAGACGGCCATCGGCCCGACGTGGCCCGTCAGGTCGCTCATGGCGAGGTAGTAGGCCGCCATCACCGCATCGTTGACCGTGCCGCCGAGCGCCCGGACGCTCGCGCGGATCGCCTCGAGCTCCCCGGGGCCGATCCGCTCCCGGTGGAACGACGAGGGCTCCGGCGACGTCCCGAACGGGTCGGGCCAGAGGGGGTCGATCATCCGCATCGCGGACGGCACGGGCGCCCCCGGGTCGAGGCCGCGCGTCCAGAGCGTGTCGCGTTCGGGGATGCCCCCGTCGGCGGGGGAGACGCTGCCCGGCGACCCGTACTCCTCCAGCAGCTGCGCCGCGAGAACACCGAGGCCGAACGCGTCGGCGGCCGCGTGGGCGAGGTTGACGACCACGACGTCCCCCGACGGCCGCCGCAGCAGGCGCACGCGGAATTGCACCGGCCCGTACGGGTCGACGGGCCCGAGGACCGACGGGTGATAGTCCTCGGCGCAGGCCTCCGGCCGCACGGTGAGACGCGCGGGCTCGACGAGCTCCCAGTGCGCCGGGCCGCTCCCCCGGACGAGCCGGCTGTGGAGGATCGGGTGCGCGCGCTGGCAGGCCTCTGCGGCCTCTTCGAGCCGAGCGGGGTCGAGGCGTCGGTCGAACGCCATCACCGCGCAGATGGTCGCGTCGCCCATGCGCCGGACCGAGTCCGTGAAGAGGTCGAGGGCCGAGGCCGGCCGGGTGTACATGATCAGATCAGGTCGGTCCCGATGTATTAACCACCACCATGAGGTTACCAGAGGTGCGGGAGATCGTCGGCGGACGGCCCCGCGACCGGCTCGCCGCACGCCCGGGGCCGGGTCAGTATAGTTTATTGCCGTTGTCGCTCTGTATACTCCATCGCTCCCCGGCGGGGCGCGCCGGGCGCGTCCGCGGGTGCGAGCGAGGAGACAGGGTGGAGAAGAGATCGAATTACCTGACGAGAGCCCTCAAGAGGATCGGCCCGGGCTTCGTCACCGGCGCGGCCGACGACGACCCGTCCGGCGTCGCGACGTACTCGCAGACGGGCGCGATCTTCGGGTACAGCCAGCTCTGGCTGGTCTGGTTCTCCTCGCCGTTCATGATCGTCATCCAGCAGATGTGCGGCCGCATCGGGATGGTGACCGGGAAGGGCCTCGCCGGCGTCATCCTCGAGCACTACTCGA
>JBDKUZ010000114.1:0-34839 GCA_039679395.1 Methanospirillum sp. | reverse complement strand
CGTCAGGGCCGAGTCCGTGCGGACCGAGGTGGAGTTCAGGGTCCGGGCCCGGGACGGCGGGTGGCGCTGGGTTCATGCGATTAGCACCTCCGCCGAGCGCGACGAGACGGGGCGCGTGATCGCGCTCGCGGGCTTCCTCTTCGATATCGACGAGCGGAAGAAGGCCGAAGCGGCGCTCAGGCGGTCGAACAAGGAGCTGCAGCGGTTCGCGTACGTGGCGAGCCACGACCTGCAGGAGCCGCTCCGCAGCATCGTCAGCTTCAGCCAGCTCCTCGAGCGGCGCTATAAAGGGAAGCTCGGCCAGGACGCGGACGACTACATCGGGTTCATCGTCGAGAGCGGGAACCGGATGCAGACCCTGATCCGGGACCTGCTCGAGGTCTCGCGGGTCGAGACGCAGGCGAAACCTCTCGAGCCGACGGACGCGGCCGTCGTCGCGGCCGATGCGGTGCGGTCGCTGGAGACCTCGCTCCGGGAGGCCGGTGCGACGGTGACGGTCGGCGACCTGCCCGTCGTGCTGGCCGATGCGGCCCAGCTGGAGCAGGTCTTTACCAACCTGATCGGGAACGCGATCAAGTACCGCCGCGACGGCGTGCAGCCCGAGATCGAGGTCTTTGCGTATCGGGCGGGGCCGATGGTCGAGTTCGCGGTCAAAGACAACGGGATCGGGATCGAAGCGGAGTACTTCGAGAGGATCTTCGAGATGTTCCGCCGGCTCCATACCCACGACGAGTACGAGGGGACCGGGATCGGGCTCGCGCTCGTCAAAAAGATCGTCGACCGGCACGGAGGGACGGTCCGGGTGGCGTCGACGCCGGGCGAGGGCTCGACCTTCTTCTTCGCGCTCCCGGCCGCGTAAGGGGGGCGGTCGAACACTCAAAGCAGCATCGGTAAATACCCCGTCCGAGAGGATCCACGCATGCGAGTCCCCCCGGCAATGCGCCTGGCCGGCTGCGTCGCGTCCTACCTCGGGACGCGCTCGGGATTGCGCGGACCGGCAGCGGTGCCGCGCACCGCGATCGCGCCGGCTGCGACCGGGAAGCCCGGGAGCCGGGCCTACGGGCCCGTGCCGCCGGCGGGGCCGTTCGTTCGCTTGTATCCCGCGGCCCGGTGGGGAGCGGGAATTCGATACCTCTCGATCTCTGGAACAGCCGGCGCTGCGGGCACGGGATCGGCTACAGAGCGGACGACGGCCCGCCCCGTCGCAGGCGGAGGAGAACGGAACCGATCACCGTGACCATGAATCCCACGAGGAACGCGGAGATGATGGTCCCTGCGCCGAGCCCTTTCACCGTCCCGAACGCGGAGAGCGAGATGAGCGCCGCGATGCAGCAGAGCGAGGAGTCGAAGCAGATCTTCACGGTGCCGAACCGCCGCCCGCTCCTCGTCGCGAGCAGCCGGACAAGGGCGTCCGCCGGGTGGAGAAAGGTGTTGGCCGAGACGGTCATGTAGACCCCGAGGGCGAGAATGCCGCACCCGAGGACGAGTGTCAGGATCTCCTCGGGAAACCGCACCGGGACCGCGAAACTCGAGATGACCATCCCCAGGTCGATGAAGACGCCGAGGAAGAGCCCCACGAAGACCTGCAGGAACTGCGCTCGGGGAAAGTCCCGGCCCAGGATCAGGAGCTGCAGGAGGAGGAACAGGACTCCGAGGAGGAATGCGAACTCGCCGAAGGTGACGGGCACGAGCTGGCTCAGCACGTAGGGTACGCTCGAGATCGGGGGCGTTCCCAGGTACGATCTCGTGACCAGGCTGATGCCGAGGCCCATGAAGAAGAGCCCGGCGAGCGAGACCAGGTACGGGCGGGCGATGCTAGAGAACGACATCGGTGGGATGCTTCAGTACTGGTCCAGCCTCCGATAAGAGGTACGGGTCGGCCTCGCGGTGCGGTGTCCCGAACGGCCCTCCGGCCGCGCCACAGGCGAACGCCTCTCCGATCGCCGGAACGGGAGGGCTATGGCTTCTCCTCACCGTAACTCCGGACCTCCGAGGGTTTGAGCAGGATCTTGATCCCTTCGAGCCAGAGGTCCCGGATCTCCTTCTGGTGCATCCAGACCAGGAGGTAGTTCTGGAGCCCGGAGTAGAGGGCGACCATCAGGAGGGCGAGCGTCCTGTCGTCGGCCTGCGTCTGCAGAAAATGCTGTCGCTTCTCTTTTTTGATGACAGTCTCGAACGTCCCGGCCAGACCCTCGTAGTACTCCCTCGTGGCGTGCCGGACCTCGGTATTCCGGGTCGCGAGGGCGAACGCCTCGAAGAAGATGGCCCGCTGCCGGTCGTCGGTCAACGCGTACCGGTCGAACATCTGCATCAGCGTCTCCTCGAACGAACGGTTGAAGTACGAATCGAACTCGACCTTCTGCACGTCGCTTCGGATCCGGTCGAGCACCGCGCTGATCAGGTCCTCCTTGGACTTGAAATACCAGTAGATCGCGCCCTTGGTCACGCCGAGCTTCTTCGCCACGTCGTCGATCCGCATCCGCTCGCTGCCGCGCTCCGCGATCACGTCCATGGCGGCCTCGATGATCCGACGCTTGGCATCTTCTCTGTACTCGGGGACGACCCTCGGCATCTCTCATCTACCTTCTGTCGGGGAGCCTAATTGAAGATTGCCCGGTGATTCAAACCGATGCGTATTTAACATTCTTTAGAGTATGTTTGTTATCATGAGAGTATGTGAAGAGGAGAGATGTCACCATGAACGACATTGAGAGAGCAAGACGGGCCCTCGAAGGCCCGAGAGAGATGGCCGAAGGGATCGCGCTGCAGCGGTATGCCGAGTCGAACCTGCCTGCGGATGAGCGGATCTTCTTCGATCCGCTGGCGGTCCATTTCATCGATCCCAGAAAGATCGCGTGGGCGCGAGACCACCCGGCGGAGACTAGGGCGATGGTCGAGGAGCTCGAGCGGACGACGCCGGGCTGGAGCAACTCCATTCGCGCCCGGGTCCGGTACTTCGACGATGCGGCCGAGCGGGCCGCACGCGACGGCGTCCACCAGATGGTCGTCCTCGGGGCCGGCTACGACACGCGGGCGTACCGCATCGATGCCGTGAAGGACTCCGTGCGGGTCTTCGAGGTCGACCGCCCGGCGATCCTGGAGAGGAAGGCCGACGTCCTGACCCGGGTTCTGGGAGCGACGCCCGATCATGTCACGGCCGTCCCGCTCGACCTGGAGCACGAGGACCCCTGGGATGGCATGGCGCGCGCCGGGTTCACCGCGGACCTCTCCACCCTCTTCGTGCTCGAGGGCCTCGTGATGTATCTTCCGCGGGACGCGGTCGAGCGGCTCTTCGACGGCATCGCCCGGCACGCCCCGGCGGACAGTTCCCTCCTCTTCGACTGCGTCCCGCACTCCCTTGCGGACGGGACCCTGGAGAAGGAAGGCGCGCGGAACATCCTGGCCTACACGGTCGAGCGAGGCGAGCCGATCCTCTCGGGGTTTGCCGATGGCGAGGTCGAACCGTTCCTGGCCCGGCTCGGCTTCTCCGGCGTCACGGTCGTTTCGAGCAGCGAGTACGGGAGGATGTATTACCACGGGAAGAACGCGGGCCGGCGGGTCAGCAGTCTCCTCACGTTCGTCCGTGCGGAGGTCTGAGTCGTGGCAGCGCCGCGAACGCCCGCTCCCCGCGCGTACCTGAATCTCGACTTCATCTTCGGCCGGTCGACCGGGACCTGCTGCTGGGGTTGCGCGAAACGGGACGACTGTCCCATGGAGTCCGTCAGCCGGCGGTGCACGCGCGACCACGCCGCCTGCCCGGCGTGCACGTGGTGGAACGAGCGGGGCTGCCCGCTCTTCGAGATAGACAGAGCCCTCCTGAAGATGTGAAGAGCGGGACGGATCCCGGGTGTCTCGCGCGATCAGGCCGAGAAGAGCATGGCGAGGCCATGCTCGACGATCTCGTCCTCCGACATGCCGGTCTTACCTGCCTCGATGATGGCAATGATGCCGTTCAGCACCCGGATGATCATCACGCCGAGGAACGGGAGCGGCAGGTCGGGGAGGACGCCCTCGCGGACGGCCATCCCGACGAGCTCGAGCATCCAGACGTGCTCCTCGTCGGTCTCGTGGTCCTTCAACTCCTCCCCGATATCGGGAAGATAATCGACCTGGTCGAGGAGATGGATCTTCTCCGGGTGCGCGATCCCCCAGGCCACGTACTTCCGCAGGCACCGTTCGAAGCGCTCGCGGATCGGCAGCGCCGGGTCGTCGTCGCGGCGGAGCTCCTCGCCGATCTCCCGCTTGATCGCGACGTGCAGTTCGACGACGAGGCGGCTTTTCTCGGGGAAGTAGTGGAAGAGGGTCCCGGTCGAGACCCCGGCCTCCCGGCTGATCTGCGCGGTGGGGGTCGCACTCACGCCCTGGCAGGAGAAGAGCCGGAGGGCGGTCTCGAGGATCTTCTCCCGGTTTCCCCGGATCCGCCCCGAATCCGGGCACTCCCCGATCACCCGACGCCTCATGGTGCCGCCCGGCTCCCCCCTCGGTGCAGCATCTGCGCCCGGGTCCGATAAGGGATACTCCGTAGCCCGGCCCCCGCCCTCACTCTTTGACCTCGGTGGAGAAGAGCACTCGGGCCAGCGGAAGGAGTGCCTTTGTCTGCAGCCCGCCGAGGGTGCGGCCAACCTTCTTCAGCTCGCTCGGGATCGCGATCCGCTGGGGGCAGGCCTTCGCGCACCGTCCGCAGTCGCGGCAGAGGGACGCATCGGCCCGCTCCCCGGCCATCCCGCCCATCAGGTTCATGCCGTACATGCCGCGGGCCATGAAGCGGTCCGCCCGGCGGGATGCCATGGCATGGGTGTTGTACAGGGAGAAGCACTGCGGGATGTTCACGCCGGCCGGGCAGGGCATGCAGTAGGCGCAGCCCGTGCACCCGACCTTCATCAGCCGCCGGTACGCGTCCGCCACCGCGTCGACCGTGGCCAGCTCGTCGGCTGTCATGGACCCGGGCAGGGCATCCTCGCAGGTCGCGAGGTTCTCCGCGATGTGGCGCTCGTCGTTCATCCCGGAGAGGACGACGGTCACCTCGGGATGGTTCCAGACCCAGCGGAGCGCCCACTCGGCCGGGGAACGGTCGAGGCCGGACTGGCGGTAGAGCCGCTCGGCCTCGGCGGGGAGGTTCGCGGCGAGCATCCCGCCGCGCAGCGGTTCCATGACCATCACGGCGACCCGGTTTGCGGCCGCATAGCGGAGGCCCTCGGTCCCCGCCTGGTTGGTCGTGTCGAGGAAGTTGTACTGGATCTGGCAGAACGTCCAGTCGTACGCCTCGATGATCTCCCTGAAGGTCCGGATATCGCCGTGGAACGAGAACCCGGCGTTGCGGATCTTCCCGGACGCCGCCGCAGCGTCCAGGAACTCCAGGACGCCCAGGTCCTGCAGCCGCTTCCAGCTGCCGGCCTCGAGCGAGTGGAGGAGGTAGTAATCGATCCGATCGGTCCGGAGCTTCTTGAGCTGGATCTCGAGGATCCGGTCCATATCCTCCCGCCTCTTCACGCTCCAGGGAGGCAGCTTGGTCGCGAGGTTCACCCGCTCCCGGTAGCCGTCCTGCAGGGCCCGTCCGAGGAACCGCTCGCTCTCGCCGCCGTGATACGGGACGGCGGTATCGATGTAGTTGACGCCGCGCTCGATGGCCTCGCGGATCTGCCTGGTGGCTCGCTCCTCGTCTATCCTTCCCATCCGCATCGGGAGGCGCATCGCGCCGAACCCCAGGGCGGAGAGCTGATCGCCGTTCTTCGGCACGTGCCGGTATTGCATCTGCGTCACATCGCCCCTCTAGACTATTCAATCTAGACTGACCAGTCAATTCAGCGAGCGGGAGGTTGAATGTTGTGGTGCCGAAGCGTTCTCCCAGAGCGCGACCACGGGAGAGGACCGGTCGGGCAACCACTATCCGTGCCGGCGGCCCCGATCGCGGCCTTCCTCGTGTTCGCCGTCACCCGGCCGTGTCGGCGGGTATGGAAAAAGTGAGGTTCGCCGGTCTACTCGCAGATGACCACGGGCTTGATCAGGTCCGGGGACTTCTCCCGCATCATCAGGAGCGCCTCCTCGATCGTGTCGAACCCTTTGAAGACGTGCGTCGCCATCAGCGACGGGTCCATGCGCTTGTTCACCACCACCTCGGCCAGCCGCTCCATGCGCACGCGGCCGCCGGGGCAGAGCCCGGTCATGAGCTGCTTGCTCGCCATGCCCACGCCCCAGCCGACGCGGGGGATCGGGATCCAGTCCTGGTCGGTCATGCCCTTGCCGAAGTAGTTGTTGTTCGAGATGAACGACCCGGCCTTGGCCACGTTGAACGCGTCGATCAGGATGTCCGGGCCGCCGCCGGAGACGATGACGGCGTCGACGCCCTTCCCGCCGGTCTTTGCCAGGATCTGCTCGGCCGTGTTCCCCTCCTTGTAGCTGATGATGTCGGTCGCGCCGTATTTCTTCGCGATCTCGACGGGCTTCTTCCGGGTGCCGACCGCGAAGATCCGCCCGGCGCCGCGCAGTTTCGCGCCGGCGATGCCGCAGAGGCCGACGGGGCCGATGCCGAAGACGGCGACCGAGCCGCCGATCGGGATATTCGCGTTCTCGGCGCCCATGAATCCGGTGCTGAGCATGTCCGGGAGCATCACCCCGGCCTCGAGGGAGATCTCCGGGGGCAGGTGGGCGAGGTTGTAGTCCGCCTGGTTCACGTGGAAGTACTCGCCGAAGACGCCGTCCTTGAAGTTCGAGAACTTCCAGCCGCCGAGCGGGCCCGTGGTCTGCGAGGGGTACCCGCGCTGCTCGGCCTCCTCGCCCCAGTCGGGGGTGATGGCCGGGACGATGACCCGGTCCCCGGGCTTGAAGTCCTTGACCAGGTCCCCGACCTCGTCGACGATCCCGAGGGCCTCGTGGCCGAGGATCATATCGTGCCGGTCGCCGATGGCCCCCTCCCAGACGGTGTGGATATCGGAGGTGCAGGGCGCCAGGGCCAGCGGGCGGCAGATGGCGTCCAGCGGGCCGCAGGCCGGCCGGTCCTTCTCGATCCACCCGATCTCTCCGATCCGTAACATTGCCAGACCTTTCATGGTGCTGCCTCTGCCCGCCATGAGGCTGCGACCCTATAAAGACGTACGCGTGCTTTCACGACGACGTTCGTCATTCTCTCCGGGCGGAATCATGCGCGTTGAGCGTGTTACGTCTCAGGCCGTCCCGGAGACGGCCGACGCGTTCGCGCCGGGGGATACGGATGGCGTACTCCGTCCAGGGGGGCGTCGCGGGTCGCTCGAAGGAAAAAAGGGACGAAAATTCCGTTGTCAACCATTGCGATATTTTGGTTCATTCCTCCTCTGTTCACCCTGTATCTGACGGGCCGAAGCGCTTTGAGTCTTGCAAGAATACCGAGAGAGTAATTGGTTCGGAAAATGCGGTATTACACGAAATTGCGTTGATAACGAAACGCGACTGATAAACTGAAGAAAAGGGGTGCGAATAAATCTACATCCCCCAGAGCGGTTTGATTTCCCCTGTGTCTTAGAGCTTTGTCTCGCAGAGCGAAGATTGCATCGCTTATCGGTTGATCGTGCAATGCCTTTTTCTTACATACTTGAACCCATCCCAAAGACAAACGCCGCGATAACTGCGGATATGATGAGGAGGAGCATCAAAGCGAGGACTCCGATGATTAGCAGTACGACGATTTTGCCGACACCGCCCGATCCTTGGGTTACAGGGAACTCCGTCGCCGAAGCCTGATCGAATATTTCCCTTCGGCGAATCAGGTAAAGTGGCATTCCGATGATCCAGAGCAAGAGGACGAGGGCCGCCCATGAGAATGGACTCCATGTCAGTGAGTTCATCGTCTCCTTCTGGCCCCCCCCCGCTCCGAGGGATTTGGCATCATAGTAGACTGCGACAGCGCTCGCGATCAGGATGAGAAGCGACAACGGGAACAGGAATATCGCTGGAATCATCGCTAAAAGGAGCAGGATTAACAATACGTTCGATGAGTAGGCTACCGGAGCGGCCGTCCACATAGGAGGAGATGTGTGCTCAGGTCGAGAGACGGGAGGGATATAGACCGTATCCTTATACGAGGAAGGTGGGGCCGCGGCCTGAGAGAACGGGCTCTGAGTCGCCACGGGAGTGGGAGGGGCGACGGCACTTGCCGACGGAGCCGTCTGGGGTACGAGTGCGGCAAGCATTTCCTTATACTCCGCATACGTGATCTCGCCCTTGGCGAATCTCAATTTCAAAACCTCGACGGGACTCTCCTGCATTATTGCATCACCGATGGAGAGTCGCGGGGTGAGACGATAGGTCTTATGATTTGTTTCAAACGAGGGGTCCGAGTCCTCGATCGCTGCATGAAAAACGAAGGAGTGATGGTTCCAAGTCAGCTGACTGTGACCTTCCAAACGGTTCCGGCCGGCTTCGGCGGGACTTCGAATACCAACTTCCCACGCGCCGTTTCCCCCTGGGCAATCGTCGTCATATCGAAATATCCAGGTACGTTTGCCGAGTACCAGCTATAACTGTATGAGTAGCCGTCGGGATCCTGGAGCTTGACGTTATATGGATTGAATGAGTATCCGCTTGGATAGCCGTTGTTCTTCACCGCGAAGTCAGCTACCACGAACTCGTACCCAGGTTTCGGCGTCATATATTGATTACCGGTCGAATAGCCCGATACACTCGCGACTGACACTTCTAACTTCGGAGCAGTGGTCGTGGCCGCCGTCTTTACGGGTGCCGAGGAGGAGCCGGAGGAGGTGGCGATGGTCGAGTACGTGGAGCCGGATGACGACGTTGATGAGCAACACCCGGCCGCGAAGAGGACGAACGCGAAGACGGCGAGAAGAGCAAGAACTCGGAATCTCATGATAGTCGATTCGTAAGCGAGCCGATAGACGTTTCGGTTTTATCGCCGGCAATCGATTGGACCAGCTCTCATCCCGCGTCGGGCCGGAGGGCAAGGGCAAAGGCCACGAGACCGATAACGATGCCGGCCTGCCCGATACCGTACAGAAACCCTGTTGCAACTCGTTGCGGCGTGGCCGAAACGTACGCGGTTACAATCTGGAGGCCGCCATCGAGCACCATCGGGAACATCAACCCCAGCCCCACAGCGAGAACGGAGGACGGAGAACGAAACCGGCGCGGCAGGAACGCACCGAGCGACGGGAAGAAACCGCTCGGAGGCCGGACTACGACTGCCGCACCGAACGCAGCCGTCATACCGAGTTCAACCGCGAGGCAGCGCTCGCAGACCGGTAACTGGTTACCTACGAGGGCGAACGACCGGTCCGGCCACTGGTGACAGACAAGTGCACCAAATGCATATGGCCAGGTGGCCGGCTCGACGAGCGAGGTCGGCATAGGGGTCTGGACTCCACCGGCTGGCAGTGCCAGCGGGGCTACGAATTGGGGGGTTACTACTAGCAAAGATACCAGCAGAACTCCGATCCAAATCGCCCTTTTCGATGCATTATCTTCGTTTCCCATTGTCCTCACCTCGCGTCTATCCGGATCGCCGAGATCGCTGCTAGACATCAATATGGCTACGTGATCTCAAGGGCAAATCCGTAAGCGGAGGCTCGGGCGACTAGAACGGGGAAACAGATCCAGTCGGGCTTGTAGAACCGCATTGTCGATAGTCACCCCCCCGGACGATGAGAGTATCGGTTCGTATGCGATCGGCCGGCAAAGCGGTGAGCGTAACGGGGATAGCCGTGCCATCCCCGAGGCCGAGTAACGACGATAGGACTGTGATAAAGACGTCCACGTCGCGGGTCGCTCGAAAGAAAAAGGTGACCGCGGTCTACATCAGGCCGAGCTGCTGCATCAGGGGATCCTGTCGTAGATGAGCTTCTCCACCACGATCTCTTTGTTCTTCCAGCGGGCGACCGTGCAGAACTCGACCCTGGAACTCCTTCCGTTCGGCGGGACCGCCGTATCGTCCGGCAGGGTCATCGGCCCATGGAACATCCTCGTGAACCCGGCCACCGGGTATGTCCCGTCCTCCTGACCGAAAAGCACCCTGTACGGCCGGTTCCCGACCCGGTTGTCGGTGAAGATGTAAAGAGGGCGATCGCCTCGTCCCGGTGGGACGGGCGGCCGTGCGTCGGTTGCTCCTGGCCCGGCCAGAAGACGTCGACATCGGCCGCGTGGCGCCCATCGAACGTCTCTCAGTCCTGGGAGTTCCATGCATCGTCCAGCGTCTGCATCAGGCGCAGGCTCTCTTCAACCCTCGACGCCGATTCGCTCCGTATCCGGGGCTGAACTCCCCTCGATTCCAGATATCCATCGGTGCGGAAGCCGCTACCCGCGTTTCTTCACGAACGTCCCTTCCTTCAGCTCGCGGAAGGCCTCGCGGAGCTCCTCGTCCGTGTTCATCACCACCGGCCCGCGCCAGGCCACGTGCTCGTGGATCGGCCGGCCCGCGATGATCAGGAACCGCCCGCCGTTCGGTCCGGCCTCGGCGAAGACCGTGTCCCCCGCGCCGAACCGGGCCGCGTGACAGTCGCCGACGAGCTGTCCGGTCCTGCCGAATGCCACCGTCCCGCCGTGGACATAGGCGAAGCCCGTCCGCTCCGACGGCGCGGGCCGCTCGAAGGTCGCGCCGGGCTCGAGCGTCACGTCGATGAAGGTGGGCTCGACCTCGATCCCGGTCACCGGCCCGTACACGCCGGCATGATGCCCCGCGATCACCCGTGTCGTCGCGCCCTCCTCGCGGACCACGGGGATCGCGTCCGCCGGGATCTCCTGATATCGCGGGTCCATCATCTTCTTCGCGGCCGGCAGGTTCGCCCAGAGCTGGAACCCGCCCATGCGCCCGCCGACCGGCTTCGGCATCTCCTGGTGGACGATCCCCGACCCGGCCGTCATCCACTGCACTCCGCCGGCCCCGACCGTACCCGCGTGGCCCATGCTGTCCGCGTGCTCGATGGCGCCCTCGAGCATGTACGTCACGGTCTCCATGCCGCGGTGCGGGTGCCAGGGGAAGCCGGCGAGGTAGTCCTCGGGCCGCTCCGAGCGGAAGTCGTCGAACATCAGGAACGGGTCGAACCGGGGGGCCTCGGCGAAACCGAACGCCCGCCGGAGCCGGACCCCGGCCCCTTCGACCGTCGACCGGGCCGCGAGCACCTCGACCGCCTCGCGCACGTCTGCCATGCCGGGTTCAGCGACCCCGGAGAGCATAATCCCACCGGTCAACGACTCAAAGAGTATATACCGTCATACGTGCAGGGGGTCTACGATAGACATGGTCTCTCTCTCCCCCCGATCCGCCGGCCCCGCTCTCGCGGCGCTGCTCCTCTGCCTCCTCGCGTGCGCCCCCGCCTTTGCCCACAATGCGACCGAGATGGGCGTTGCCCCCGACCAGTTCGACCAGGGCATCCCCGTCTACTGGCCATACCACGCGGCCCTGATGACCGTGGGGACCATCGCCCTTCTGTCGGGCTTCGTCGTGATGCGGTACCGCCTGACCGGCGCCTGGTACAAAAACCACCAGCGGCTCCAGACGTTCGGCTCGCTCGCCGTCGTCGCCGGGCTCGCGATCGGCATCTACATGGTGCAGCTCTCCCAGGTCACCCACCTCCGGGAGCTCCACGGGTACCTGGGGGCGGGAACGATCGCGGTGATCCTGGCCACGCTCGGGCTGGGGTTCGCCATCGTGCGGAGCCCGGGCATCGGCAAGCCTGCTCGCCGGGTCCACCGGTGGCTGGGCGGGATCGCCATCGCGCTCGTCGCGCTCAACATCGTCCTCGGGATCGTGATGGTCCCCGCTATACTGGCCCAGTAAGGGGGGCCTATCCCCCGGCCGCCGACGGCACCATCCGGGCGAGGTCTTCGCCGACGGTCGCAATCCTCTTTAGGCCGAACTCCCGCACGAGCACGTCCAGCACGCCCGGCGAGAGGAACCCGGGAAGGCGCGGCCCGAGGGTGATGTCTTTCACGCCGACGCTGAGGAGGGCGAGCAGGACGAGGACGGCCTTCTGCTCGTACCACGCGATGTTGTACGAGATCGGCAGGTCGTTGATCCCGACCCCGAAGGCGTTCGCGAGCTGCTGCGCGATCGCGACGAGCGAGTAACTGTCGTTGCATTGGCCCGCGTCGATCACCCGCGGGATACCGCCGGCCGTGCCGAGGTCGAGGGCGTTGTACCGGTACTTCGCGCAGCCGGCCGTCAGGATCACCGTGTCCTGCGGCAGGGCCTGTGCGAACTCCGTGTAATACTCCCGCTCGGGCTGCCTGCCGTCGCACCCGGCCATGACGACGAACCGGCGGATCGCCCCGC
Source organism: Methanospirillum sp. (assembly GCA_039679395.1). GTDB lineage: Archaea > Halobacteriota > Methanomicrobia > Methanomicrobiales > Methanospirillaceae > UBA288. The sequence goes on along the minus strand of JBDKUZ010000114.1, from coordinate 22,583 downwards.
TCTTGATCGCGTCGACCACCGAGCCCGCGATCGCGTCCACGGCCTGATGGGCGCACCCCGTCGTCAGCTCGCGCCCGGATCCGGGAAGCGGCTCCGGCGGCGGGGACCGCTTCGCCACCTCGATAAGGGGCGAGAAGTCCTTGGTGCCGTCGCGGGCCATGCCGATGTGCGGGACGCCGGGATAGCCCGCCGGTCCGGTGGTGAAGATCCGGTCCCGGTACGCCTCTCGCGGCGGCACGATACAGTTCGTCGTGACCAGGACCGGACCGTTGAAGCGGGCGAACTCGTCGGCCTGCTTCCACCAGGCTCCGCCGTAGTTGCCCACGAGCTGCGGGTAGCCCCTGAAGGCGGGGTAGGCGTGGGCCGGCAGCATCTCGCCATGGGTGTAGATGTCGATCCCGCTGTCGCGGGTCTGATCGAGGAGCTGCTTGAGATCGCCGAGCTCATGGCCGGTCACGAGGATCCCGGGCCGGTCGCCGACCGTGGTCCGGACGGTCGTGATCGCGGGGTGACCGAAGGTCTCGGTGTTCGCTTTGTCGAGGAGGGCGAGGGTCGTGACGCCGACCGACCCGCACTCCATGGCGAGCCCGACGAGCTCGTCGGCCGGGAGGTCGCGGAGGTCCGCGGCCAGGGCCCGCTCGAGGAACGCGGTCACGGTCTCGTCCGTATATCCCAGCGTGGCCGCGTGGTAGTAGTAGGCCGCGAGCCCCTTGAGCCCGGCCAAGAGGAGGGTCCGGAGGGAGTGGACGTCGTCGTCGATCGCCGCGTCGGCCGCGATCTCGTCGGCCTTCGCCCGGATCGCGGCGTCGTCCGCCGGGGCCCATGCGTTCGCCGCGGGCTCGTCCGGTCCCGCGGGCGGCAGGAGGTCGCGGAGGGCGACCGCCTCGCGGATCAGGCGCCGGATGCGGTCGGGGTCGAAGTCGACGTTGGTGAGGGTTCCGAAGAGCGCCCCCGCGATGAACAAACCGACCTCGGGATTCCCCTTCCCTCCCCCCGTCGCGGCGATGTTCCGGGCCGCAAGGCCCCGGCAGACCCAGATCAGGACGTCCTGGAGCCCCGCGGTCTCGGGGTCCTTGCCGCAGACGCCGCGGGCCGTGCAGGCGCATCCCCGCGCCGTCTCTTCGCACTGGTTGCAGAACATGTGTCCGTCCTGACACCTCCTCGCACAAGGTCTTTTCCCCTGATTCCGGGGCGGGTATTGCCCGGCAATGTTGCCGGGCAAAGCCTTATTCCATCGGATCGGGAACATTTCCCTTGCTGTGCTCATGCCTGTCATCCCCCCGCAGGACGGTCCCGTCGAGATGCCGCTCCCCGATCCCGCCCTCCGCGACGTGATCGAGAGCATACGGGAGCCGGCTGTGCTGTACCTGCCAGGAGGCCGGATCGCGGCCGTAAACCGCGCGGCCACGCTCCTCTCGAGCGCATCCGTGGTCGGGAAGACCCTCGACGAGCTCCTCAAGCGTCTCCCCGTCCGCGGCGCGGACGGCGCCCCGATCCGCCGCAGCACCCTCCCCTACGCCCGCGCGCTTCGGGGCGAGATCGTCGCCCTGGGCGAGCGGATCGAGATCACGCTCCCCGACGGCTCGTTGTACCCGACCCTGGTCACCTCGACCCCGATCGTCCGCGACGGCAAGGTCGTGGCCGCCCTCTCGATCTGGCACGACTTCGACGCGTACACCCGCCGGCTCCTCGATCTGTCGACGGCACCAGGGGCCAGAGACCCCGAACTCGACCCATGACAGCTGGCAAATATTTTTACCGTACCAGGTCATGGTGGGGAGCATGTCGCCAAGGCACACCCCACGTTCGACGCACCAGGGACCAGCCGGGAATCGGCCGGACAACCCTCCCGTCGGTCCCACCGGCCCGAGCCCGGACCGTGTCCGCCGGATCACCTCGGAGCGATATCATCCGGCGCAGTACATAGGGAAGATCCCGGACTCGGCGCCGGGCCCGGACCAGGGGCCGCGGCTGCGCCCCAAACGGTTTCGCGCCGACCGGCACCCCCATCCGCTGGTGGCCAAGCGGCCCCTGCCGCCGCCCGTCCACGATCCCCAGCACGTTCCGCATCCCCAGCGCTTCGCCGATTTCGACCCCGGGACGGACGCGGCCATGGAGATCACGAGCCCGATCCGGCCGCCCAGGAGCCTGACCCGGGATGGCCGGATCAAGCCCCGCGACTTTGGCCGGCGATACTAAAAAGCTGAACGCGGGCTTCGACCCGCAGAACATTTATCTTTCCCTGTCCCCTCTCGTCCCCGTGAGGTACAGCGCATGACAAATGTCAGTAAGCGGGACGGGCGCACGGAGGAGTTCATGCCCGAGAAGATCGTGGTCAGCGCGGTCAAGTCGGGGGCGTCGCCGGCGGCGGCACGCGAGATCGCGGGCGAGGTCCAGCAGAACGCCCGCGGGACGGTCAGCACGCAGGAGATCCGGAGCCGGGTCCTCGAGGGGCTCGAGAGCCGGAACCCAGACTGGCGGCGGAACTGGGAAGTCTACGACTTGGCCGTCAAGCGGCGCGGGTGAGATCGGGGGGTTCGCGGGCGGCGCCCATCAGATAACCACCGTACGCGAGCACGAAGAGTACGACCGGGTACGCGATCCACCGCTCGAGCCCGCCCGGGCCGAAGGCGAACATCGGGCTCGCGGGGCCGAGGACGTAGTACGACAGGAGTGTCAGGAGCGAGACCGCCCCGAGCACGGGCGCGATGATCCGGAGCGGGCCGCGGACCACGGCGGCGGCGGCAATCGCCGAGACGGCGCCCGCGACGAAGGTGAGGAGCGCCGCGAGAGCGTGGATGGTACCGTAGTTCCCGGGGAAGACGCCGACGAGGAAGGCGCCGAGGCCGAAGAGGCCGAGCGGGACCGTGGTCGTCCAGACGAACCCGGCTCGCCCGAGGGCGACGGCGGCCCCGACCACGAACAGGCCCGTTACGAGCATGACGAGGTTGAAGATCGTGGCCGAAGGCTGGACGATCACGCTGTTCGGCGGCTCCGATGCGCCGAGGTCGCTGATTGCGTTCCGGGCCGTGCTGTAGCCGGGATAGAAGGTCTCGGCCGAGATGATGCCCATCAGGGCGACGCATCCGGCGAGAACGAGGAGAGCGCCGGCGATCGCGGCGGAACGGCCGTAGGCGAGAGGATACTCGGTCACGTGCAGGGAATGCTCCGCCGCCGATTTATGCGTTGCCGTCTGCCGGCGCAAACGTTTATCCGGCGGTCGGCCGATGATCGAGTGAGGATTGCCCATGCCGACCGATGAGGAGCTCCGGCAGCTCGCCCGCGAGAGCGCGAAACAGAAGGTGGGGTTCTACAGCCACCTCGCCGCGTACGTGCTCGTGAACCTCTTCCTGATCGCGCTCTGGTGGCTCACCACCGGCCCCGGGAGCTTTCCGTGGTGGATCTTCGTGACCTTCTTCTGGGGCATCGGGATCGTCTCCCATTACATCGGCGCGTTCCACGGCTCGGCCTACACCGAGCGGATGGCCGAGCGGGAGTACCGTCGGCTCAAGGGGGAGCGATAGGCTCCCCTCAGAGCAGGAGCTCCTCGAGCGAGTGCCGGAGCTTGGGCCCCTGCTGGTCGGCTGCGTACCCGACGGGGCAGAGCATGACCGGCACGAGCGGAGCGGGGATGCCGAGGACGGTGCTCACGGCCGCCGGGTCGAACCCGCCCATGGGGCAGGAGTCGAGCCCGAGGGCCTTTGCGCCGTTCAGGGCGTTTCCGAGGGCGAGGTAGGTCTGGGCCGCGGACCAGGAGAGGCGCTGCTCGGGAGTCATGGGGCCCGTGAACTGGCGGCACATGCCGATCACCGTCTCGCGCATCTCGTCTGGGACGCCGTTCTTCCGGAGCAGTCCGTCGAGCTTCCGGATCAGCCCGGCGTAGTCGGGGTCGGCGCAGAAGACGAGGAGGTGCGAGCAGGTCGTCACCTGCGGCTGGTCGAAGGCGGCCGGCAGCAGGCGCTCCTTGGTCGCAGGGTCCGTGACCACCTTGATCCGCCAGGGCTGGAGGTTGAGGGCCGAGGGGGCGAACCGAACAAGCTCGAGGAGCTCCCGGATCGTCTCCTCGGGCACGGCCCGGCCGTCGAACCGCTTGGTCGCGTAGCGCTGCATCACGCATTCCTGAAATGTCGTCATCGAAGATGCACCGCGGGCAGATGGGGAGCCGCAGCCTTATATGTATGCGGGTCGGGTCGGCCGCCTCCGATACGTTTATTATTCTTAATGGTCTTGATACGGTCGATGGGAAGGGGCTTCTATCCCCCCTCCCACAGTCGGTCTGCGGCCCGGGGAGCGGGAGGCGGATCGGCCTCGCGGTCCTGCGGGGGCGACTAAGGGCACGGAACAGCGCGCCGACGGTCTTCTTCTCGGGGTCGTGTGCATGAATGCGCGGCATGCGACGGCCGCGAACCAGGTCTCCGGCTAGCGGAGGCTGGCGTCCCGGGACGGGTCGCCCGCTTCTCCCCGGGAACCAGAGGAGTAAGACCTATGCGTGATCATCGTTCAATTGAGACGGCCCCGAAGGGCCGCCGGACGAACCCGGGGACGATAGGAGTGGCCTTGGCCCTCCTCGCCCTTCTCGCCCTCGCGATCTGCGCGGCGCCCGCGCTTGCGCAGCCAGCGACCGACATCCTGGATCCGAACACGATCCCGAAGTATGTCAACGAGCTGACCGCACCGCCGCCGGTCTTCGACCCGGTGGCCCAGACGACCGCGCAACCGATTGCACCGGTTGATACCAAAGGCAACAAGAAGGGCGGTCAGACCCCTCCCGTCGTGACCGGGCAGTCGTACCACGTCACCATGTCCGAGATCCAGCAGCAGATGCTGCCTCCGGGCTTCCCGATGACGAAGGTCTGGGCGTACGGCGGTAACGTGACGGACGTGGTTACCGGCCAGAAGACCAGCAACTTCTTCAGCACCCCCGGCCCGTCCTTCGTGGCCACCCGCGGCGTGCCGTTCACGGTTACCTACACCAACAACATCAACGGCCCGTACATGTTCCCGGTCGACCCGACCATCATGTGGGCCGATCCGACGAACCTGGGCATGGTGATGCCGCCGATGCCCTGGACTCCCGTGATTCCGGAGGCCCAGAGCCCGGTCCCGCTCGTGCCCCACCTCCATGGCGGCGAGGTGCAGTCGACCTCGGACGGCAACCCCAGGGCATGGTTCACGGCCGGCGGCCTCCACGGACCGGACTACAACACGGCCGCCCCGACGGACCCGAACAGCGCCGTGTATTACTACCCGAACACGCAGCAGTCGGCCCCGCTCTGGTATCACGACCACGCGCTCGGCCTGACCCGGCTCAACGTGGCTTCGGGCCTCGCGGGCGGCTACCTCGTGCGCGACCCGAACGACTCCCTGAAGAACCTGCTCCCGTCGGGCAAGTACCAGTTCCCGCTGGTCCTCCAGGACCGCACGTTCTACACGAACGGCTCGCTCTTCTTCACGACCGAGGGCGTCAACTCCGACGTTCACCCGTACTGGGACCCCGAGTTCTTCGGCAACACCATCATCGTGAACGGCAAGGTCTGGCCGAACCTGAACGTCGACCGTGGCCAGTACAGGTTCATCCTGTACGGCGGCTCGAACGCGCGGTTCTACAACCTCTCGCTCGACGTCATTAACCCGAGCAACAAGCACAAGGAGACCCTGCCCCTCGTCCAGATCGCGAGCGACGGCGGCTACCTGCCGACGCCCGTCACCCTGAACAACCTGACACTCGCGCCCGGCGAGCGGGCCGAGGTGCTCGTGGACTTCTCGAAGCTGCAGCACGGGACGAAAGTCATCGTCCGGAACGACGCGAACACGCCCTTCCCGACCGGCGACCCCGTCGACCCGAACACGACGGGCCAGGTCATGCAGTTCACCGTGACCAAGGACCTCGGGTTCAAGGCGCAGAAGCTCCCGGCGACCCTCAACACGATGCCGATCCTGACGCCGACCAACACCCGGCAGGAGGTCCTCTGGGAGATGCAGGGCGAGAACGGGCCGCTCGCGCTCTTCCTCAACGGTCTCTCGTACGATGCCCCCGTGACGGAGAACCCGGCCGTCGGAACGACCGAGGAGTGGGATATCATCAACCCGACCATGGATACGCACCCGATCCACCTGCACCTGATCCAGTTCGAAGTCCTGAACCGGCAGAAGATGGACACCGATCGGTATGCGGCCGACTGGGCGGCCCTGAACGCGGGCCTCTCGATCGCCGGCGATGGGCAACCGCCCTGGTCGTCCGAGCCCCAGCCGCTCGATGTGACGAACTACCTGATCGGCACCCCGACGGCCCCTGACCCGAACGAACAGGGCTGGAAGGACACGGTCCGGATGAATCCCGGCGAGATCACGCGGATTCGCGCCCGGTGGACCGCGCAGGACGGCTCGCCGTTCACGTTCGACCCGACGGTCGGGCCGGGCTACGTCTGGCACTGCCACATCATCGACCACGAGGACAACGAGATGATGCGGCCGTACACGGTCGTCCCCTAACCCTTTTTTGCCCGGCAGCCGGGCGTTCGCCAGCACGCGGTATTATTACCGGGCATGTCCATCCTGACTCTCATGGAGACCCTCGACGCCATCATGACCCGCCGCTCCGTGCGGCGGTTCTCGAAGGAGCCGGTCGACGACGCGACGGTCGACACGCTGCTCCGAGCGGCCATGCAGGCCCCGTCGGCTGCGAACGAACAGCCCTGGGCGTTCGTCGTGATCGACGACCGGGCCGCGCTCGACGCGATCCCGTCGTTCTCCCCGTACGCCGCGTGGGCGGCGGGAGCGCCGCTCGGCATCCTGGTCTGCGCGGACACGCGCTCCCTGCCGTTCCCGGGCTTCTGGATCCAGGACTGCTCGGCCGCGATCCAGAACCTCCTCCTCGCGGCCCACGCGCTAGGGCTCGGGGCAGTCTGGACCGGGGCATACCCGCTCGACGACCGGGTCGCGGGCTTCGGCCGCCACTGCCGGCTGCCGAGCGGCGTTGTGCCCGTCGGGTTCGTCGTGCTCGGCCACCCGGCCGAGCGGCCAGCGCCGCAGGAGCGGTATACGCCGGACCGGGTCCACCGGAATACGTGGGGCGGCTGAAATGGACCGGGTCCGGATCCAGCCGAACGTCTCCCTCCCCATGCCCGTGGTCCTGATCGGCACGATGCTCGACGGCCGGGCGAACTTCATGCCCGCGGGCTGGGTCTGCCGCGCGAACCTCGCGCCGCCCATGCTCTGCTGCGGCATCAACCGGGCGCACGCGACGCCGGCCGCGATCCGGGAGACGGGCACCTTCTCGGTCTGCGTGCCATCCGCGGACCAGCTCGAGGCGACCGACTACTGCGGCCTCGTCTCGGGGGCGGTCGCGGACAAGTCGGGAGTCTTCGAGGTCGTGTACGGCGAACTCGGGACCGCGCCGATGGTCGCGGACGCGCCGGTAGCGATGGAGTGCCGGGTGGCGGAGGTCGTCTCCCTGCCGTCGCACGACCTGGTGGTCGGCGAGATCGTGGCGGCGTACGCGGACCCGGCGGTGCTCCGGGACGGCCGGCTCGATATGGACGCGGTCGACCCGCTCCTGCTGACCATGCCGGACAACCTGTACCGCTCGCTCGGGCGCGAGCGGGGCCGGGCGTGGTCGGACGGCCGCCGCCTCATGGAGGAGCGCGAGGGCTGATGCAGTACCGGCGGATGCCCGGGGTCGAGGCCCCGCTCTCGGTGCTGGGCTTCGGGGCCATGCGCCTCCCGCAGGCGCCCGACGGCCGGATCGACCGGCCGGCGGCGACGGCGATGGTGCGGCACGCGATCGACTCCGGCGTCAACTACGTCGATACGGCGTACGTCTATCACGAGGGCGAGAGCGAGCCGTTCCTGGGCGAGGCTCTCGGGGACGGGTACCGCGAGCGGGTCCACCTCGCGACCAAGCTCCCGGTCTTCTTCGTGCAGGAGCCCGAGGCGATGGACCGGTACATCGACGAGCAGCGAACGCGGCTCCGGACCGACGTCATCGACCTCTACCTCCTCCACGGGCTGAACGGGGAGAGCTGGGAGCGGATGCAGGCGCTCGGGGTCCTCGAGTTTCTCGACGACGCCCTCGCCGACGGCCGCATCCGGCACGCCGGCTTCTCGTTCCACGACGACTTTTCGGCCTTCACGCCGATCGTCGACGCGTACGACTGGACCTTTGCCCAGGTCCAGTACAACTACATGGATGTCCATTACCAGGGCGGGGCCGAGGCCGTCCGGTACGCGGCCGACTCCGGGCTCGGGGTCGTGGTCATGGAGCCGCTGCGGGGCGGGGCGCTCGCCCGGCCGATTCCCGGCGCTGCCGAGCTCTGGGCCTCGGCGGGGGCCGAGCGGACGCCGGCCGAGTGGGGCCTCGACTGGCTCTGGGACCAGCCCGAGGTGACGGTCGTGCTCTCGGGGATGAGTACGATGGAGCAGCTCCGCGAGAACCTCGCGTACGCGGACCGGGCCCGGCCGAACGCGCTCTCGCCGGCCGAGCGGGCGATCTACGACGACGTCCGGGAGCTCTACCGGGGCCGGACGGCGATCGGCTGCACGCGCTGCGGGTACTGCCAGCCCTGCCCGTCCGGCGTGGACATCCCCGAGTGCTTCTCCCTGTACAACGAGGCCCACGTCTACGGCGACCCGGCAGCCGCGCGGTCGCGGTACCACCTCTTCGCCCGCTTCGGCGGGGCCGCGGCGAACTGCACCGAGTGCGGTCAGTGCGAGGAGCGCTGCCCGCAGGGGCTCGAGATCCGGAAGCAGCTGAGGGCCGTGGACGAATTGCTGAGGTGATATCCGACGAGACCGCCGTCGTCGAGGCGACCGTCGGCCGGCCGAATCACCGGGGGCATTCCCGCACACACGGTTCCACCCCGACTCGTGGGGGTTTCACCCCCCCCTCGGGCAGAGCGCGACTCCTCGCCGGCGCTTCTACCCCCGCCGCCAGACCTCGGGCGTGACCAAGGCCTTCGGGTCGTAGTACTCGATCGACTCCGGCCGGAAGAGGAGCACCACGAACTCGGGGTTCTCGACCGAGCCGAAGTACTGCGCCCATATCGGGTCCCAGTACGCCAGCTTCGTCTCGCGGTCCTCGTGCACCCCGCCGAGCACCTGCATCTGCACGTACGGGTCCGTGAACTCCTTCTCCGACCAGATCGCGATCGACGCGTACGGCGTCCGCCGGAGCTGGGCCGCCGTGTCCGAGTCGGCGCGGGCCCCGCCCACGAGCTTCAGGTCGTCGAGCCCGGTCAGCATCATGTGCCGGACGACCGGTGCGCCGCGCTCCCCGACCGTGGCCAGGGCCGCGACGTGCGTGCCGCGGATCACGTCCAGTATCTTCTCTTGCAGTTCCATGCGGCTTCTTTCAACCGTCGGCATAGATAAACCGTCCGCCCGATCGGCCGGCCGACCCGAGCCATTTTTATGGTTGACGGTTCCCGTATCAATCACCATGAACGGCCAGCAGTCGGTCGACCTTCCCGCGATCGCGACCCACGCCATGCAGCAGTACGGCTTCGAGTCCCACTTTCCCCGTGCCGTCATCGCCGAGGTCGCGGCCGTCCCGGACGACGCACTCCCGCCCGGCCGGACCGGCGCCCGCGACTGCACGAAGCTCCTCTGGTCCTCGATCGACAACTGGGACTCCATGGACCTCGACCAGATCGAGTACTGCGAGCCCGGGGCCGACGGCGAGATCCGGTGCCGGGTCGCCATCGCCGACGTCGACCTCTTCGTCGAGAAGGGGTCCGCGACCGACCGGCACGCCTCCCACAACGGCTTCTCGGTCTACACCGGCGTCGTCACCTACCCCATGCTCCCCGACGAGCTGAGCAAGGGGGTCTCCTCGCTCCTCCCCGACGGCGACCGCATAGCCGTCGTGATCGAGTACGCCGTCCTCCCCGACGGCAGCGTCCGGCCCGGCGAGCTCTACCCCGCCCGCGTCCGGAACCATGCGAAGCTCGTCTACGAGGAGGTCGGGGACTGGCTCGAGGGGACGGGCGCGATCCCCGCCACGGTCCGCGACACGCCCGGGCTCGAGGACCAGCTCCGGCTCCAGCTCGAGGCCATGCGGCGGTTACGGCAACACCGGCACGAGCAGGGCGCGCTCGAGCTCGACACAGTCGAGGCCGAGCCGTTGATCGAGGACGGAGTCGTGCGCGACCTCGTGGTCCAGCGGCAGAACCTGGCGCGGCAGCTGATCGAGGAGTTCATGGTCGCGGCCAACGGGACCATGGTCGCCTTCCTCGAGCGGGCGGGTCTCCCCATGCTCCAGCGCGTGGTCCGCGTCCCGAAGTACTGGGGCCGGATCGTCGAGACCGCGGCGCAGTTCGGCGAGCAACTGCCCGAGGACCCCGACGCCAGGGCCCTCGCGGCCTTCCTGCTCCGTCGTCGGGCCGCCGACCCCGACCGCTTCCCCGACCTCTCGCTCACCGTGATCAAGCTCCTCGGGCCGGGCGAGTACGTCGCCCTCGAGCCCGGCGGCGAGTCCGAGGGGCACTTCAGCCTCGCGGTCACGGACTACACCCACGCCACCGCTCCGAACCGCCGGTACCCCGACCTGGTCAACCAGCGGCAGGTCCTCTCCGTCATCGAGGGGAAGCCCGTGCCGTACGACGGGAGCTATCTCATCGGCCTCGCGGCTTGGCTCTCGGACCGCGAGAAGGGGGTCAAGAAGGTCGAGCGGTTCGTACACAAGGCGGTGGCGGCCGTGCTTCTCCAGGACCGGATCGGCGAGACCTTCGAAGGGATCGTCACGGGGGCCTCGCCCAAGGGGACCTGGGTGCGGGTTCTCGCCCCGCCGGTCGAGGGCCGGGTCATGCGCGGCGAGGAGGGTCTCGCCATCGGGGACCGCGTCCGCGTCCGGCTCCTCGGAACGGACGCGTATCGGGGCTTCATCGACTTCGAGAACGCGAAAAAGGCCTGAGGCTCCGCCTTCACCGCAGCGCTGTCCCGCGATCGTCCGTCTCGGGGCAGGTATCCCCCTCCTCGCCCTCCTCCGGGACGCGGCAGCCGACCACGCGCCAGCCGCGGTTTACGTGGTCCTCCACGATCTCGTCGAGGGACCGTCGGTTGGGCGCCTCGTTCCGGATCGCGTCCACGTACTCGGTCTCGTCCTGGTCGAGCAGGAAGAACCGGTCCCGGTCGATATCGTACCCGATCGACTGGGGGGAGATCTCGTTCTCGCCCCGGGTGTAGCCGACCCAGGGCATGGGCGCGAACGGGAGCTCGGCCTCGAGCTCGAGCCAGACATCGTCGAGGCTCGGGCCCTCCGGACGGGTGATGATGTGCCGGAGGAAGGTTACCTGGTACATGGCGGGGGATGGCGCACCCTGCTATAAATGCGTTGCGAGCGTCGCGCGCGGCCGAAGCGATTATTGCCCGGCAGCGCCTCGAACGCTCTGTATGGCAGAGGACTGCGAGCGGCCCGACCGGGTCGTCGTCGAGATCGGGGGCCTTCCGGGTCGGCTCCCGTTCGATCGGGCAGGCGGACGGGTCTACCGTGCGCCGCGGCCCTTCCGTTTTGTCGGAATGCTCCCCGACGTCTGCGAACCCGGGTTCGACTACGTGGTCGTGGATGTGTTCCCGGTGGAGATCGACGCGCTCCGGGTCTACTTTGCGCCGGACGGACTCTTTCCGGACCTGGTGCAGGCCTTCAACCCGCCGCTCGTCCTCGCGGAGGGCGACGTGCTCGAGCCGACCATCCCGGCCGAGCTGCCGGCGGCGTGCCCATCCTCGCCCGGTCCGGGGTGAGGCCGTCAGTCCTTCTTTCCTCGCTCCTCGTGCGGCTTGTCCGCGGTGCTCTTTTCATCCGCGGTCGTATTCCCCTGACCGCCGGTCGACGGCGGCAGAGCGATCTCCGTGGTCGGAACGGTGGTCGGCCCGGACGTCGGCGTCTCCGGCGCGACGGTCGGCGCGGTCGTGGTCTCCAGGGGGACGGGTATCGTCGTCGGCGTCGCGACCGTCGTCGCGGGCGTGCTCTGCCGGGGCGTCGGCGTCGCCGTCTCCGTTGCCGTCCTCGTGGTCGGGGTCGCGGTCGTCGCGTGGCTCGCGGGTGTCGCCGCCTTCTGCGTCGGCGTCCGCGTCGCTGTCCGGGTCGCCGTCGGCGTCGGGGACGCGGTCGTCGTGACCGGGGACGGGTCCTGCGTCGGCCGCGAGGCGACGGTCGTGGCCGCGGCGGTGGTCCCGGTTGTCGCGGGGGGCGAGGTCGTGTTCGGCCAGTTCGGGGCCCGCGCGGCCGTGGACTCCGCCGTTCCGCTCGTCGAGTACACGGCGGGTGCCGCCGCCGATGCCGGCGATACCGTGGTCGGGACCTCCGTCGCCGGGGCGTGAGTGATGTACGGCGTCGGCGTCGCGGTTTGGGTGGCGGTCGGCTCGAGCGTCGGCGTCACCGGCGTATCGGTCGCTGCGGGCGACGTCGTCAATGCCCAGGTCGCGACCGGCTGGAACGAGCCGCCCGCGGACGTGGTCGCCGGAGTCGCGTCCCCGCCGGCGAGCGCTGCGTCGGTTCCGCGGTGCATGAACGCGGTGAGCTCCGGCGGAAGGAGGGGCGCGGCGAACCCCACGACGAAGAGAGCGATGCAGGCAACGACACCGGCCCCTACCAGTCGCCTGAGTGTGCGTTCGCCATCCATAGCATCCGGTGCTGGGCGCGCGAGGGTATTAAGGTTTTGAAAGGACCGAAAAGGTTCTTTAGAGGGGGAGCGCCTCTACAGGATCAATCACGCCGGACGGGGATGAACCAGTGCAGAAGCAGGCGACACCGTCTGCCACGCTCCGGCCGTCCGGGCCGGCGTCGGAGGTCCGATACCGCGATGCTGACCACGGGACTGCTGCTCCTTCAGGAGCGAATCGATACGGTGGTGGGCCGCCGCCCACCTCCCCGCGACGAGCCCTCCCCCGACCGCGAACGGGCGCTCGGCCGGCACCACGACGACTACCTCGAGAGCGACCCGGTCCACCGGCAGCGCCACTACGATCGGACGCGCGAGCCGTCCGCGAACCTGGAGTACTACCGGGGCCTCCGGGACCGGCTCGTCTCGGCCGGCATTTCGGTCGTCGACGCCCCCGTCGACGTCGACGACTTCGAGGACTGGCTCGACCGCTACGCCGTCCTCGGCCGGTTCTACCGCCGCTTCGGCGAGATGCGGATCGAGAAGTGCCTCGAGCACTATATCGTCGCCCGCGAGCTCCGCCTCCGGAGAGGCGACACCTACGTGGACGTGGCCTCGGCCGGCAGCCCGTGGGCCCGGGCGCTCCGGTACCGGGGCGTCGAAGCCTACCGGCTCGACCTGATCTACCGCCAGGGAATTCACGGGATCAACATCGGCGGGGACGCCATCGCGACGGGCCTGCCCCCGGAGTTCGCCCGCGCCGTCTCGATCCAGTGCGCATTCGAGCTCTTCTTCGGCGAGACCGACCGGCAGTTCCTCGCGGAGACGGCCCGCATCCTCGCGCCCGGCGGCGGGGCCGCGATCACGCCGCTCTACCTCGACGACGCCCACTTCGTCCTCCACAGCCCGCACGCGCTGCCACCTCCGGGCTCGGAGGAGCCGGAGGCCGTGCGGATCTGGCGCGACGACGAGTTCAGGGCGCCGTACTCGCGCCACTACTCGCCCGAGGCCTTCGCCGAGCGGATCGGTTCGCAGCTGCCGCCCGGGCTCTCCGGCCGGGTGGCCTACGCGTCGAACCTCGGCGAGGTCATGGCCGCGTTTCCGGGCCAGCGGATCTACTCGTTCTTCACGTTCGTGCTCGATAAGGCCCCGACCTGATCCGCATCAGCGCCGGCGCTCGAACGCGATCGTGCCGGGCTCGCTCCCGGCGCCGACGGGCATGAACCCGCTCTTCGCGAGCACACGGCGGGAGGCGACAAACGACGGATACGTGTACGCGACGATCCGCTCGATCGTCGGGTCGTCGAATCCGAACGCGACGAGCGCGGCAACGGCCTCGGTGGCGAGGCCGCGCCGCTGGTATTCGTCGAGCACGGAGTACCCAAGCACGAGCCTGCCGGGCGCCTCGCGGCTGAGGCCGCCGTTCCCGACGAGCACCCGTTCGCCGTCCGCGACCAGGATCCAGTAGAAGCCGGCGAGGGCCGGGCCGTCCGGGTCCGAGGCGAGTGCGATGAACTGCCGGAGGGTCGCGTCGTCCATCATGGGCGGCGGCCAGGCCTCGGGGACACGGGCGCCGAGCGCGGCGCCGAGCGCGGCGCGGTCCCTGAGGTCGCACCGGAAGAGCTCGGGGGTGGCGAGGACGAGCTCGAGGCGGGCCGTCGAAAGACGCAGCAGATCCATGCCTCAACCGTCGGCGTCCGGGGCAAAGAAGGGACCGCTCTCTCCCCCGGGCCGGCACAGCCGGGATGACAAACGGGTTCACCGGGACTTCATGGGACATGAAATGGGCAAAGCATATATCTCCGGACCGGGTAGTGCACGGGCGTGCAGGCCACGCCCACTTCACCGGAGATCATCATGGCAGACAGAGACGACGACACGAAATCCAAACGGGGCTTCGCCTCGATGGACAAGGAGACGCGCGAGCGCATCGCCCGCAAGGGCGGCGAGGCATCGCACAAGAACGACGACACGAAGTCCTCGAGCTCGGGGAGCCACGGCGGTTCGTCGGGCGGCCACGGCGGATCGTCCGGCTCTTCCTCGGGCAGTAGCTCCGATTCCGGCCCGTGCCGCGACGAATCGGGCCGGTTCACCGAGTGCGACGACAGCGGTAAGGATTCGAACAGGGGGCACGGCGGCTCCAGGGGCGGCCACTCCGGCGGCAGTCACAGTACATCGTCGGGCAGTTCGTCGTCGAGCGGCCGGAGCAGCCGCGACTGACCGACTCCACACCATCCCTTCTCTTTCCCTCGTCGCGCTCCGGCCGGCGATCCGTTGTCGTCCGCGAGCACCCCCGTTCCCCCGCAACGTTTTTCAGTTCCCTTCGCTCAGAGGAGAACGATTCCGCCATGGACGAGCACGAGCACGCGCCCGGCCGGGACGAGCACGCGGCCACGGCATCGTCGCTCCGGGCCGCGATCCTGATCACGCTCCTCATCTTCGCCGTGGAGGTGGCCGGCGGGTACGTCTCGGGGTCGCTCTCCCTCGTCTCGGACGCCGTGCACATGCTCGGCGACCTCTTCGCCCTCCTCCTCTCGCTCGCGGCCGTTCTCCTCGCCCGCCAGCTCCCGACGAACGCCCGGACCTACGGCTATCATCGGGCCGAGGTCCTCGCCGCGTTCGTGAACGGGCTCGTGCTGATCGCCGTGACCGCGGGCATCCTCTACTCGGCGGTCGGCCGGTTCCGCTCGCCGACGGCGATCGAGGCGCCGCTCATGCTCGTCGTCGCGGCTGTGGGGCTCGTGGCCAACCTCGTCGTGATCCTTCGGCTCCGCGGCCACGGCGGCCTCGGCGTCCGGAGCGCCCTGCTCCACGTGGCGAGCGACGCGCTCTCGTCGGCGGCCGTGGTCGGCGCGGGCGTGGTGATCCTCTTCACAGGCCTGACCGTGGTCGACCCCGTGCTGAGCGTCCTGATCGGGCTCCTGATCCTCGGTTCCGCCGTCCGCCTGCTCCGCGAGACGACGGCGATCCTGTTGCAGTTCACGCCGCGGGGCCTCGATCTCGAGGTCGTGATCGGAGCCATGGAGGAGACGGACGGGGTCGAGACCGTCCACGACGTCCACGTCTGGAGCCTGAGCTCGGACCTCTTCGTGCTCGACGGTCACGTGGTCACGAAGGCCGCGAGCTTGCAGGAGGCCGAGGCGATCAAGACGACGATCAAGAACACCCTCCGCCGCATGGGGATTGCCCACGTCACCCTGGAGTTCGAGTCGGTCCCCTGCGAGGGCTGCGTGCTCCAGGACCCGGACCTCGCGGCGAAGCCGGAGGGTGCGCCGGTATAGAGAGACGGCAGGCCGCCTCAGGCCGCCGTCGCTCCGGGCACGGGCGCGGGAGCCGCCCGTGCATGCTTCTTCAGGTGCGCCGCGACGTCGGCGCCCGTCTTCAGGAGCAGGAAGAGGAGGAGCACGAGCCGCATCCCCGTCGCGCCCGGCACCATCGCGGTCACGAACACGCCGAATATGAGGGTGAGGTGCATGGGGACGATCCGGGCGTACGGCTCCGAGAAGATCGCCTCGGGCGGCGCCTCCTCGCGGGGGCGGTACCAGAGGAACGAGACGAGGTGGTTCGCGAAGAAGACGGCGCAGCCGGCCGCGAGCCCGAGCGGATCCCCGATCCCGTAGGTCCCGGTGAGCGCGAAGGTGACGAGGAAGACGAGGTAAACGAGGTGGAAGAGCCCGTAGTGGACCGCGAAGAAGCCGGCGAGGACGAGGCTCTTACCGCGCTCCCGCATGTCGCCGCCGGCCGGGACGCCGAGCAGCCGGACGAAGGTGAAGAGGCCGATCGTGACCGACTGGAACCAGTAGACGGCGAGGACCGTGCCGAGCGGCCAGTCCTGGAGGAGGGCGAGCGCGATCGTGACGGCGTTCGCGAGCAGGAGGGAGAGCAGCGGGAGGTCGGGCCGGTCCATGTGATGGGGTTGACGGCCATGCTCTTAGCCTCGACGGCCGGTGCGTTCATATACCTTCGGAAAGGATTCTGGCCGGAATGACCGACGAGGCGCCGGCACCCACGTGGCACGCGATGGACGTGGGCGCGGTCGAGGAGCGGCTCGGCACCGGCCCGGCCGGCCTCGAGGGCGCGGAGGCGGCGGCGCGACTCGGGACGTATGGCCCGAACCGGCTCCCGGTGCGGCCGCCGCCGGGACCGCTGACCCTCTTTCTCCGGCAGTTCAGGAGTCCGCTGATCTACGTTCTGCTCGTGGCGGCCGCGGTCTCGGCCGGGCTCGGGGACTTTCGAGACGCGGCCTTCATTCTCGTGGTCGTGCTCGCCAACGCGGTCGTCGGGACCTTCCAGGAGTGGAAGGCCGAGAGCGCGGCCGAGGCCCTCCGCCGCCTGATCGAGACCGAGGTCCGGGTCGTCCGGGGCGGCCGCGACCTCTCCGTCCCGGCCGAGGAGGTGGTCCCGGGAGACCGCGTACTGCTCGAGTCGGGGAACCGTGTCCCGGCCGATCTCCGGCTCGTCGAGGTCGACGACCTCGCCGTGGACGAGTCGGCCCTGACCGGCGAGTCCCTCCCGGTCGAGAAGACGGAAGATCCGGTCGCGCCCGACGCGCCCGTGGCCGAACGGCGGTCCATGGCCCACGCGGGCACGGTCGTGACCTCGGGCCGGGGCGCGGGCGTCGTGGTCGCGACCGGCGCCTCGACCCAGTTCGGCGAGATCGCGGCGGCGGTCTCGGGGAGCGAGGGGACGAAGCCGCCGTTGATCGAGCGGATGGACCGGTTCGCCCGGACGATCAGCATCGCCGTGGTCGTGGCCGCAATCGCACTCGCGGGGATCGCGCTCTGGCGCGGCACGCCGCTCGCGGAGGTCTTCTTCGTGGCGGTCGCGCTCGCGGTCTCGGCCATCCCCGAGGGCCTTCCCGTCGCGCTGACGGTCGTGCTCTCGGTCGCGGCCTCGCGCATGGCGAAACGGTCGGTGATCGTGCGGCGGATGGCGGCGGTCGAGGGGCTCGGCTCCTGCACGGTGATCGCCTCCGACAAGACCGGGACGCTGACCGTGAACCGCCAGAGCCTCGAGGCGGTCTGGTTTCCGGACATCGGGCAGGTGACGGCCGAGGACGTGGTCCAGAACCACGTCTTTCCCCACGGAGCCCGCGCCTTCGCCCGGGCCGTGGTCGCCGCGAGCGAGGCCGTCGAGGTCGAGGACGACGGGAACATCCGCGTCCTCGGCGACCCGGTGGACGCGGCCTTCCTCCGTTTTGCCCGGTCTCTCGGGGTCGACCCAGCCGCGATCGGCGCCCGGGTCGTCGGCCGGATCCCGTACGAGTCCGAGCGGCGGTACGCGGCAGCGGTCGCCATCGAGCTGCACCCGGACGGGGCGGGGCCGATGGTCGCGCTGAAGGGGGCCGTCGAGGTCGTGCTCGACCTGGCCGTGGCTGTGGCCGGGCCCGAGGGACCGGTCCCGCTCGACCGGGCCCGGGTCGAGGAGGCCTTCCTCGCCCTCTCGGCCGGCGGCTACCGCGTGCTCGCGGTCGCCGAGGGGCCGCTCGGGGACGGGATCGACCCCGCGGACCTCGACGAGGGGCAGCTCCCGCCGCTCGTCCTCCTCGGCCTCGCCGGGTTCATCGACCCCCTGAGGCCCGATGCCATCGACGCGGTCGAGGAGTGCCGGCGGGCCGGCGTGCGCGTGGTGATGGTGACCGGGGACCACCCGGTCACGGCGCTCGCGCTGGCCCGGCAGCTCGGGATCGCCGAGCGCGAGGAGGAGGTCGTGACCGGGGCCATGCTCTCTGCGCCCGCGGACCCCGGTCTCGTGGACCGGGCCCGGGTCTATGCCCGGGTCACGCCGCTCCAGAAGCTCGACATCGTCGAGGCCCTCCAGGAGCGCGGCCACTTCGTGGCCGTGACCGGGGACGGGGTCAACGACGCGCCTGCGCTCCGGCAGGCGGATATCGGGGTCGCGATGGGCTCGGGGACGGACGTGGCAAAGGACGCGGCCTCGATGATCGTGACCGACGACCGGTTCAGCTCGATCGTGGCCGGGATCGAGGAGGGGCGCTTCGCCTACGACAACGTCCGGAAGGTGACGCTCCTGCTCGTCGCGACGGGGGCGGCCGAGGTCCTCCTCTTCACCTTCGCGCTCATCGGCGGTCTGCCGATCCCGCTCTTCGCGGTCCAGCTCCTCTGGCTGAACCTCGTGACCGAGGGGGTCCAGCACATCGGGCTCGCGTTCGAGCCGGGCGAGCCCGGCGCGATGGACCGGCCGCCGCGCCCGCCGGACCAGCCGATTTTCGACCTGCTCATGGTGCGGCAGGTGCTCCTCTCGGCCGTGACCATGGCCGGCGTCGGGTTCGCCCTCTTCGCCTGGCTCCTCGCAAACGGCTGGGCCCAGGCCGACGCCCGGAACCTGCTCATGCTCCTCTTCGTCCTCTTCGAGAACGTCCAGGTCTTCAACGCCCGGTCCGAGCGGGTCTCGGCCTTCCGCATGCCGCTCTCGCGGAACTGGCTCGTGGTCGCCGCCACGGGCGGAGCGCTCCTCGTCCACGTGGCCGCGATGTACATTCCCCCGGTGGCCAAGACGCTCTCGCTCGCGCCCGTGCCGCTCGCGTGGTGGGCCATCCTCGTGCTGGCCTCGATGAGCGTGCTCGTCGTGATGGAGCTCTATAAGCGGTTCCGCCGGGGCTGAGAGAGCTGATGTGCCCGGGCTGCAACACTATTGCCGACCGGCAAGCGAAAAAATCTTATACCCTACACAAATATTTATACGGGATCCGGTGATAGAGACACCTGTCCACGGGGGGGTGGATATGTCAGATGTCTACAAGACGCCAGATGTCTCAAAGGAAAAGATCGGCGAGCGGCTCTACCAGCTGACGAAGCAGAAGAGCGCCGAGAAGGCGTGCGAGAAGATCCGTATGCACCTGGGGGTGCGCTGGAGCGAGTTTGATGATAGCGAGGTCAACGAGCTCAAAGTGATCCTCGAGGAGGCCTGGACATGTTGCGACGGAACTGTCTGGGATCGGATCGAGTTCCACAACCTGAGCTACGATGACGTCCGTAAGCTGCTGAATACCCGGCGGTGGTCGGGCGACAGCCTCTCCTCGCGCCAGCGGAACTCGGACGAGGTGTTGCGGCTCCTCGTGCCGGCGGTCTAACTCGCGGCCGCACCTGCCCGGGACTCCTTCTTCCGTCGCTCGAGAAGGCGCTTGACCTTCTTGAGGCGGAAGAGGTCCTCCCGCTCTCTCTCCTCGATCGTGATCTTGATGTACTTCGTCTGCCGGTAGAGCTCCGGGATCATCACCTGTTCGAGCGCGTTGACCCGGCGGCGGGTCATCTGGATCTCGTGGCCGATACGGCGGAGCGTGGTCTCGGTCTCGGCGAGCCCGACGATCAGGTCGAGCTCGGCCTCGAACCGTTCGGCCACCTCGTCGATCCGGCCGCTGGTGCCGATGGGGCTGTACCCGCGCTCGAGGACGGAGAGGCCGAAGGACCGCTTCTCGATCACCGGAATCGGGACGCCCATGATCGACCGCCCCTCGATCTCGAGCATGACCTGCCGTTTGGTCGCGAATGAGGCCGACTTCAGGGCCACGGGGTCGTCCACGGCCTGCGCGATCAGGAGAGAGCGGTCGGCGATGCGCGCACTCCGCTCGAGCTCCTCGCGCGAGGACGAGACGTCGTTCATCACGCGGAAGAACTCGCGGACGAGCGCGTCCATCTTCTCTCGCAGCAGGTCGCGTCCCTGCTCGGCGAGCCGGATCTGCTCGCGCTTTCGGATCAGCTCCATCCTCGTCGGCTTGACCGACTCTGCCATCAGGACACCTCCGCCCCGAGCGTCGGGTGGTAGCGCTCGATCAGCGCGGGGCTGATCCGTTTCAGCTCCTCCACCGGCAGGCCGGCCAGGAGCTCCCAGGCGATGCCGAGCGTCTCCTCGATCGAACGGTTCTCGTTCCGCTGCCCGATGAACCGGTTCTCGAACCGGTCGGCGAAGGCGAGGTAGGCGCGGTCGAGCTCGGTCAGGGCCTCCTCGCCGACGATCGCAACGAGCCGCCGGAGGTCCCGGCCGTAGGCGTAACTGGCGTAGACCTGGTCCGAGACGTTCCGGTGGTCCTCGCGCGTCTTGCCAGGGCCGATCCCGAGGCTCATCAGCCGCGAGAGGGAGGGGAGAACGTCGATGGGCGGGTCGATGCCGCGGCGGAAGAGGTCGCGCGAGAGGACGATCTGCCCCTCGGTGATGTAGCCAGTGAGATCGGGCACCGGGTGAGTGATGTCGTCGTCGGGCATGGTCAGGATCGGGATCTGGGTGATGGAGCCGCTGCGACCCTTGATCCTGCCCGCACGTTCGTACAGCGTCGAGAGATCCGTGTACATGTACCCGGGATAACCCCGCCGGCCGGGGACCTCCTCCCGAGCCGTCGAGATCTCACGGAGGGCCTCGCAGTAGTTGGTCATGTCCGTCAGGATCACGAGCACGTGGAGGTCGTGGGTGTACGCAAGGTGTTCGGCGGCCGTGAGAGCGCACCGCGGCGTGGCGATCCGTTCGATGGTCGGGTCGTCGGCGAGGTTCAGGAAGAAGACCACGCGCTCGAGCGCGCCGGTCTCCTCGAACTCCTGCGTGAAGAACGAGGCCTCCTGCCAGGTGATCCCCATGGCCGCGAAGACGACCGCGAAGTTGCTCTCCTCTTCGAGTACCCGGCTCTGGCGCGTGATCTGGGCCGCGAGACGGTTCGCGGGCAGCCCGGCGCCCGAGAAGATCGGAAGCTTCTGGCCGCGCACGAGCGTGTTCAGCCCGTCGATGGCCGAGACGCCGGTCTGAACGAAGTCTGCCGGCTTGTCCCGGGTATACGGGTTGATCGGCATTCCGTTGATGTCGGGTCGCTCTTCGGGGACGATGGCCGGCCGGCCGTCGCGGGGCCGACCCAGCCCGTCGAAGACCCGTCCGAGCATCTCGATAGAGACGTCGAGCCGCGAGGGCTCGCCCGTGAAGCGGACGCGGGTCTCGGCGTCGTCGACGCGGCTCGTCCCCTCGAAGACCTGGACCACTGCGGCCTCGCGCGAGATGTCCAGCACCTGCCCGGTCCGCGTCTCGCCGTCGGGGAGCGTGATCGCGGCCACCTCGCCGTACGAGATCCGGCGTGGCCGCTCCACGAAGATAAGGGGCCCGGAGACGTAGCTGACCGTCCGGTACTCCTTCGAGAACAGGGGCTTCATCGCTCCGCCTCCAGGGCACGGGCCGCGGCCCCTATCGATTCGATCAGCGCGCGTATCTGCGCCTCGTCGTACTGCTCCTTCATGCGCGCGATCTCGTTCTTCTGGGGCAGGGCGAGGATCTGCCGCAGGGAGACGCCGCGGCCCATGGCCCCGGACGCCGCGTCATGGAACGCCAGGATCGCCCTGAGCATCAGGTACTGCTTCTCCATCGGGCAGTAGGCGTCGACGGGGCTATACGCGCTCTGCTGCAGGAAGTCCTCGCGGATCATCCTCGTGACCTCGAGCACGGCCTTCTCGTTGTCGGGCAGGGCATCGGGGCCCACGAGCTGGACGATCTCCTGGAGCTCGGCCTCCTTCTGGAGGAGGAAGACGGACCGGTCGCGGAGCGCGCTCCAGTCCCCGGCGACGTTCCCGGCGTACCAGTCCCGGAGGGTGTCGAGGTAGAGAGAGTGGGACTTGATCCAGCTGACCGAGGGGAAGTGGCGGCGGTAGGCGAGGCTCGTGTCGAGCGCCCAGAACGTCCCGACGATCCGGAGGGTGTTCTGCGTGATCGGCTCGGAGAAGTCGCCGCCGGGCGGCGAGACCGCGCCGACGACCGTGACGGATCCCGAGCGGTCGCCCGAACCGAGGCAGGCCGTGCGGCCGGCTCGCTCGTAGAAAGCGGCGAGCCGCGCCGCGAGGTACGCCGGGTAGCCCTCCTCGCCGGGCATCTCCTCGAGCCGACCGGAGACCTCGCGCAGCGCCTCGCCCCAGCGCGACGTGGAATCGGCGAGCAGGGCCACGTCGTAGCCCATGTCCCGGTAGTACTCGGCCATGGTGATCCCCGTGTAGATCTAGG
>JBDKUZ010000113.1:0-23001 GCA_039679395.1 Methanospirillum sp. | reverse complement strand
GCCCCGACGAATGTCAGAAAGGAGGAGAGGACGCCGTCGATGTCATCCGGATGCATTTTAACCTGCGCCTCCGAGACGATATCCAGGAGCGAGGGCATCTCCGGGGTCTTGAACCCGAGGATCTCCGCGCCGCGCCGGCTGAGCGTCCCCTGCGCCGCGTCCAGGGAGATGTGGTAGAACCCGGCGCCGGTGGCATCGATCACGTCCCGGAGCTGGTCCTGGCTCGCGCGAAGGTCGTCGGCGTACCGGCCCAGCGCCAGTTCGGCCTCCTTGCGGCCGGTCACATCGATGAGCACCCCGATCACGCGGGAGGGAGAGCCCTGCTCGTCCGGGACGCCGCGGCCCTTGAACTGGACCCACAGCCCCTCGCCAGTAGGAAGGGTGACCCGGAACTCGAGGTCGAGAGGCGCGCCGGTCTCGATGGTCGCCCGCCGGCCGGCCTCGACCAGCGCGCGGTCGTCGGGATGGATCAGCCGCTCCCAGGTCGAATAGGAGGTCTCCGACTCCGCCTCGAGCCCGTACCGCCGGAGGTACTCGGGCGAGAGGGTCACCCGGTCCGTGGCAAGGTCCCGGTCCCAGATCCCGATCTCCGCGCTCTCCAGTGCAAGCCGGAGCCGTTCCTCGCTCCGGCGCAGGGCGTCCTCGGCACGGACGTGTCCGACCGCGGACCAGGCCCGGTCGCCGATCTGCCGGACGAGCTCGACCTCCGTGTCGGTCCAGGCGCGCGGGGTCGCGCTATGCACGGCCAGGATCGCGGCGAGGCGTCCGCTCCGGCGAATCGGCACGCCGAGCGAGGCCCGGATCAGTGGAGCGGACGCCGCGGCCTCCGCCGTGTCACGGCCCGCAGCGATATCGTCGACCCGGTAGACGAGGCCCTGGCGGTAGCGCTCCCCGACGTCGAGGTCATTCATCCGGTACGACTCGGCAACGGCCGGCAGGGTCCCGTCGGTCCAGTCGGCGCGGACGGTCGCGCACGTGCCGTCCGCGTCGACCTCGCAGTAGACGACCCCGTTGACCCCGAGGTGGCGGCCGAGCAGCTCGGAGGCGGCCGCCGTGATCTCGCGGACGCCGGAGAGCTCGCGGAGCCGGTCGCCGAGGGTGAGGAGGAGGGCGTGCCGCTCCTCGCTCTCGCGGAGGGCGGTCTCGGCCCGCTTCTCCTCGGTGACGTCCCGGAGGACGACCTGGACCGCGGGGCGGCAGCGAAAGGGGATCATGGCGCCGCGTCCCTGCACCGTGACCGTCGTCCCGTCCGGGCGGAGGAGGTCAACGGTCGTGAGCGGGCTCTCCTCGCCACGCAGGTCCGCGGAGATGTTCCACTCAACATCCCCCCTCGCGCAGGGATGGACGCGTTCGAGCACCGGCCGGCCCACGATCTCACCCGGCCCGGCGACGCCGGTCAGTTCGACGGCCGCCGGGTTCGCGAAGACGATCGTGCCGTCCTGATGGATCAGGATCGCGTCCGGCGAGAGCTCGACCAGGTTCCGGTACTTCGCCTCGCTCTCGGCGAGGTGCTCCCGGAGCCCCTCTCGCTGGCTCACGTCGTGCCAGACGACGAGCGCGCCGACGGTCCCGGCCCCGCCCAGGACCGGCGAGGCCGTGACCAGGACATGCAGCACCCGGCCGTCCGGAGCCGTCACCGCGAACGGAAGGTCGACCGACTCCTCGCCCGCGAGCGCCCGCGATGCCGGGAGCTCGGCCCCGGAGAGCGTCGTGCCGTCCGGCCGGCGGAACCGAAAGAGTCCGACCACGGTCGCGGCCGAACAGTCTTTGAGCGGCGCGCCCGCAATCGCCTCGGCCAGGTCGTTCGCCTCCGCGATCCGGCCGTCGAGGCCGTAGAAGAATGCTGGCTGACGGATCGCGGCGACGAGCGAGGCGATCGGCATATCGGGGGTCACGGCGGTCTCTTGAGAAGATGTACCATAGTCTTTCGTGATAAAAGGATGGTTATCAGCCAGTATCAGGCCAATAATCGAATCGTTGCCGTGAATTGGGGCCTTCGAAGGGCGAGACGGGACCGGTGCGCCTCTCCCGGAGCGTCACCGTACCGAGCTTTGGCCCCTCGAGACCTCGAGACCTTGCTGCTGCTACCGTGGGATTTGACGAGCAGTTCCACGATGGCCGACGTGCCGGCCCTCCATTCCGATCCCGGAGAGATTCGGACCTCGTGGAAATTCGTGCCCCGAACCTCTCCGCGCGCCGGAAACCTCTTGTGGAATGGACCCTATGAGGCGACCCTTGGGGACAGACCATGTCAACGTTCCATGCATCGCAGGGGCCACCCCGGTCCGGGGCCGGCCTCCTCCTCGCCGCCCTGGTGCTTGTCGTCGCGCTCTGCGGCGCCGCATCGGCCGCGGTCCAGATCCTGCCGCTCGGCGACTCGATCACCCACGGCGGCGTCGGCGGCGACGGCGTCCTCCACCCCTCGTACCGGGCGCCGCTCTACCAGGGTCTCCAGGCGGAGGGCTACGACGTCGACTTCGTCGGCTCGGAGCACGTCCCGGCCCTCCCGGACGGGCTCGACCCCGACAACGAAGGCCATCCGGGGTACACGGCCGGCCAGATCCTGGCGGGCCTGCCCGGATGGCTCGGGTCGTACCCGCCGCCGCAGATCGCGCTGGTCCATCTCGGCACGAACGACGTCGCCCAGTCCGTCTCGAACGACCGGACCATCGCGGACCTGACCTCGATCATCGGGACGCTCAGGGCGCGCAACCCGTCGATGACGATCCTCGTGGCGCAGATCATCCCGACCTCGACCTGGTCGATCAACAACAGCATCGTCACCCTGAACCAGCGGATCGCGGGCCTCGCGTCCCTCTCGACGGCGCAGTCGCCGGTGGTGATCGTGGACCAGTGGAGCGGGTACGACGGGATCGCGGACAACCAGGCCGACGGCGTTCATCCCCTCGCCTCCGGCGAGGCGAAGATGGCAGCCCGGTGGGAGGCAGCATTGACGCCGTACCTCGACCGGTCCCCGACGGACACCGTGCCGCCCGGGCCCGTCACGAACCTGCACGTGACCGCGAGGACCGCGAGCTCCATCACCTGGGCCTGGACCGATCCGACAGACGCCGATTTCGCGCGGGTCGAGGTCTCCCGGGACGGCACGTACCGGGCGTCCGTCGCGCCTGGCGTCCAGACGTACACGCTCGCCGGCCTCAAACCCGGCACCCCGTACACCCTGGGCGCCAGGACGTACGACCAGGCCGGCAATGGCGCCGCGGCGATCGCGAGCACGGCGCAGACGCTGACCGCCGACACCGTGCCGCCGCGGTCGGTCACGAACCTGCGCGAGGTGGCGCGGACCTCCAGCTCCATCACGTGGGCCTGGACCGACCCGACGGACGCCGACTTCGCGCAGGTTCGGGTCTACCAGAACGGGGTCTACAAGGCCTCGGTCCCCAAGGGGGTCCGGCGGTATACCCTGACCGGCCTCTCGCCGAACACGGCGTACACGCTCGGCACCCGCACGGTCGATGCGGCGGGCAACGTCAACCCGACCCAGGTCCGCGACTCGGCCCGGACCCGGCGATAAGCGCGGGGTCCGCCGCTGGAGAATGGTAAAAGAGAATTCAAATAAAATTATAATCGGAAACGATATACGCGGCGAGCGCCTGAAAAGATCGATCGGCCATATGCGGGTCGGGGGGGAAGGGTGGTGCGCAGGCACGCCGCGGTACATCGCTCGCATCCGCGGACGCACGGACAGAGCATGGAAGAGGGGAGGAGATGATCGGCCATGCCCTTCAAATCCCTTCCCTTTCTCGTTCCTGTCCTCCCGCTCGTCGCGATCAGGTACCGTTTCATAGATAACGGGGGCCGGCCGAACTTTCGGTCGGGACGGGCCGCACGCCTCTGTCGGGCGAGCCCGGACCTTCCTCGCAGCGATCGTGGTCGGCGTCGCGATCGTCCCGGGAGAGGCGACCCCGGGATTCCCATGCTTCCGGTTCCGGGTGCGCCATGACAGAACGCAGGCGATTCCTCATCTTCCTCCTCGTCGCGGGGGGGCTCCTCGGTGCAACGGCGGCCGTTTCGTACCTCGACGCCTCGGGTGCCGCCAGCGGAAACGCGTACGAGAAGGGGGTGGCCGCGCTCCTCCTCGCCGGCGCGAACGTCGGCAATGTCAAGAACTACGACGAGCGGGTCCTTCAGAAGGTCCTGATCCAGAACGATTCACGCCGAATCGACACCATCGTCCTCGGATCGAGCCGGGCCTGGCAGGTCAACAACTGCTCCTGCATGCACCTGACAGACCCCAACCGGACCTTCCTCAACCACGCAGCCTCGCTCGCCTCGCTCGAGGACTACATCGCGATCCTCGACCTCTACGAGGCGAAGGGGGCGCTCCCCCGACGAGTCATCATCGGCGCGGACCCGTGGATCCTGAACGCGAACAGCAGCCTCTCGCGATGGAAGCGGCTGGAGCCGGAATACCGGCAGGGGCTCGCGCGGATCGGGGTGCCCGACCCGGAGGGGACGCCGGCCCGCGCCCTCTCCGCACTCGAGGGGGCCGGATCGCTCATCTCCCGCGACGTGGTGATCGCGTCGGCCTACCGGCTGTTGATGAACCGGCAATCGTACTTCCCGACAGTCCAGGAGGAGCTGGACGTGACCCTGAAGGAGAGGGACGGCTCGATCCGCTACGACGCGGCGACGCGGACCCGGACCCCGGAGGAGGTCGACGCCGATGCGCGGGCGTATGCGGCCGAGACCCCGATCTTCGGGCTGGGCGAGTTCACGCGGATCGACGACGGGGCGCGGGAGCGGTTCGAGGCGACCGTCGAGCACCTCCAGGCGCGGAACACGACCGTCGTCCTCTTCCTGGCCCCGTACCATCCGATCGTGTACGATACCATCGCGGCGGACTCCCGATACGCGAGCGTGGGGATGGTGGAGAGCTACCTCACCGCGTACGCCGCGAGCCGGGAGATCACGGTCGTCGGTTCGTACGACCCGCACCGGTTGAACCTGAGCTCGGCCGACTTCTACGATGCGACGCACCCGAAGCGCGAGGTGGTCGACCGGCTCTTCGAGAACGCGGCGGGGCCGGGCATGGACTAGGACCGGCGCTTCCGCTCCGGCTCAGAGCCGGCCGAAGAGCCAGACCACATCGGCGAAGTCGATCCGGCCGTTGCCGTTGCAATCGAAGGCCGAGAGCGGTTCGTTCGCGGCGATCCACTCCATCCGGTTGAAGTACAGCACGACATCGGCGAAGTCCGCCCGGCCGTTGCCGTTCACGTCCTCGAACCGACCGTCGCCGTCGAGGTCGGTCGGCTCCTCGCCGCCGGGAAATGGCGCGAGACGCGCGGTCGAGGCCGTATGGTTGACCCAGACGGCGCCCACCCGTCCGTCGGCGTCCACGGTCCTCGTGCCGATGGTGTGGCGCGTATTCGGGGCGAGATCGGTCGCGGTGAAGCGCCGGACGCCCTTCGGCACGACCCCTGCAGAGACGCCGTCGAGCGCGACGGCGACGCTCGCGAAGGCCGGGTCACCGGGATCGGTCCAGGTCCAGGTGATGGAGGTCGGCAGGGACGACGTTGCGTTGAGGTCCGTGACCGGGGCCGGTCCGCCCGATCCGAGGATGCCGCGAAGGGCGTCGAGCCATCCGGCGGCCATCTTCCTCTCCCCGGAGACGAGGGGATGAACCCCGTCGGCCTGGTTGTCCGCGATCCCGTCGTACCCGCTCCACTGGTCCACGATCACCACCGGCGACTGCGCCGTCGAGAGGGACGAGAGATGGGCGATCTCACGGTTCAGAGCCTCGATCCGGACGTTGGTCGACGCGAACGAGGTCGGGATGATCTGCGCCACGAGGATCGTCATCGACGGGTTGCGCGCCCTGAGCGTCCCGACGATCGAGGTCAGGTCTGCAATCGTCCTGTCAACGGGGATGGCCTGGTCCGCATCGTTCGTGCCGAGGTGGACCAGCGCGACCTCGGGGGCCGGGTAGGCCGGCAGCCACGCGGGGAGCTCGGCAGCGATCTGGCCGGCCGTGTACCCCGGATGGCCCTCGTGGTCCGGGTCGGCTCCGGGCGGGACGGAGGGGAGATCGAGGGAGCCGACGAAGTCGACGTCGTAGCCAAGCGCCCGGAGGTCCTGGTAGAGCCAGACGCGATACGACCCGAACGAGGCGCCGCCGATGCCACCGGCCGTGATCGAGTCGCCGAGCGGGAGGATCCGGACGGCGGCCGACGCGACACCGCAGAGCGCGACGACAAGCACCAGGGCGGCGATCAGAGACATCGCTCGCCGGGGGTGATGCCGTACCTTCCCGATCGGTGACATGGTCGGACGTCGCCGTCTCGTCGCCGGCCCTCATCAGGTTTGCGCTCGTCGCGGCCCCGGGGGCCGGCAAGGTGAAGATGAACGGGAGTCCTCGCCCGGCGGCGGCATTTTGGCAGGTTCAAGCAGCGTCGTGGTATTCGTACCGGTACCGATTCTTCGGCGAGCCCCGGCGGGGCCGGCCCGCGGGAGGTCGCCTGCATCGGAGGAACGGCGTGATCGTGACGAAGGTCTCGCGGGCGTGGGGGGCGGCCGTCCCCAGAAAGCCGTGGGGATCGATGGCCCCGCGTTCTACTCGTTCAACACGTTCAACAGAAAAACGGCATGTTGAACGAGTTGTTGAACGAGCATCGGAGGCGAAACCCCCTTCGGATCCGCCATCGGGGCCGGGAATAGTCGTTTCATGATCTCCTCGTTCAACAATTTCAGATACACAGAGAGCGGGCTCGGGAGGACTGTCCTCCGGCCCGCTTACTGTGTGATTGACATTGTTGTCACTCGCCGATCCGGTCTCCGCGGAATCGGCGGCGTTCGACGATTCCGGCCGTCCGAGCCCGTTTTTCACTCGTTCAACAGCTCGTTCAACACGGTTGTCACACGGTTGAATGTTGTCACTGTCGTCCGGGTCGTCCTCGAGCCAGACATCGCCCGCCCGACGGGTGCTCCGGCAGATCGCCGCGTTGAACGTGAAGACCAGCGCCGGCCGCCCGATGCTGCGCCCCTCGCCGTCGACCTCCGAGACCGTCTAGTCCACGAGCGAGAGGGCGGGCGTCCCGTCGAGGGGACCCGAATATCCGATGCGGTCCTCACTGCGCCGGCGAGCAGCATGCGTACTTTCCGGTACTTTTCCGCGACGAATGCGTTATCGATCCCCATATACAGCACGGACAAAATGGCAACCGGAGAATGAACGGTGGTGGCTGGACCAATATTTGGCCTGAGCGGATGGAATAGGGGCCTCCTCCACCTTCCCATTATGGGTATTGAAGGAGCAATAATTTTGGACGAGCCAAAAAATATATAGTATTTGATATTGATCCCATGATAGGGATGCCATGACATCGAGCGGTGAGGGGACTCCCCATTGCATTTATTGCGCCGGGAAAACTGATCCTAAAACCAATTATTGTGAGAATTGTCATCGGCTTTTGGGATCGGACGAACTCGTATTTCTCAAACCGGATGCTGGCACGAAGAGAATCCCACAAAATGCACAGGGCGATACAGATGGGGCTACGGTCATCTGCTCTCATTGTGGTCTAGAAACCGATAGCAAATATTCCTTGTGTCCTCGTTGCAAAAAAGTGATACGCCAACCGCAAAGGCTTGGGGGCACCCCGGACTATTCTCCAATACAGGCATCCCCGATCATTCAGGGAAACCAAGATCTTGCCGATTCGCCGGATAGCTTCCACTCAGGAGTCGCTGCGTATAACGAGAAGCAATATGAGGTAGCGGTGCGCTGTTTCGAGGCCGCGATCGCAAGCGATCCAATTTTAATCAACGCTTTTTTATGGGAGGGTCAAGCACTCTTCAAGCTTGGGAAGTATGCCGAAGCCGTTCGCACGTATGACCGAGCGCTTAGGATCAACAATCGGACGCCGGTTGCGTGGATGCTTCGAGGGATGAACCTTCTCGAATTATCGAAATACCAGAAGAATAATTCTTCGACCCTGCGGTATGCGCTTTTATCGCTGGACAAAGCACTTGAACTTCAGCAGAACAATGCCGCAGCTTGGTACTACCGCGGGCATGTCCTGTTCCAAATGGGCAAATATTCTGAATCGTGGAATAATTTTGACAGTTCCCTAAAAATCGAGCCCAATAATCCTGATGCCCTCCATTACCAGAACCGTTGTATTGAAGAAATGAATCAAAAGAACACTCTTACTCCGACCTACAACCCGTATCCTTCACAGTATAATTCGTCAGACGTACATCCGATACCAACACACACGATCGATCCCTTTGCAAATGATCCCTCCCCGAAAAATAATCCCACGTACAATATGTATCTCTTCCTTGCGGTCGCAATTTTCGTTATTTTCGGGGGCGTCTGCGTAGCGGCGATGAACTCTGGACCAGTCACGCCCAAGATTCCTGTGGGGTCGGTATCTCAAATCAAAGCGAACGCAATATCGGTGCCTTATGATCAGCTGTTCAGGGACAACGAAAGATACGTTGGAAAAACTGTGTATTTCCGCGGAGAGGTAGACCAAGCGGTTGATGATTCACGAGGTAATTACGTATTTAGACTCGCCACCGGGAAAAGCGAATACGTAGGGTACCTTGGCGATATTATCTGGATCGATTATCAGGGCCAGCGGTATATTGAGAGTGACGTTCTTGATGTCTGGGGTCAAGTTGTCGGACTAAAAAAATACACCTCTATCTTTGGAGCGGAAGTAACGGTACCCCAAATCGTTGCGCTTCATACGGAACTCGTACCGAAAACAAAATAACTGTCTCTCCTTGTGCGTTGGGAAACACCCTCCTTTCTCTCAAAATAGCACAATCCGATGGTTAGGTTAGAGGGAGAAACTGAGCGTAACCCAAGCTCGGAAGGGGATAATGTTTATGATAACTCGGTTTCTCGACGCTAGGCGGGCTGCTTCCAATCATATATGGAATTCAAAAAGTAGGGGAGTTTGTTATTGCCCTGTTTTTATCGTAATACTCCACGGATCCTGACCAATAGGGGATACATTCAGGAAGTACGATCCGGCTACAGGAACATTGAATGCATGTGTCGATGTGCCAGTTCCCTGATAGTGAACGGCTCCCTCCGTCCACATCCCCTGGTTATCAAGAAGCATGGCGGTTAGCAAGGAGTCTGACGAAATCACCATCGTATTGTATCCTTCATTGAGATAGAACGGCCCCAAACCTGTATACCCATTTCCGGTCAATATTACAGCCTCTCCCGTCGGCGGGGCAGATACTGGCACCGGGCTGATCGAGATCGTCCACAGATGTTCATCCCCCTGAATATCAAGAACATAACTTCCGGTATCGTCGACATGGAATATCTCAGAACCCTCGTTGACCACGGGGAGATACAGTCCGGCAATGTTGCCCAGACTGTCCCGCAAAGTAATCACGACACCGCTGTCCGTTTTCGCGGAAATCTTGTAGACTCCGGCTTGGAGGGCGAAGAACGGCGTAACATTGGAGCCAGACCCTGACCACGAGAGTGAAGTCTGGGAGGGGACCGTCGTGGCCGCTGTCACGGCCGCGGTCGGTGTGGACGTTACACTCACTGAGGGACCGAAGCTGATCTGCGTCGTCGGGGGGATGCTGATGATGGACGCCGGCGTGACCACAGTCGGGAGTGTTGCCGCTGTCGTCCCCGTCGGCCCGGTCCAGGTCACGGTCGCGGACCAGGCGCCCGTGCCCCAGACGTCGAGCCGGTACGTCCCGGCCCGTGTGATGGCGACCGTCGACCCGCCCTCGCTCGGCCCGGCCACCGTCGTGGAGAGGGTCGCGCCCCACTGGTCCTTCAGATAGGCCATCGTCATCTGGCTCGCAGAGAGCTGGACGTGCACCGTCCCCGGCGTCAGGTTGAACGAGCCGGGCGAGCCGCCGCCGGTCCCGGCGAAGCTGAGGACCTGCGTCGCCGGCGTCGCGACGGGTGGCACCGCCGCCTGGCCGCCGCTTCCCTGCAGCAGGACCGTCGCCGACCAGGAGTCCGTCGCGTTCGCCGTACCGAAGGCGATCACGTACCGGCCGGCCTCCACCGGCACCGTGTACGTCCCGCCCGGCGGCAGGAAGGCCCCGAACCCGACCCGGCTCCCGCTCGGGTCGGCCAGCACGAACGCGGTCGCGCCCTTCGAGAGCAGCACCACCTGCGCGTCGCCGGCCGGCAGATCGATGAACCCCGGCGACCAGTTGCCCGTCCCGACCCAGGAGAGCGGTCCCGTTGCGTGGCCCGATCCGTCGCCCCCGCTGTACGGCAGCGGCGTCTCCGTCGGCCGATGGGCGCGGATCTCCTTGCTCACGCCGACATAGTGGGTCCCGCCGTCGTGGTAGATCCCGGCCCCTTCGGCCGCGTTCCACGGCGTGGCGTTCGGGTCCACCGTCCGGGTGGGCGTGACAGTCGGCGTCCCGGTGGCGTTCGTCGCGTTCACCACCTCGGTCGCGTTGGAATGCGTGGTGTTCGTGACGTTCCGGCTCTGGTTGACCACCTGCTTCGCCGCCGCATCCGCGCCCGAGATCGCTGACGAATTATTCACGGTCGGGCCGGTCTTGGGGGCCGCCCCGACGAAGCCGAACGAGAAAGCGGCCACCGCCGCGACAACCAGGATCACGGCGATGACGGCCGGGATCGCCAGCCATCCGGCCCCGAGGAATGGCTTCTTTCCCGCGAACCCGTGCCCGCAACCGACGCAGAACCGTGCCTCCGCCGGGTTGAGCGCGCCGCACTCGGGGCAGAGCTTCTCCGGCCCGTTCCCGGCCTCCGGCTCGACAGACGGCACGACCTCCGCGCCGGCCTCCGGGCCCACTCCGGTGCTCGCGCCGCACGCGGGGCAGGTCTCCTCGTCGCCTTCGAGGGGCCCGCCGCACCCCGGACACTCGGTCATACAGCCATCGCCATGTGGGGAGGTTACGGGCCGACTCCAATTAATCTTTTGATATTGTTCGCGGGACGGGTCAGCGGAGACCCCCGGCCTCCGCGCAGGCGGGCGGCGAACCGGCCGCTCCGCCGGCAGAGGCCGTCGGCGACAGCCCGTCCGGCACGGCGCCGTGCGTCTGCACGGCCTGCGCGGACTGGACGAACCGCGTCGTGCCCGTGTCCCTGACTTTGCGGGCGGGCGCGCCCGCGATCGTGATATTCGGCTCGGTGAACGAGGCGTTCACCACCGAGTTCGCACCGATGGCGATCTGGTCGGCGATGATGATCGGCCCGTACAGAACAGCGCCTGGCCCGATGTAGACGTTGTCCCCCACGATCGGCGCCTCGAGGGCCGCCCCCGACCAGGAGCCGATGTTGGTGCAGGCGTGGAGTCGGCAGTTCGCGCCGACGCGCGCGCACGAGTTCACGACGATCGTGCCGCGATGCGCGATCGAGAGGCCGGGACCGAAGACGTGCGGCGGGATGGTGAAGCCGAGCCGGACCGAGGCGAGGTGGAGGCGCAGGTAGAGGAGGGTCCGCAGGGGCCGGTAGTACCAGGTCTCCGGCCGGCAGGCCTCGTGGTACTCGATGGCACGGAGGAGCCGCTGGAACCGCCAGACCCCGTCCCCGAAGATCCGGGGGCGTCTCCGGGTCTGTTCGAGGGCGCGACGGTCGGCCTCGAGGTACCGGCGATAGTCCTCCCGCGAGCGAATTCCCGTTCTCCGGGCCGGTCCGGTGGCCTGCCCCGGTAATGGTGAACGCCCCCCCATGAAGAGAGATGGAAGCGATGACATTTTGGTCTTTCCGTCGCCCCCGCCGACCCCGATGAGATGGCCTTCGACATCGCTTCTCGCACGGATTCCGGCGATGATCGGGAGAGCACGGACCGGGGACGGAGATGCTTCTTCCCCGTCTCCGCTGTCCGCCGACGGTTCGGGACGATCCGGACCGGGCCGCCATGAAAAGAGATCCATGGAGACGAGTCGCGATACGTTCGAAAGGATTCGTAACCACTCTGTTATTATCTCCCCCCAGTGGCAACGATTTTGGAATGCAGATCAATCGCTGTCTGTGTATACTCCTCCTCGCCACGCTCTGCTGCATTCCGGCAGTGAGCGCGAGCGGTATGGTCAAGTTCCATATCCCTGCGGTGGAGAACGCGAAGGTCGGCGACACGGTCACCGTGACCCTGTACAACGACAACAACCTGAAGCCCCTCGCGGGCGATCTCTCGATCTATCTCGACTGGAACATGGAGGTCCTGAAGTACGAGTCCTCCACGTTCAAGCAGGGGCACACCACTGCCGCGGAGCTGGTCGGGCTGCACAACCTGAACATCATGGCGGCCGACACGGC
Organism: Methanospirillum sp.; assembly: GCA_039679395.1. Taxonomy (GTDB): domain Archaea; phylum Halobacteriota; class Methanomicrobia; order Methanomicrobiales; family Methanospirillaceae; genus UBA288. Next base: position 10,751 of record JBDKUZ010000113.1, on the reverse strand, counting down.
GAACGGGTTTCCCCAGGGCGACAACCCGCTGATCGTGATGAAGTTCAAGGTCATCGGCCCGGGATACACCCCGATCGTGATCAAGGTCGACAGCCTCAGCGACGTCGAGGGTACGGACATCCTCGCCAAGGCCGTCGTCAGCAATGGCGCCGTGACGGCAACGGGCACGGCCCTGCCGACCGGCACCGGGACGACCCCGACGACGGTGACGACCACGGTACCGGGAGTGACCGTCGTCACGCCCGTCACCACCCTGACGCCGATCGCGATCGCGACCACGACCGCGGCGGGCCCGGTCTCGGCTCCGCCGGTCGCCTCCGGCCCGGCCACCGTGCCGTTCGGCACGGGCGTCTTCTCGGTCACGTCCCTCGGGAACGTCCCCGTCGGCGGCACGGGCACGGTCCAGGTCGTTGTCGATAACGCCTGGCAGCCGCTCTTCTCCGACACCTACGTCGACGTCACCTTCGACCCGACGATGATCTCGTATACCTCGTCGTCAATCCACCTCGCGAACACGACGGCGGCGTCGAAGAGCGACGGCAGGGTCAGGATCATGCTCGGCGACTTCCGGAACGGCTACCCCGACGGCCGGTACGCCATCGCGGATGTGACCTTCACCGCGCTCCGCGAGGGGACCACGCCCCTGACCGTCTCGGTCGACCACGTCCGGTACTGGAACAGCGACTTTACGAAGTTCACGGACATCTCGACGACCGCCTCGACGCAGAGCGGCAGCTTCTCCACGGGCCCGGTCCAGGCCGCGGTACCGACCCTCGCGCCGGTGACGCCGAACCCGGCGGTCACCTACGAGACCACCTTGGCGCCGATCGGCACGGTTCAGACCGTCGTGGCGGACAGCAACCCGGTCTCCGCGGGCTCGGTGAACCGCGACTCGGACGAGTACACGGGCGTCGTGACAAAGACCGCGACCCCGACGCCGACGCCCAACCTGACGGCGAATACGACGGTGGCGACCGCGGTTCCGACGACGGTGAACACCACGGTCCCGACCACGGTTCCGACGACGGTGAACACCACGGTGATTACGACGGTCCCGACCACGATCAGGACCACGCAGACTCCCACTCCCACCCCGACGAAGTCGGCCCTGCCCTTCGGTGTGCTCGCCCTCGCCGCGCTCGCGGGCGTCGCGCTCGTGATGGCGCGGACCCGGCGATAACCTCTTTTTATCCAGCGAGCTCGGCTCCGGACCGATTCCAGCCGACACGTCTGGAATACCCGTCCTTCCACGACGAGATGCCCCAGCCCCATCGCCGACAAGGACCCGTTGACCTGTACGCGGGCGCCCGGTGCGGACGTCTCCCCGGCAACAGACAACGCGATCCGCTGCACCTTCAGCCCGGTCGCTCGCGGGCCGGGAGTGGCGGAATCGGTCGAGCGCGGAGGGAGGCGAGGCCCGTTCATTCGCGGTGGGGCTGCGCCTCAGGGGAAAAATAGGTTAGCGGAGTCCGGCTGCCCAGCGGGCCTCGGGGTACCAGCGGACGAACTTGCCCGCCGGGGGGGTGATGCCGTAGGCGCGGCTTCCGGGCTTCAGGGTCGCGTCGGTCGAGATCGTCGAACTCGATCCGCGCGGGACGGTCGCGGTCCCGGTGGAGCCGAACCGGGTCCCGAGGAACGAGCCGGGGTTGCCGATGGCGTAGTGCCGGCCGAACGTCCGGGTCGTGGAGGTCGCGGCGGGCGCGACCGTGGTCGGGACGGGCGTCGAGGCCGCGGTCAGGGCCGTGACCGGCTGGACGATCGCGGCCGCCGGCGTCGGTGAGGGGGTCGCTGTCGGCGTCGGGGTCTCCGTCGCGGTCGGTGTCGGCGTCTCCGTCACCGTGGGAGTGGGCGTCGGCGTGGCCGTTGGCGTGGGAGTGGGCGTCGGGGTCTCCGTGACGTCGCTCTTATCGAGGTAGGAGGCGAGCGCCGAATAGAACCTGTTCGCGATCTTCTTCTCGCCCGACTCGTCGGGGTGGATGTACCGCGAGGCCTGGTTGTCGTCGCGCCCGTCGTACCCCGAGTAGAGGTCGACCACGCGGATCGGCGACCTCGAGCTCGACTCGTCCGAGGCCCAGCCGGAGAGGCGGCTGTTGAACTCGATCAGACCCTGCATCTCGTTCCGCTCGGCGTCGCCCGTGGGCGGGAGCTTCGCGAGGAAGATCGCGATCTCGGGGTTCCGGTCGCGGAGCGTGTCCACGAGCCGGCCCAGGTTGGAGAAGCGCGTGTCCATCGGGGTGTCCCAGAGGACGTCGTTCGTGCCGATCAGCACGAGCGCGATGTCCGGTTTGTACCCGCTCAGCCAGGAGGAGAGCTTCCCCTCGCCGCTGACGCCGTTCACGATGTCACCGATCCGGTACCCGCCGTGCCCCTCGTTATCCCGGTCGAAGGAGTACCCGGGGAAGCTCGGGGAGCTCGAGGAGCCGACGAAGTCGACATCGTAGCCGTTGTCGTTCAGTTTCTCCCAGAGCCAGTAGCGGTAGCTCGGGTGGACGCCGCCGTCGTCGGCGTCGGGCATGCTCCTGGTGAGCGAATCGCCCAGGGGGACGATCCGGACCGTGGCGTCCGCTGCGGCGCAGAGCATGAAGAGAAGCAGGAGGGCCGCCAGGACGTATCGAACGTCCGGCCGGCGGAGCAGAGTGATGGTCATTGTTATCCAACCAAGTGTTCATCCGGGGTATCGGATAAATCCTCTGCTTTGGCCGGAGCGGTCATCTCCGCCGGCGCCTCCTGCGCATCGTCCTGCACGGCGGAGGGGAGGGGGAAGGCCCCCCCGCGCCGCGCCCGGGTGATGGAGAACGACGTCATGTTCAGGTCGCCCGGATGTAGTCCGTCCGCTGCACGGTCTCGGTCGAGCCGTCCGTGTACGTGATCTTCACGAGCGGGCTGAACGTGCCGGCCGCGGGGTAGAAGAACGTCGGGTTCGTCGCCCGCGAGTTCCACGTGTTCAGGTGCGCCGGCGCGTCGAACGACCACCAGGCCGCGCTGATGCTCTTGCCGCTCGCCGGTGTCACCGTGAACTTCACCGCGCTCCCGTGCGCAGCCGTCGTCGGCACGGCCGTGAAGTTCGCACCGCTCGGCTCGGGCGTCGGCGTCGGGGTGGCCGTCACCGTCGGCGGGGTGGACGGATCGAAAGCGACGTAGTCGATGTTCTGGCCGTCGCCGGAGAAGGCGAGCTTCAGGGTGTGGTTCCCGGCCGCGAGCGCGACGGGGACCGAGGGCGTGGTTGCCCACCGCTCGTACGACCCGGTGTTCGGGACGGCGATCGTGGTGAGCAGGCTGCCGTCGATCGAGACGGCGATGGTCCGGCCGCTGTTCGGGCTCGCGACGCGGGCCGCCAGGGCGTACGTCTCGTTCTCCGTGGCGTTGACGGTGATGATCAGGTACTCGCCGTTCCGGATCCAGCCGACGTTCGGCGTCTCCAGGCTGGCCATTTTCTCGACATCGACGTCGTCCAGGCGGTAGACGCCGCCCTCGTTGCCGGGGGTCGTGTCGTGATACGCGACACCTTCGCCGCCGCGGTCGTAGTTCTCGGCCTGGACTCTGCCGGGGATGTGGTTGGGCTTGAACGGCTGCGGACCGACCGTCGGGGTCGGCGTGGGCGTCGGGGTCGGCGGGACGGTCGGGGCGAAGGAGAGCCAGTTGACGTTCATGCCGTCGCCGAAGAAGGTGAGCACAAGGGTCTGCGTGCCCGCCGTCAGGTTGATCGGGGCCGTCACGTTCGTGAAGGTCGCGAAGGATCCCGTGTTCGGGACGATGATCGAGGTCGTCTCGCCGCCTACAACCGCGACGGACATCCTGCGGCCGGTGTTCGGGCTCGCGACGCGGGCAGTCACCGTATAGGCGCCATCCTGGGTGACGTTCGCGGTGTAGGCGAGGAACTCGCCGTTGCGGACCCAGCCGACGTTCGGCGTGGACTCGCCGGCGGTGTTCTCGATGTCGACATCGTCGTGGCGGTAGACACCGCCCTCATTGCCGGGGGTCGTGTCGTGGTACGCGACATTCTCGCCGCCGAGGTCGTAGTCCTCGGCCAGGATGATGCCGGGGATCGCGAGCGGCCTGTACGGCTGCGGGGTGACCGTCGGGGTCGGGGTCGGCGGGACGACCCGGGTGAGTTCGAACCAGTCGAGGTTCTGGCCGTCGCCCTGGAAGGCGAGCTTCAGGGTGTGGCTCCCGGCCGCGAGCGCGACGGAGATCGGGGCCGTGGTGGTCCACCGCTCGTAGGCTCCGGTGTTCGGAACCGCGATCGTGGCGAGGGGAGCGTCATCGACCGAGACGGCGATGGTCCGACCGCTGTTCGGGCTCGCGACACGGGCCGTCAGGTTGTAGGTCCCATCCTGCGTGACGTTCACGGTATAGGTGAGGTACTCGCCGTTCCGGATCCAGCCGACATCGGTGACGCCGTTCGCGCTCTCGATGTCGACGTCGTCGTGGCGGTACGCGCCGCCCTCGTTGCCCGGCGTGGTGTCGTGGTACGCGACGCCCTCGCCGCCAAGGTTGTAGTCCTCGGCCTCGATCCGGCCGGGGACCGAGAGCGGCTTGAACGGCTGCGGGCCGCTACCGAGTGTCAGGGTGACCGGAATGGTCTCGCCCTGCGCCGGGTACTGCGTGATGTTGAAGATGGCGTCATTGTACCCCGAGAGGTTCGCGACGATCGCGCGCATGGGCGTGGCCGTGAGGTAGATGGTGACGTTCAGCGGGCCTGCCGTCGTGTTACCGACGGGGTACCACGTGCCCGAGATGTCCACGAGCGAGATCGCGGCGCCGGCCGGGACGGTCGAGACCAGGAAGTAGCCCTTGCTGCCGCCGATCGGCGGGGTGATCGAGGCGAGCGGGAGATAGTCGGTGGCCCCGTCCGCGGTCACGAACGGCTCGTCGCAGAACCCGTCGCCGTTGGAGTCGGGGTGCGTCTGCGAGAAGCCGGTCCCGTTCGGGAAGGCCCAGAAGTTGCCGCCGATGAACGGGCCGTCCACGATGTTCGGGCCGGCCGTCTTCGTGACGTTCAGCGGGAACGCATTATCGGCGACCGGGAAGAACCCGTTGTCGGCGTTGTCGATCACGTTGTTCCAGACCGTGAACCCGGCCATGGAATCCGTGAGTATCCCGATGCCGTTGTCGACGATCCGGTTTCCGGAGATGTTGCTCGAGGACCGGTCGCTGACATCCACGCCGGTCCCGCCGTTCTCCTCGACCAGGTTGCCGGTGATCGTGCTGCGGCTCACCGCGACGCGGATGCCGTCATCGCCGTTTCCGCGGATCGTGCAGTTCCTGATGTCCGAGAAGAAGCCCTCCTGGATGGAGATGCCGCGGCCCGTATTCTCCGAGAAGTCGCTGTCGGCGACGAGGTTCGGGGAACCGACACGGCCGGAGTCGAACGTTCCGAGCCCCACGCCGTTCCCGGTGGCCGAGCACCGCTCGATCGTGATCCCCTCGGCCGGGTAGCCGAGGTCGATCCCGGTGTCGGTGTTGTTCCTAAAGACCGAGTCGCGGACGGCGTGGTCCGTGGTGATGCCCGACATGGGGCCGATGCCGAGCCCGTTGCCGTTCTGCTCGGCGACGACGTTCTCGATCGCGGTGTCCGTGGTCTCGGCGATGCTGATCCCGGTGCCCCAGCCTGAGACGGTGACGTTCCGGACGGTGACGTTCGTGCCCATCTCGCCGTCCGCGGCGGTGGTGCGCCCGGAGACGAGGATGCCGATCGATCCGTTCGCGCCGGTGCCGGCGATGCGGTGGCCCATGCCGTCGAAGACGACGTCCGAGCCGTTGATCAGCACGCCGATCGGCGAGACGGACGAGAGGTCGTGGTCGAGGGTGTACAGCCCGGGCTCGTTCACGACGAGCATGGGCGAGTCGGGTAGCGCCTGCACGCCGACGGCGAGCAGGCAGAGCGCCAGCAGCAGGGCTGCCACCGGCGCCAGGGCGCGGTTGCGCCCCCGAACGAATGCGATGTGATGCATGATCTCCTCGCAGCCGCTTCGCTCCGAAGCGGCGATCAGGTTTACTGCTCGCACTGGGGACTGGCATGACGCCCGGCCCGGAGGCCATCAAAGAGGTGTGTCACCCCAAGCGCGATTATCACAGATACGTTCGGAACCCGATAAATCTTCCGAAATGTTTCTGCGGAAGCCGGGGAGGAGCGCCGTCCGGACCCGAGACAGGCGGCGTTATGGCGGGAACCGCTGCCGGTCTCCGGCACCGTCGCGGGCGCGGGCGTATCGGCCCTGCCGGGGCGCGCGTTCCCGACCGCTGCGGCAAAAAAAAGGGGTGAGGGCCGGCTCAGGTGGCCCGGACGTAGTTCGCCCGCTGGACGGTCTCGGTCGAGCCGTCCGTATACGTGATCTTCACGAGCGGCGAGAACGTGCCGGCCGCGGGATAGAAGAACGTCGGGTTCGTCGCCCGCGAGTTCCAGGTGTTCAGGTGCGCCGGGGCGTCGAACGACCACCAGGCCGCGCTGATGCTCTTGCCGCTCGCCGGCGTCACCGTGAACTTCACCGCGCTGCCGTGGGCAGCCGTCAACGGCGCGGCCGTGAACGAGGCCCCGCCCGCCTCGGGCGTCGGCGTGGGGGTGGGTGTCGCGACCGAGGGCGTGGGCGTGGGCGTGGGCGATGTCGGGACGCCGAACGCGATCCAGTCGAGGTTCTGGCCGTCGCCGCTGAAGGCCAGCGTCAGCGTGTGCTGGCCGGCCGCGAGCGTGACCGGGACCTCGACGGTCCGGAAGGCCTCGAACGAGCCCGTGTTCGGTACGGAGATCGTTGCGGCCGAAGCGCCGTCGACGGAGACGGCGATCGTCCGGCCGCTGTTCGGGGAAGCCACGCGGGCGTTCATCGTGTACTGGCCGGCTGCCGTGACGTTCGCGGTGTAGGTCAGGTACTCGCCGCTGCGGATCCAGCCGACGTTCGTGATGCCGCCGGCTGTCTCGATGTCCACGTCGTCGTGGCGGTACGCGCCGCCCTCGTTGCCGGGGGTCGTGTCGTGGTACGCGACCCCTTCACCGCCCAGGTTGTAGTCCTCGGCCTGGATCGTGCCGGGGATCGAGAGCGGCCTGTACGGCTGCGGCGTCGGGGTTCCGTTCCGGAGCGCCAGCGGCAGGGAGTCGGTTGCGGCCCCGCCGACGTGGTAGGGCTCGTCGCAGAACCCGTCGCCGTCGGTATCGGGGTGCGTCTGCGAGAAGCCGGTCCCGCTCGGGTTCGCCCAGGCGTTGCCGCCGATGAACGGGCCGCCGACGATGTTCGGACCGGCCGTCTTCGTGACGTTCAGCTGCGGAACGGCCACGCCGGCGGGGAGCTCCAGATTTGCCGAGTTGTTCAGCACGTTGTTCCAGACCTCGAGGGGAGCGGCCTCGCCGCTGATGTCGCCGACGATGCCCGGGGCGTTGCCGGCGATCCGGTTCCCGGTGATGGTGGCCGATGCGTTCTCCGACGCGTTGATGCCCGCGCCGGCGTTCCCTTCGATGCGGTTCCCGTCGATCAGGGCCCGGCCGTGATCGACCAGGATCCCGTCGGCCCCGTTGCCGCGGACCGTACTGTTCCTGATGATTGAGCCGATGCTCCAGTCGATAGCGATCCCGACATCCCGGTTGTCGGAGACATCGTTCCCCTCGAGGAGGGCCGGCTCTCCGGCCTCGTCGGATTTGAAGACATCGATCCCGAAGTCGTTGCCGGTGACCGAGCAGCCCGTTATCTCGAGCCCTCCTCGCTCGCCAACGGCAGCGATGCCCACCCCGACGTCCACGCCGGTGCCCGAGCCGTGCACGCCGCCGTTACGGAACGTCGAGGACCGGATGATCCCGCGGTCGGAATAGAGTATGTAGAGCCCCTCCTGGGAACACTGGTCGACGAGGACGTTCTCCACCAGGGCGTCCGCCGTGTACGTGACAGCGAGCCCCCGGTCCCAGGAACGGACCGTCAGGTTCCTGACCGTGACGTTGTGGAGGGGGGTCCACTCGAAGCCCTGGACATTCACCCCCGTCTCGAACGCGGTCCCGAACGCACCGGTGCAGGTGATGCTGTGCCCCATGCCGTCGAGGACCACGTCGGAGCTGGTGATCAGGACGCCGGTCACATCGCTCGACAGGTCGTGGTCGAGGGTGTAGCGCCCCGGCGACGAGATCGTGAGGGCGGGCGCCTGGCTCGGCGCGGCGAGCACGATCCGGTCGATGTTCTGGCCGTCGCCCCAGAAGGTCAGTGTCAGGGTGTGCTGCCCCTTGTCCAGGGAGAGCGTGGTCTCGACGGTCCCGTACGTCGAGAACGACCCCGTGTTCGGGACATCGAGGATCCTGACCAGGTTTCCGTCGACCGCGAGATCGATCGTCCGGCCGCTGTTCGGGCTCGCGACGCGGGCCGTCAGGGTGTACGTGTCGCGCGCCTGGACGTCCGCGGTGTAGGCGAGCCACTCGCCGTCGCGGATCCAGCCGACGTCGGTGACGCCGTTCTCGGTCTCGATGTCCACGTCGTCGTGCCGGTACGCGCCGCCGGCATTGCCCGGCGTGGTGTCGTGGTACGCGACGCCCTCGCCGCCCAGGTTGTAGTCTTCAGCCTGGATCGTGCCGGGGATCGAGAGCGGTTTGTACGGCACTGGCGTGGGTGTCGGCGTGGTGGAGGTCTGCGGCGTGAACTCGATCCAGTCGAGGTTCTGGCCGTCGCCCTGGAAGGTCAGCCTCACGGTGTCGTTCCCGGCCGGCAGATAGAGGTAGTCCTCGGTTGTCGTCGCGTACGTCGCAAACGACCCGGTCTTCGGGAAGCGGATGGTGAACCCGGACATCGCCTGGGCGTTGACCGAGACCGTCGCCGACCGATCGTAGTCGGGACTCGCGGCGCGGGCGGTCACCCGGTAATACCCGCCCTCTGGAACGTTCAGGGTGTAGATGAGCCACTCGCCGTCGCGGATCCAGCCGACGTCGGTGATGCCGTTCGCGGTCTCGATGTCGACGTCGTCGTGTCGGTACGCGCCGCCGGCGTTACCGGGGGTGGTGTCGTGGTACGAGATCCCCTCGCCGCCGATGTCGTAGTCCTCGGCCTCGACCCTGCCGGGGACCGGGTGCTGTTTGTACGGCGTCGGCGCGATCACGGGCGTGCCGTTCCACGGCGCGAGCGGCAGGGAGTCGGTGACGCCCTCCTCCGGGTTCACGACGTACGGCTCGTCGCAGATGCCGTCGTGGTCCGCGTCCTGGTGGGTCTGCGAGAAACCCGTCCCGTTCGGGCTCGCCCAGAAGTTGCCGCCGAGGAAGGGGCCGCCGACGATGTTCCGGCCGGCCGTCTTCTCGTAGTCCAGCAGCCCGCGCTCGACCGGTCCGAAGTAGCCGTTGTCGGTGTTGTTGAAGTAGTTGTTCCGGACGGAGGAGCCCCAATCTCCGCCGACGCCGACGCCCTCGCCGTTCCCTTCGATCCAGTTGCCGTGGATGTCGGACGAGCCGCGGTCGGAGGACCGCACGCCCGAGCCCGCGTTGTTCTCTATATGGCACCCAACGATCTCGGCGCTGCTGTGCTCGACGTAGACGCCGTTGTCGCCGTTGCCGTGGACGGTGCAGTTGTCGACCAGGAGATTGCTGATATCCGCGATCGAGATCGCGTTGCCCGCGTTCTCCGAGACCGTGGAGTCGACGATCCGGTTCCTGATGCGGTCGCTCGAGTGGAAGTAGTCCAGGGTCACTCCCTCGCCGTTGCCGGTGATCGAGCAGCGCTCGATGGAGGCGCCATGGCCCTGGAACCCGAGATCGATCCCGACGCGGCTGTTCTCCCGGAAGACCGAGTCGCGGATGAAGTGGTCGGTCCCCGTGCCCCCGTTTGCGTTGACTGCGAACCCGACCGTGTTCCGCTCGGCGACGACGTCCTCGACCACGCAGCCCGCAACGCCGTTGGTGGCGAAGCCGGCGCCGCAGTCCCGGACGGTGAGGTTCCGGACGGTGACGTTCGTGATGGTCCCGAGCGAGGTGGGAGGCGCGACGCGGACGCCCGTTGCGTTCGCGTTCGTGCCCTCGATGGTGTGGCCCATGCCGTCGAAGACGACGTCGGAGCTGGTGATCAGCACGCCGATCGCGTCGGACGAGATCAGGTCGTGATCGAGTTCGTACCGTCCCGGCGCGGAGATGACGAGCGTGGACGAGGCGTTCGCGTCCGCGAGCACGGGGAGGTCGACGCTGCGTTCGACCTCGCCCGCGCCCGTGACGAGCGCGGCCGTATCCATGGGATCGGTCAAGGCCTGCACGCCGACGGCGAGCAGGCAGAGCGCCAGCAGCAGGGCCGCCGCCGGCGCCAGGGCGCGGTTGCGCCCCCGAACGAATGCGATGTGATGCATGATCTCCTCGCAGCCGCTTCGCTCCGAAGCGGCGATTGCGTTGTCCTTCCCGCGCGGAGGACTGGCATGGCGCCTGGCCCGGAGGCCATCAAAGAGGTGTGTCACCCCACGCGCGATTATCACAGATACGATCCTGGCCTGATAAATATTCCGAAACGTTTCTGTAACAATACGAATGGAGCGATTGCCGCTCTGCCATCGGGCGAGCGTCGATCTCGGCGGTCGGGCCGTGCGGCGATGCGCCGTACGGACCGGGCACTTCGGCGGCCGACCGCGAGAAGAAAGAAAAAGGAGACGTGCGAGGTGGAAAAAGGGTGGAGGGCCTAGCAGGACTGGTAGGAGCTGCCACTCTTCAGCCAGTTGTTCGTCTTGGAGACGCCGGAGAGCGACGAGGCGCTGACGCCGGGGCTGACCGACTCCATCACGTTGCCGCTGATCGTCGAGGACGAGTGTCCGGCGCC
>JBDKUZ010000112.1:0-5969 GCA_039679395.1 Methanospirillum sp. | reverse complement strand
GGGCGAGACCGGCAACCGGGAGGAGGAGCGGCAGACCGCTCTTCGCCGTCCCGTTCACGACCACCAGCTGGAGCGGGGTCGTCGCCGTCGCGTTCGCCGTGCGCGTCGCGGTGACGTTGGCGGTGCGGTTGCCGGCCGCGGTCCGGTTCGTAGCTGCCGTCGCGGTCGCGTTCTTCCCCGTCGTATTCACCGTCGCCGACACGTTCATGCCGGCGGTCCCGTTCCGGGCCCCGGTGGTGTTGACCGATGCCGTCCCGTTACCGGCCGGCGTCGTGTTGACGGCCGTCGCGTTCGGAGCCCGGGTCGCGGTCGCGGCTGCGGCCGGCTTCGAGGCCGCGTCGAAGACGTACGCGGTCCCCTCGTCGCAGCCGACTGCCACGGTCGTCCCGTCGGCCGAGAGCGAGAGCGAGATCGGTTCGCCCGCGAGCGCCGCGTCCCAGAGCGGGGTCCCGTTCCCGGCGAGGAGACGGAGCCGGCGGTCGGCCACGGCGACCGCGATTGTCGCGCCGCTCCCCGAGACCGCGACCCGGTTGACCGGAGCGCCTGCCGAGACGTTCCAGAGCAGATCGCCCTGCGAACCGAGTGCGACCACCGACCCGTCCTCGACGCCGGCCACCGTCAGGTTCGCGGATGGGGTCATGGCAAGCGACCGGACCCGGCCGTCGGTGGCGAACCGGGCGAGCCGCTCGCCCGTGAGGTTGAAGAACTTCACGGACCCGCCGTCGCCGACGGCCACGAAGTCGCCGCTCGCATTCATGGCGAGCGCGCTCGGGGTCGCGAGTTCGACCGACCAGCGGTGGGCGCCCTTCCGTGTGAACGCCCGGACCCCGCCGCCGTCGGTCGTGATGATGACCGAGCCGTTCTTCGAGACCGCGACGTCGAGCGCTTCGCCGGTCGCGCCCGTATCGGCCGTGCCGACCCGGACGCCGGTTGCGCTGAAGCTCATGAGCAGGCCGCCGATGCCGAGGGCCGCGACCGTTGCGCCGTCCTCCGAGACCGCGACCGACGCGGACCCGTTCGGCGCGGACCAGAGATCCGTCCCGTTCTTCAGGACCGCGCGGACGCTGTCGTCGGTGGCGGCCGCGATCAGCGATGCCTTCGGACCGAGCGCGATATCGCCGGCGTGCCAGGTGGTCGCGGCCAGAGTCCCCTTGCGGTCGAAGATGTGCACGAGGTCGGACGAGATGACGACCACCTTGCCGTCGCTCGAGACCGCGCAGTCCCGCACCGGCTCGGTAGCGTTGTGAGTCCAGAGCGGGGCGGCGGCCAGGGCGGGAACGACCAGTGCGAGGCAGGCGAACGCGAGAAGAGCGTGGCGATACATATTCGTCAAAGAGAATTGGACCGGGAGACGTATTAGAGCATGCACGGCCGGGAGGCCGTCGGGCTCCGGTCGTACCGCACGGCGCATCCGGCTACCGGATCCCGTCGGACAGGGTCCGGTCGGTCCCGGAGGCCGGCCGGAACTCGCTCTCGTCCTGCGCATCCGTCCCGGCGAACCGCCACGCTCCCTCCGGCACCGCGATCTCGAACCTCGCCCCCTTGCCCGGCTCCCCGTTCTCCGTGATGGAGATCCCGGTGATCCCGAGGATCTCTCGGGACAGGAAGAGTCCGAGCCCCGTATTCTTGCCGAAACCCCGTTTGAAGAGGTGCGCCCTGTCCTCGGGCGAGACCCCCACGCCGTCGTCCTCGTACACGATGATCCGGCTCTGGCCCGACGCCCGCGTCGAGATCCGGATCGTCGCCATTCCATCGCCGCCGTGGCGCAACGCGTTGTCGAAGAGATTGTAGAAGACCCGTTCGAAGAGCGGGTCCACGAAGATCTCGAGATCGGAGCGGTCGACGGAGATCTCGATCCCGTGCATGGAGAGCTGCGCCCGGGCCCGGGCGACACTCGCGCTCACGTTCTGCCATTCCGGTGCGTTCGCGCCCATCTCCTGGTAGTCGCGGGTGAACATGATCTGCTCCTCGATGAGATCGGCGGCCCGCAGTTCTCGTTCCAGGAAATCGGCGAGGGTCTTCTTGTCGTCCAGCACGTCCAGGGAGAACTGGAGGTACCCCTTGAGCACCATCAGCTGGTTGAGAATGTCGTGCCGGGTGATGCTGGAGAGGAGGTTGACCTGCTTGTTCGCCTGCCGCAGCGCCTCCTCCGCCAGATGCCGGTCCGTGACGTCGACCCCGATGGCGATGTACTGCGACATGTCTCCGGTCGCTCCGGGGAGACCGGAAACATTCCAGGAGATGACCTTCTTCTCTCCCTGCCTCGACTGGATCGCCGTCTCCAGGTTCTCGACGGACTTCCCGTTGCGAACGGTCCTTTGGATGGTATCGAGGGTCCTGTGCAGGTACTCTTCGTCCGGGTAGAACATCTCCCAGATCTCGTTCTTCCCGAGCACCTCGTCGGGACCGTACCCGCTGATCTCCTCCGCGGCCCGGTTCCAGATCAGAACCTTCCCGGTCCGGTCGAAGACGCTCAACCAGACCTGCGCATTGGTGATGACGCTCTTCTGGAACTCGGAGAGCTGGTGCTGCGTCTCCTCCGCCCGTTTTCGTTCGGTGATATCGCTGAGGACGAGGAGGAGGGCGGGGCTGTTGCGGTACTGGATCTGGGCGCCTTTCACAATCACCGATCGCCTGCTTCCGTCCCGCAGGAGGATGTCGGTCTCGTAGGGGGGGATCTCCCGTCCCTCCCGGCGGGCGGCCATGCTGGAGGCTGCCCTGGACCGGTGCTCCTCCGCGATGTGCGAGAGCAGGTGGGTGCCCACGAAGTCCTCCGCGCGACAGTCGAAGGCCCGGGCGATGGCCGGGTTGACGAAGAGGATCTCTCCGTCGTGCGTGCAGACGACGATGTAATCGGGCAGGCTCTCCACGAGTCCCCGGTTGAACGATTCGCTGTCGACGAGCGCGGCGCCGGCCACTTTCTGCAGCGTCACGTCCCGCCCGACGGACTGGTACTCAACGACCGCACCCGTGGTGTCGAAGATCGCCCTGTCGCTCCAGCGCTGCCACCGCACGTCGCCGTCGGCCGTGACGGTCCGCTGTTCGATGAGGTCCACCGGATGGTCGGGAGTGAGTGAGGCGAAGAACTGCCGGACTCTCTTAAGGTCGTCGGGATGGATCGTCGGCCGGAAGACGTGCCCGATCAGCGCGTCCCGCGTCGTCCCGAAGTAGTCGGCATAGGCTTTATTGACGAAGGCGTGGGTGCCGTCCGGCCTGAACCGGCAGACGAACTCGGTCTGGTCCTCGATGATATTGTAATACCGCTGCTCGCTCTCGCGCAGGGACTGCTCCGCCTCCTTCATCGCGGTAAAATCCTCGAGGGTCTCGAGCGCACCGATCGCCCTGCCGTTCGCGTCCCGGATCAGCGCGGCGGAGTAATTGAGCCACTTTCCGTTCTCGCCGAGCGCCGGGATGAAGGCTGTCGCTTCGTACCCTTCGTCCACGACGGTCGATCTCGTATACGGCCCCACGCCCACCACGGGGTCCTCCCCGATCGCCTCCGCCATGAGGACGTCGGCGAGGCAGGGGCGCTCGTGAGGATAGAACGCACACCAGTGCTCGTTCGTCCCCAGGACGTCGCGGGCGTCGATGCCCGTCAGATCCTCGAGCGCCCGGTTCCACGAGATCACCCGGTGATCCCTGTCGATGACGAAGTTCGGGATGGGAGATCCCCGGAGGATCGCCTGCAGCTGCGACTCGCGCTCGCGGAGGGCATCCTCGGCCCGCTTTCGTTCGCTGATATCGGTGCAGTAGACCAGGCGCCGCTCGTCCGGCAACCGGACGGCGTTCAGGATGACGGGCAGGGAGTCGCCGTCCCGGGTAACGAGCACCGCCTCCCTCATCTCAGGCCCGTTCTCGAGCAAATCCGCCGGGGAACCGTCCATTGTTCCGGCAGACGTGATGTCCCGGAGAGAGCGGGAGAGGAGCTCGTCGCGGGAATAGCCAAGTCGGGAGCATGCGAACGGGTTTGCGTCCAGGAAGGCGCCCGACGCATCCAGGATGAAGATCCCCTCGGGCCAGTTGTCGATATCGACCCGGTGCTCCTCGCTCCTCTCGAGCACCTCGCCGGCCTGCTTCTGGTGCGTTTCGCCGTCGAACACCGAGACGACCTCCCCCTGGGGGAGGCGATACACGATAGTCTCCCGCCATCCCTCGATCCGGTCGTCCCGGTAGATCGAGACCGGATGGTGCTCCGACTGCCCCGTGCGCCAGACCCGCCCGAGAACGGGGAGCAGCCCGAAGTCCCCGACCCCCGGGAAGACCTCCGAGACGCGCCTGCCGACGACGTCCTCCCGCCGCACCGATTCGATGACCTCCACCGCCGGGTTGATGTCCCGGATCACAAAGTCCGAGCCATCGTCGATCGCCTCGTAGATCGCGACGCCGCTCCTGATCTTCGCGAAGAGCGCCCGGTACCGGGCCTCGCTCGCCTCGGCGGCATCCTCGGCCCGGCGACGGGCCGTGATATCGGTCATGAAGTTCAACGTGGCGGGGGAACCCTCCCAGTCGATCTCGACACCATCGATCTCGACTATCTCGATGCTCCCATCCCTCCGGATCAGGCGGACGGCATACCTCGGGAGAGGGGCCTCCTCGCCGCTGATCCGCTTCCGGTACCGGTCCGCGACCATCTCGCGGTCGTCGGGATGGATGAGCGTGAGGAAAGGCATGGACAGGAGTTCCTCTTCCGAATACCCGCTGGCCTCCATGGCCCGGCGATTGACCCGCCGCAGCATCCCGTCCTGGGCCACGACGATCGCCTCGTGCGAGGTCTCGATCAGGTTCCGGTATCGCTCCTCGCTCGTCCGGAGCGATTCCTCCGTCCGCTTGCGGTTGACGGCGTACCGGATCTTGTTCGAGAGCTCGGCGAACTGCGCCATGGGGTTCCCGCCCTTCTGGAGGTAAAAGTCGGCGCCCTCGTTGAGCGCCTCGATGACCACCTCCTCCCGGCCTTTTCCCGTGAATATGATGAACGGCGTGGTGTTGCCCGCCGCCTTCAGGTGCTTGAGAAGCGCGATGCCGTCCATGCCCGGCATCTGGTAATCGGAGACGATCGCGTCGTAGGACTGTCGCGAGAGCAACCCGATCGCCTCGGGCGCGCCCGGAGCCGTCGTTACGACGAACTCCCCCTCCCGCTCCAGGAACAGTTTGCCGATGGTGAGGAGCTCGGGCTCGTCATCGACATAGAGGAGCGAGATCTTCGGGACAGTACTCCCGACGAATACCATTATGTTGAAATTACTTTACCCGACCATAACAGTATTGGAGTCCTCCTTCCCGGTCTCCCGTTCGGCATCCGTAACAGGCGACCCCGATCGTCGCGCGCCGGGCCCGGATCGGCACCTGCAACCGGATTCCTGGCGGGCTCGGAGAGCGGACGGCGGCGTTCCGACGGGGTGTCCGCGACTCCGGTGCGCACCCGATAGGGGGATCCCTTCGCTCGAACAGCCTTCACGGAGCGACGTTCGGCTCCCGCTCCCCTCCCCACGGGATATCGTCAGGCCCGATGGATGGGAGGTCGGATCCGGGACCGGGGGCGATGAACGTTGCCCGGCATCCGCCTTACACCGCCACCTGCCGTTCCGTATCGATCCCGATAGAGTTCTGACCGATCCGGGCGGACGCATCGTATCCCTCCGCGGGCCCCACGCCGTTCGTCCGGTACACGCCCTTCGGCACCGTCATCTCGAACCGGGCCCCCTTTCCGGGCTCACCGTTCTCCCGGATCGAGATGCCGGTGATCCCCAGGATCTCCCGCGAGAGGAAGAGGCCGAACCCGGTGTTCTTTCCGAAGCCCCGGACGAAGAGGTGTTGTTTATCCTCCTCCGAGATCCCCACGCCGTCATCCTCGCAGACGGTGATGAGTCCGGCAGCGCTCTCCTTCGAGGAGACGCGGATCATCGTCAGGCCTGGTCCGCCATAGCGGAGGGCATTGTCGATCAGGTTGTAGAAGACCTTGTCGAAGAGGG
>JBDKUZ010000111.1:0-12017 GCA_039679395.1 Methanospirillum sp. | reverse complement strand
CCGAGTCACCGGTACGATCAGATCGGCGACTACACGGTCACGCTGAGGGTCATCGGCGTGAACTCGCTCTGCGACTTGGCCTCTCACGATGTCACGACCACCTCCCCACCCGTGCCCGAGTTTACCTTCGCCGGGCAGTGGGGCCGGAGCGCGCCGGGATCGGGGTTCATCACCCCCGTCGACGTGGCCGTCGACCGCGGCGGCAACCTCTACGTCCTCGACGAGTACAGCGACTGGGTCCGGAAGTACAGCCCGAACGGCACACTCCTTGCCCGGTGGGGCGGTTCAGGGTCGGGGCCCGGGCAGCTCAACGGCCCGTCGGGGATCGCCGTCGACAACGCTACCGGGAGTATCTACGTCGCCGACCAGGGCAACCAGCGGGTCCAGAAGTTCACCTCGACCGGCGCCCCGGCCCCGGAATGGAGCTGGGACCCTGACAGGAGGGGGCACACGGAGAACTTCGTCAACGTCGCGGTGGACGGCGCCGGAAACGTCTACGCGGTCGAGGACGATCCCAATCCGTACGGCTACTACATCGACGACGAGGTCTGGGAGTTCAACCCCACCGGGACGTGTGTCCAGAGCTTCCCCGTGGGCCGAAATAACGGATATGAAAGCGAGCGCGAGACCTTCCACCACTCGCGCGGTCTCGCCGTGGACGCTGCCGGGACCATCCACGTCATCGACGATCTCAAGTCCCAGGTCCGGTCGTTCGCCCCGAACGGCACGTTCCTCCGGGAATGGGAGATAGGGCGGAGCCCGAACGACATCGCCGTCGACCGGGCCGGGAACGTCTACCTCTCCACGGGCAGTAGCACCGGCGGTGCACCCGACCTCAGGAAGTTCTCGGCGACCGGCTCGCTCCTCGCGCAGTGGGGCACGGAGGGCACGGCGAACGGGCAGCTCGGGACGCCGATGGGTCTCTGCCTGGACAGCGCCGGGAACCTCTACGTCGCCGACGATCACAGCACCTTCCTCCGCGACTGGGGCAGCAGCCGCGTCCAGAAGTTCTCCCCCACGGGCACGTACCTGGCGAAATGGAGCTGCTCGGGCTTCGGTGACGGGCAGTTCGATAGCCCGCGTCTTGCCGTGGACCCCGCGGGGACCGTCTACGTCCTCGACCCCACCAACGACCGCGTCCAGAAGTTTTCGTCGAGCGGGACGTTCCTCGCGAAGTGGGGCAATACGGGCTCGGGCGACGGGCAGTTCAACGACCCGTACGGCATCGCCGTCGACCGCGCGGGCAACGTCTACGTCGCCGATACAGGCAACAACCGGGTCCAGAAGTTCGACTCGTCCGGGAAGTTCCTCAAAAAGTGGGGGACAAAGGGTTCGGGCGACGGCCAGTTCTCCGGCCCGGGCAGCATCGCCGTGGATCGGACCGGGTACGTGTACGTTCTCGACTCTCGCGTCCAGAAGTTCGACTCGTCCGGGGCCTTGGTCCTGAAATGGGGCGAGGGCCAGTTCGGGATTCTCTCCCCTGTGGACATGACTACCGACCCCGAGGGCTCCGTCTACGTCACGAAGGATGCGGACACCGGGTCCGGACAGGTCGTCAAGTATGCGCCGAACGGCACGCAGGTCGCCGCCCTGCCCTTCGGGAACTGGCCTCACCACCCCTGGGTCTACGGCATCGCGGTCGACGCCGCCGGCATACAGTATTGGACTAGCCACACACCGGACGCTTACCTCGGGGTGATCTCCGCACTCTCCGTGGTCTCGAAGGAGGGCGTGCTCCTCGCGACCCTGGGCGGCAGCGGCAGCGGCAGGGGCGAGGGATGGTTCGATGATCCCCGGGACATCGCGATCGACGACGCCGGCAACCTTTACGTGGCCGATGCGGGCAACCACCGGATCCAGAAGTTCGTCCGGGCTGGCCCCGCGCCCGTGGCCCTTCCCTCGGCGAGCGACGCGCCGACGGACACGGACGGCGACGGAAAGTACGACGACGTCAACGGCAACGGCCGGCGCGACTTCAACGACGTCGTCCTCTACTTCAACCAGATGAGCTGGATCGCGGCCAACGAGCCTGTCACGGCCTTCGACTGCAACGGCAACGGCCGGATCGACTTCGCGGACATCGCCTGGCTCTTCAACCACCTGTAAGACCCTGGCTCTTTCTTTTTCCTACCGGCCCGGCCGACGTGACGGATCACGCGGCCGCCGGTGCATCCATGTACGGGCCCGGCCGGCGATATGGAACGGGGAGGCCCGCCGGCCCGGCGGCGCGTGCGGCCGGCGTGAGTCCCGACGATCCAGCCGGGCCGCCGGCCGATCGGCACCGACCCGATATAGCGACCTCCCGGGAGATCAAATAGCAAACGTTAACGGACCATCAGTCAATTCAAACCAATCAACTATTATCCTGGTGTTTCTGATTGAGGTTCTCGTATAGGGTATTTTGTTTCTGTACCCTGCTCCTTCTGCTGAGCAGCGTCCAGGCCGTTTCGGCGCAAGAAGAGTATGCATATGCCGGACAGTTGTGCTCCGTGGCCCTTGGGGGACAGTTCGACGATCCATGGGGTGTTGCCACGGACAGCTCGGGCAACGTCTACATCACCGACACGGACAACGACAGGATCCAGAAGTTCACCTCAGACGGCACATTCGTCACGAAATGGGGCAAGAGCTGTGGTGTACCAGAGGGCACCGGAGACGGCGAGTTCAATCACCCAATTGGCATCGCGGTTGACACCTCGGGCAACGTCTACGTTGCCGACAGTTGGAACCATCGGGTCCAGAAGTTCACCTCGAACGGCACATTCATCACGAAATGGGGCAGTTATGGCTCAGGAGAAGGGCAGTTCGATGATCCAATGGGGATCGCAGTCGACACCGCAGGAAACGTATACGTGTCCGACGATGGTAACCGGCGGATCCAGAAGTTCACCTCAAACGGTTCATACCTTATGGAATTCGGCCAATTTGTCGGGTTCTCCGGCGGACCATATGGTATCGCAGTGGACAGGGCTGGATTTGTGTACGTGGCCGATTCGTACGGGTTCCAGATCCAGAAGTTCACGTCGACCGGGTCCTTGGTGGGAAGTTGGAGGACACAAGTGGGTCCCAAAGACACCGATGAGGTGGTTATACCAAAGGGTATCGCCGTGGACGGCGCCGGCAACGTCTACGTCTCGGGAGTGAACCGGGTTCTGAAGTACACATCGTCCGGCACTATTACTTGGGGTGGGACCGGATCTGCGTACGAGGGAGCGGGCTCGGGAGACGGGCAATTCAGCGAATCGCTGGGCATCGCGATCGACAGCGCGGGCAACGTCTTCGTCGTCGACAGTTGGAACCATCGGATCCAGAAGTTCACCTCGACTGGCACGTTCATTACGAAATGGGGGGATCGTGGTTCAGAAAGGGAGCGTTTATACAATACCACAGGTGTCGCTGTGGACGGCACCGGGAACGTCTACGTTGCCGATACGATATTGCATAATTGGGTCCAGAAGTTCACGTCGTCCGGTACCTTTAGCCAGAAATGGGAGGTTACCCCTCCTTACCCTTACTCTTTATATACTGATGTCGCTGTGGACAGCGCGAGCAACGTGTACGTCACCCACCCTGGCGACAGTCGGGTCCGGAAGTTCACGTCGACCGGGACCTCCATCACGGAATGGGGCAGTCTTGGCTCGGGAGATGGGCAGTTCTACTCTGACCGTGGTATTGCCGTAGACAGCGCAGGAAACGTCTATGTCACTGATTCCGGGAACGATCGGGTTCAGAAGTTCACGTCGAACGGCACCTTCATCACGAAATGGGGAGGTGATGGCCCCTGGGATGGCGCAGGCGAGGGAGACGGGCAGTTCTCCGGCCCGGAGGGGATCGCCGTCGACAACGCCACCGGGTGCGTCTACGTCGCCGACACATACAACGACCGGATCCAGACGTTCAGCTCGAACGGGACGTTCATCACGAAATGGGGCAGTCGGGGCTCGGGAGACGGGCAATTCGCCGACCCGACGGGGATCGCAGTCGACACCGCGGGCAACGTCTACGTCGCCGACAATGGGAATAATCGGATCCAGAAGTTCACCTCGACTGGCACCTTCCTTACGAAATGGGGCAGTGTTGGTTCGGGAGATGGGCAGTTCAATTGTCCGATGCATGTCGCCGTAGACGGGGCAGGCACCGTCTACGTTTCCGACACAGGGAACTATCGGGTCCAGAAATTTACATCGAACGGTATCGCGGTGTATTCGATCGCGCCGGACACCGCTCTCCTCACAGAGAAAGATGTCAGTGTTACCGTGCGTGGAACAGGATTTACATCTGGAACATCGTTCAAATTGGTCAACACCACGCTCGGGACGATCGAGTGCTTGCCCAATACTATCTCCTGTGTTTCCGACACCGAGCTCCGGGGAAACCTGTCCTTCGCGGATGCCCAGAATGGGATCTCCAATACTGAGATGAGTGCAGAGATGAGTGCAGCCTCGGTCTCTGCAAACGTCAGGGAAGGGCTCTACGACGTCGTAGTAACGGCTCCTGATGGATCTACTGACCACCTTGAAAAGGGATTCAGCGTTGATAATCCATGGTTCAAGCCGAACCCCGATGGGTACCAATTCAAAAACCCCTCAACAGAAACGATAACCTGGGACCTGTTTAAAAAAACCTATGGAAAGGATGAAGTTGAGTACCCAAACGGAAAACCCAAAGAACGTGCCACATCCTTCTATAACGATCATATCAAAACCCACGGAAGAGGAGGAACCTGTTTCGGCATGTCTGCGACCTCGCTCTATGTGTGGAATAAAAATACGCCGGGGGAACAGACCTGGAATCTTGGCAATGACCGTTCCATAAGCCTTCCCTCATGGACAGTATTCACCTCGTACCCGGATTTAAAGACGCTCCCCGACTGGATAAAATCCTTCCACATCCGTGAACTTGATACTGTCCTTCTGACGGATATCCAACCTTATTTCGAACAATCCTCCAGTATTCGTATGGCCTATAATGCATTGAAAAAGAGAATGGAGGACCCGATCAGTTACCGGCAGGATCCGTATGTGCTTAGTTTCTGGTTCGGTAGTTTCTGGTCCGGTTATGGTGGCCACTCCGTGGTCCCGATCCGGATCGAAGAGAACCCCGACAGGATAGTGATTTATGATTGTAATCATCCCAATCAGGAGGAGTATCTCTATTACGATTCTGTGAACGGAGGAGTGACCTCTCCGAGATATTCCAATATCAACTCCATCGCTCTGCGGCCCCTCAGCGACATCCGCAAGGAGCCCGACATTCCAGATCTAACCGCATCTAATAAATGGTTCCACTTGGCATTCACGGACTCTCAGGGTCGCCATCTCGGGTATGATGAGGGACAGTTCGTGAGCGAGATTCCGGGTGCGTCCCGGTTCGTGCCCACTGACGCAGACGGCGATTACCCCGAGACCTACTATCTCGGGGGTCAGACGTTAACGACCGAATTAATCGAGAATGGGACCGGGCCTGGAACAGTATCGATCATGCGGCCGAATGGGGTCGCCGTCATCAACGCGAGCGTGAGTCCCGGCTCGAAAGACGAGGTTCGCGTCCCGCAATCGGGCTCGAGCGTCGAATTCATCTCGGGCTCGGGCACGGGCTCGCTGCAGCTGACACTCGCCATGGATAGCACGGACGACGGCCGAAAGGCCGTCGTGGACGGGTTCGCTGTCGACCCCTCGAAAGCCGTCGTCCTCTCGTTCGGGGCGAACAGGGACGACGTCTCGGTGCTCAATACGGGACCAGCAACAACGGTGCGTTTCTCCCTCGAACAGGTCGGTGCGGGATCGGGCGCCTTCGTGCCGGGCCGTTCGCTCACGGTTGAAAACGCAAGTTCCGTTCGGATCATCCCTTCGGACTGGACGAGCCTGGATCACACCTCCGTCACGGTCGAGCACGACCTTCATCATGATGGTGTCGTGGATTATTCCGAAACGGTCACTCCCGCCGGAGTTCCCGGCACTCCCACACAAAGTACACCCACGCCAACCGTCACGTCGACGCCGACCCAGGATCCCCGGGCGCCGGTGGCGAACTTCACCTGGACTCCCGTGAACGTGACGGCCGGCGAAGACGTCCAGTTCCTGGACACGTCGACGGGCAACCCGACGGCGTGGCGCTGGATGCAGGATGGCGTTGACATAACGACAATGCAGAACCCTTCGATGACCTTCACAATCCCCTGTACCAGGTCCATCTCCCTCATGGCGATGAACGAATACGGCTGGTCTACTCCGAAGACCGTGGAGATCAACGTTGTGAACCAGTCTGTCACCCCCACGACGACTCCCACACCAACGACAACTCCTACCTTTTCGGCCGGAGGGTATGCCCTTGTCGGCCAATGGGGCAGTTCTGGCTCTGGGGACGGGCAGTTCTATTGTCCACATGGTGTCGCGTCTGACAGCGCCGGCAATGTCTACGTCGCTGACAGGAATAATAACCGGATCCAGAAGTTCACGTCGACCGGCACCTTCGTTACCGAGTGGTGTAGTTATGGCCCTGGAGACGGGCAGTTCTGGAGTCCATTTGAAGTCGCCGTGGATAACGCAAGCTACATCTATGTCGACGACACTTCCAATCACCGGGTCCAGAAGTATGATTCGAACGGCGGACTCATCACAACGTGGGGCTCGAAAGGCTCTGGAGACGGGCAGTTCTCCTGGCCAAGCGGAGTCGCAGTGGACAGCGCTGGCAACGTCTACGTCGCTGACAGGAATAATAACCGAATCCAGAAGTTCACGTCGACCGGCACCTTCGTTACGAAGTGGGGCGGTGGTGGCTCCGGAGATGGGCAGTTCGATGTGCCATCTGGACTCGCAGTGGACAGCGCCGGCAATGTCTACGTGGCTGATACCTGGAATAACCGGATCCAGAAGTTCACATCGACCGGCGTCTTCGTGACGAAGTGGGGGAGTGCGGGTTCTGGAGACGGGCAGTTCTATAAACCATGGTATGTCGCTGTAGACAGCGCAGGGAACGTCTATGTCACCGAATGGGATGCCGAACGAGTCCAGAACAACAATCGTGTCCAGAAGTTCACGTCGACCGGCGCCTTCGTGACGAAGTGGGGCAGTACAGGCGCTGGAAACGGACAGTTCGACTCGCCATCTGGTATCGTGGTTGACACTGCCGGTAACGTCTACGTCGCTGATGAGGGTAACAATCGGATCCAAAAGTTCGCCCCGGTTTCCCCGACACCCACCCTTCTGCCGCTCCCTTCATCGGTGAACGCTCCCGGGGACCTCAACAATGACGGGCGTTACGAGGACGTGAACGGGAACGGCCGGCGCGACTTCGCCGACGTCGTGCTGTACTTCAACCAGATGACCTGGATCGCGGCGAACGAGCCGGTCGCCCTTTTCGACTGCAACGCGAACGGCCGGATCGACTTCGCCGACGTCGCCTGGCTCTTCAACCACCTTTGAACGACAGCTTGAATTCCCCTTCTTTCTCGACCTCTCGCCAGGCCGTTCTCCTCTGCTCGGGAGCTCTGGATCGTTGATGCACCCGCGGCTACGCGATGCGGGGCAACCGGGCCCGGCTCGTCACGGCCCGGCCCACGGAGACGGTCGAGGTCCATCCGCCGTCGGCGAACAGCCTGGAGATGGCGGGGGTGACGGCCGGGTACGCTCCGCCTTCCACCGTGGCGGATTGAGAGGTCTCGCACGAAAAAAGGGACGGGGGACGCGGGCGCCCCCACGCCCGGACTCGTTCATCACCCGGCCTGCAACAGGGCCGAACCGGTGTACGAGTTGCCGTCGGTGGTCGTGATTGTGCAGCCGGCCGTGAACGGGGGTCCCGTCACCCATTCGCTGGCCGGGCAGAGATTGTCGCCATAACAGCCGACCCAGGTGTACCCGTCGTTGACGGTCCTGGTTCCGGTCAGCGCGAGCTCCTGCGGCGGTAATCCGTACTCGGGGAAGCCCGGGAACCGCTGCGTGTACTGGTCGAACCGGGTGGTGGTCCTGCCGTCGTCCAGGGTCCCTGTGATCCACCACGACACTGTCTGCAGCACCACGCCGGGCGGGAGGTGGCTCGCGTCATAGGTGTACACGCTGTGGAGGTTCCAGTACCAGTCGTACACCTTCAGGTCGTCGTTCCACGTCCGGTAGGGCGAATAGCTCCCGGAGACCGTGATGACCGGGGGCGTGTACGGGGGCGACGCATAGTACCTGGCCGTATACGGGACCCCCTGATACCCGACGTACAGGATGGTGGAACTGTACGTCTTGACATAGTCGACCGCCGCCGGCTCGGCGATCACATTCGGGAGAGCATGTCCCTCCTCCCCGAAGGTGATCTCGTTCGCGGGGAGGTAGGAGGTCAACGTCTGGTCGCCGGCCGCATAGGTGAGTTTGTAGCAGTATTCCCCGGCGGCACGCTGTATCGTGCCCGTCATGACCGCCGATGCGCCAACGCCGAAGCCCGTTGCGGATGGCGCGGCGTAGACCCCGCTCCACGTCCCCTCGACGTGCAGGTTCCCCGACGGGGTGGCGGTCGCCGAGACGAAGACGCGAAGGTCCGCGCTGTCCGCCGTACTGTAGTGCAGGATATACTTCTGACCGGGCTCAAATCCCTTCCCGTTGAAGATGAACTTCCGTTCGTCGAGGTTGATCATGAGCGTGCCCGGCCCGTGCGTGTCGGTCGCAGGGACATCGAAGTGGTAGACCGGGGACGCGCCCGCCTGGCGCGGGTTCGCATCCTGCTTTGCGGCAACGACGCCCGCGCCCGCGAGCAGCAGGATGCAGAGCGCTACCGTGAATAATAGCATTCGTTTCATGGTGATCGACTCCTGTCTCAGTCGCCGATTGTCCGTGTCCTCTCCGCTCGTCGTCAACGACTGGAACAGTCAACCTGCACGCCATGGCATAATAAAATTTATTATATCATTCGGATGATACGAGGCCGGGCCGCGATGGACCGGAGCCGACCTCTTCCCTTCTTCGTCGACGCGCCGGCGCCGGCGATCGGGTGAAGACCTTGTTGAACGGCCGGATCGACTTCGCCGACGTCGCCTGGCTCTCCGGCCACCTCTGAACCTGAAGCCCATCTCCTTTTCTACCCGGCGGGAAGTGGGACGCGCCGGGAACTATTTAAAAAAATTGAATATGGATGATACCGAGTACGACAGTGCTCATCACCATTTCGGAGTCCCGGCATGAACCGCACAGTCCCGCCCCGCATCGAGAGGCACCTCGTCGTCCTCGCCGCGTTCGTCCTGGTCGTCGGCGCCGCGTCGGCCTCGCCGGACCCCGACCTCTCCGGTCAGGGGGCCGGGCTCGTGATCCTCGGCCATGTCGTCTCGGTCGAGAGCCACTGGACCGCCGACCACCTGAACATCGAGACGGTCGGGACGGTCGCCGTGGACGACGTGCTCCGGGGCGACCCCTCCGCCCCGACGGTGAGGGTCGCCGTACCCGGCGGCACCGTGGACGGCCTCGTCGAGGAGGTGCTGGGGGGACCGTCGTTATGCGAGGGCCAGGCGGGATACCTCCATCTCCGGGCCGACGGGGAGGGCCGGTACGTCTTCGCGGACGGCGTCGACGGCGTCATCCTCGCGAAGAGCGGGACCAGGTCGAAGGGCGGCACGGCGGCCGGCAGTGCGACGTCCGCGACGTCGACCGGTTCGAGCGCGACGGAGGACGGCGTCTGGCCCGTCATCGCGTCGGTCTCGCCGCAGATCGCGTCGGCCGGGACCGGGACCGTGATCACGATCACGGGAACCGGGTTCGGGATGAAGGCTGCGCGGGACTCCATCGCCGACGTCGGCTTCACCGCGCGGGACGACGAGACCTACTGGGTCTCGGGGTACCCGAACTTCACGATGAACGCCGACGATATCGTCTCCTGGAGCGACACCCAGATCCACGTCCGGGTCCCGCGCGGGTACGAGAGCACGGGGCACTACCTCATCTCCGCCTCCAGCGGGTCGGTCCGGGTCGTCACGGACGAGGACCGGACGAGCGAGGAGGTCCCGTTCGCGGTCTCGTTCGTCGCTTCCCCTTATACGTGGACCGCCTTCCCCGTCTTCTCGGTGAACGAGAACTGCCCGGGCGTCACCGGCGCGTCGGCCGCCATTCGCCGGGCGGCGACCACCTGGAACGCGGCGCTCCCTCCGGCGTTCCAGCTCGACTGCTCGGGGACCTCGACGAAGACGGCCGTCGCGCTGGACGGGACCAACCTGATCGCCTGGGGACCCACTCCCCGGACGGCCATCTTCCACTACACATCGGGCGAGATAGGCGAGGTGGACCTGATCCTCAACTCCTCGGTGCCGTGGACCACGGGGACGGGCGGATCGGCCCTCTCCATCGAGTCGCTCATGCTCCGCTCGCTCGGGCAGGCGATCGGCCTGCAGGAGCTCTACGGGCAGGAACCCGCGGGCCCGACGGATACGGGCAAGGCCATGTTCCAAACGCGGAGCGATCGTTACGGCAACGCGAACCTCCTGACCCTCCCCGCGGCCGACCGGGCGGGAGCGAACTACCTCTACGGCGGGGGGCCCGCGAACCCGCCACTCCTCGCCGCCGCCTTCGCGGTCGAGTACACCGACGGCGCCGGGGGACCGACATCCCGTTCGGTGCGCTTCTCCGACCGGACGATCGGCGGGGCGACGGCGTGGGCCTGGTCCTTCGGCGACGGGGGCACCTCGACGGAGCGGAATCCTGTGCATGTCTACGCCGCCCCGGGGTCGTACGCGATCAGCCTCACGGCATCGGCCGCGGGCTACCCATCGGATACGATCTCGGCGAGCGTGACCATCGTGGCCAAAGTCGTCACGGTCCCCGGCGGTACGGGCCTCCCGGCGGACACGAACGGCGACGGGATGTACGACGACCTGAACGGCAACGGCCGCGCCGACTTCGCGGACGTCGTGCTGTACTTCAACCAGATGACCTGGATCGCGGCGAACGAGCCTGTCACGGCCTTCGACTGCAACGGGAACGGCCGGATCGACTTCGCCGACGTCGCCTGGCTCTTCAATCACCTCTGAAGGGCCCGGTTCCCCCTTCTCCGGCACTGTCTCCGCGGACGGCCGCCTTCTCGTGCGCCGATCGGTACCCCCGGGCCCTCGGCGAGGTTTTGATTCATGCAGAAACATTTCGAAATATTTATACCTGCGGGGGTGAATGTGTGATAATCGCGCGTGGAGTGACGGACCCCTTTCACGGCCAACGGGCCGGGCGTCATGCCAATCCCTCCGTGCGGGATGAAATTCACCGACGCATCATAACCGCTCCCTAGCGGAGCGGCCGGAGGAAGAAGCATGTTCCCCAGTGTTAGCGCACGCCATCGAGGGCCGAGAGCCCTCCTCGCGCCGGCAGCGATCCTGCTGCTGGCGCTCTGCCTGCTCGCCGTCGGCGCCGAGGCCCAACCGCTCGCGGGCGATATCCCCATCACGAACAGCACCGTGATCACCGCGCCCGGCACGTATTACCTCCCGCACTCGCTCTCCGACCTCGCCGGTCCGGTCGGCATCTCGGTCCAGTCATCGGACGTCGTGATCGACGGCCATAACTGGTACATCGACGGACAGGACCTCGCGGGGTCGATCGGCCTGGAGATCCGACCGCCCGACGGAGGTCCGGCCATCACGAACGTCACCGTGAGAGATCTGCGGCTCTCGAACTGGGCAACCTGCCTCGACGCCGCAGCCGGTCTCCGGCTCGTCAACGTCACCGCCGTGAACGGCGGGACCGGCTTCAGGCTCTGGGGCCCGGGGGCCGTGACGCTCGAGGGCTGCTCCGCCGAAGAGAATACCGCGAACGGGATCCGCGCCGACGGCATCACGGGCGACCTCGCGCTCGCCCTCTCCGACGTCCTGGTCCGGGCGAGCGGGGAGACCGGGATCGACACCCGCCTCGCCGCCGTCACCATGACCGACTGCAACATCCTGGAGAACGGGGCGGCCCCGGCGAATGGCGACGGGTTCAGGATCTACAAGGGATCCGCGACCGTCCGGGACAGCCGATTCAGGTTTAACGGCGGGTCCGGGATCTCCTTCGACACCGCGACTT
>JBDKUZ010000110.1:0-11657 GCA_039679395.1 Methanospirillum sp. | reverse complement strand
GATGACCCGGTTTCCCGCGTCCAGGCCCTTGTGCAGGAGAGCGGGTACACGGCCTTCCCCGTCCTGAAGCGGCGGCAGCTCGTGGGCATGGTCTCGCGGAGGGACCTCCTCTCGTCGGGCCGGGCTCGCGGACAGGCGGACGGGAAACTCCCGGTGGAGGCAGTCATGGCCACGCCCGCGATCACGATCGCGCCGGACGCATCCGTTCGCGATGCGGCCGCCCTGATCTGCCGGCACGACATCAGCCGGCTCCCGGTCGCCGAGAACGGCCGGGTTGTCGGGATCATCGACCGACACGACGTGCTGCGGGCGATCCCGCTCGTCGGCTGAAGGTGACACATGCAGGGGAACGGATTCAATCACAAGACCTCGGACCGGCTCCTCAAGATGCCGGGCAAGCTCGACCGCGGTCCGGTCGAGTTCAACTCTCGCGTGGCCCCCCACATGGGCGAGATCATGGCGATCGCGACGACGGGGGTCGTCTCGGTCCCGCCGACGATGGCGATCCTCGGTGCGGCCCAGACCATGACGCGCTGCGGATTCCGGAGGTTGCCGGTGACGGACCCCGGCACGCATCGCATGCGCGGGATCATGACCGCGTCCGACATCATCAACCTGCTCGGCGGCGGCGATAAGCAGACGCTGGTCACGGTCAAGCACGGGGGCAACCTGCTTGCGGCCGTGAACGAGTCGGTCCGCGAGATCATGAGCGGTCACTACCTCTCGCTCAGGACTACGGAGACGATCGCCGATGCGGTCTCCCTGATCCTCGACCGGAAGATCGGGGGACTCCCTATCATCGACGCCGAGGAGACCCTCCGGGGGATCGTCACCGAACGGGACGTGCTGCGCCTGCTCGGCACCGGAGCGAGCCCGCTCTCGGTCGAGCATGTGATGTCGACCTCGCTGCGGGTGACCGCCCCCGATGCGACGATCGGGGCCGCGACCCGCGAGATGGGCCGATGCCGGTTCCGGCGCCTGCCCGTGGTCACGGAGGACGTCCTCTTCGGGATCATCACGTCGACCGATATCGTTCGGTACATGGGGACCGGCGAGGTCTTCGATCGGCTCGTGACCGGGAGCGTGGGCGAGATGATGGACCTGCCCGTGCGGACCCTGATGAAGGGAGAACTGATTACGACCACGCCCGAGGTCTCGATCACCGCGGCGGCGCGCGTCATGCTCGAGCGGGGGATCGGGGCCCTCCCCGTGATCGAGGACTCGCGCCTGATCGGGCTCGTGACAGAGTTCGACCTCGTCCGGGCGTTTGCGGAGGCGAACGGCTGATGAAGGCCTCCGACGTGATGGCCTCGCCGGTGCACGTTGTCGGGCCGAACGACTCGGCCGCCCACGCCCGGAATCAGATGATCCGGTACCGGTGCTCGCGCCTGCCGGTCGTGGACGGGGACCGGCTCGTCGGCATCATCACGAAGAAGGACCTCGGCTACCGGCTCCGCCAGGCCGAACCGACGTGGCGACGCCGACCGATCGACCGGATCCCGGCGAGCCTTCTCATGACGCCCGATCCGGTCAGCGTCGCAGCCGACGCGTCGATCCGGACCGTGGCCGCGGCCATGATCGAGTACGGCATCAGCGGGATGCCCGTGGTCGAGGAGTGCGCCCTCGTCGGGATCGTGACCAAGACCGACCTGCTCGGCTCCGTCTCGATCGAACCACTCGAGGCGACGGTCGGCGACCTGATGGGCGACGTGGTGACCATCTCCCGGTACCACTCGCTCGACCACGTGATCGACCTCGCGAGCGAACGCGACGACAAGCTCGTGGTCGTCAACAACGACGGGACGCTCGCAGGGATCATCACCGAGTCGAACCTCGCCTTCTACGAGTACGTCGGCCGCGTGCCCGGTGAGGTCGACCGCGACGTGACCATGCTCCGGCGCGATGACGACGGGAAGAAGACGCTCCGGTATGTGCGCGACGTCTCGGCCGTCGCCGAGGATCTGATGAGCCGGCCCGTCGAGACCACGCCACCCGGCGCTCCGATTGCCGAGGCGGTCAAAAGAATGAGAGAGATGCAGATCAACAGCCTCGTTGTCGTCGACGACGGGGACATCAAAGGCATTATCACGCGGGATGATATAATTAAGGGGGTTGCCACATGAACCAGACCTTATTTATTAAGGACATCATGTCCAGGCCTGTGACGATCGCGAAGTCGGCGGTAATCACCGAGGCGCTCGATCGGATGCTCGACCAGGAGATCGACCCCCTGGTCGTGACCAACAACGGCGCGGTGGTCGGGACGGTCTCGCGCCGTGCGATCGCCGAGGCGATCGGTTCGAAGCGGAGTGCGAACGTCTCGCCGAACCAGATCCACGTTGCGAACGTGGTCGAGGAGGAGTTCACCTCGGCCTACGCGGACGAGACCCTCGACGTCGCAATTCCGCTGTTGCAGACGTACAAACTCGTGGTCGTGCTCGACGGCGAGCACCGGCCGATCGGCCAGGTGACCAGGGGCGACCTGCTCAAGGTAATGCGGCCCACGGGCTCGGTCGATCAGGTGATGGAGAAGGTCATGGTCGTCTCTCCCGACGAACGCGTGGTCCACCTTCGGCGGCGCATGCTCGACGACGGGGCGAACCGCTTCGTGGTCGCGAACGGCGCCGAGCTGCTCGGGATGGTGACCGAGACCGACGTGGCGCGGGCGATGGCGGCATTCCGCGAGGACGTGGCCGACCGGTTCCAGGACCACCGGATCCGGAATCTGATCGTCAGCGACATCATGTCCACGCCGCTGATCTCGGTCCCGCCCGAGATGCAGGCCGCCGACCTGGTCGAGATCATGCTCCAGCGCAAGATCAGCGGCATCCCGGTCGTCGAGAACGGGCGCGTGATGGGTGCAGTCTCGCGGCAGAGCCTGGTCCAGGCGCTCTGACATCCTCTTTTTCCACGGGATCGGAATGCCTTCGAGCGATGCCGTTCATCGGTCACGAGCCGCTCGTGTCCCGTTCTCCCGATCCCGCTCCTTCTCCCGCCCCTGTTGCTACGGAGTGGCTGCCGCCGGTGACGGCCCCGTCTCCCTCGAGCAGACGCAGTCTCCCATGCGGCCCGATCGTCATTGCATCCCGGGGCATGGACAGGATATGGCAGCCGCAGGGAATACCCGTCGGTGGAGGATGCCGCTGAAGCACTACCTGCGGGTCGCCACCGGTTGGTAAAAACCCGATCGGGCCAAGAACGCCGTGCAGGGGCATGATTATACGGAGCAATCCTGTCGCGGGCGGGCTCCTCGATAAAAAACGCGGCGGTATGAGGGGAGGCAGAATGGGGGGAGGTGGACGCCTCCATCTCCGCGCGATCCCGATCTAATAGGGCTTCTTCATCGCTCTCCTCCCTCTCCGCCTGGTGTGCCGTTGCCGGCGAGGCCCGTCAGATCGGGCCGAACTCTGCCGTGAATCACTGTCATTCCCGTCGCTCGCTGTTCGCCGTACCGTGCCCGACGGATGTGCCTGCCGCGCCTCCGCCTCCGATCCCGGGACGGTGCTGCCGACAACGGAGCGGTGCGGGGTGACGATATTCCTGCATGGCGTATCTGGTCGTCACCATGGACCCCCATACTCTCTGGGCTCCGTATCCGGATAAGAGGCCGGATTCAGGCTGAAATTGGTCCATCGCATACCTTTATACGGTCGATCGGGAGCCGCTTCAGAGGTCGATGTACGTAACGAGGTCGCAGCCCGTGCAGGGCAGGCACAGAGTCCGAGAGCCCGTTCGAGTCGGACGAGTCGATCCCCGGAGGGGCGAGCGACCAGAATCCCCCCGCCGAAGCGGATGCGGCGAGATCGGGCGAAGGTTCGGGATCACGCCCATGCCCGCGAGGGTTTCGCCCCGTCCCTGACGCATTCGTCTGTCTCCCCGAGGCCAAGGATGACGTTCGAGGAGACCCGGCTCCGGCCGAAGATCTCGACGGCGCCCTGGAGCGCGAGAAGGATATCGGGAAGCGAGAGCCCCGGACAGACCCGCGCAAAGATCTCGGGGTCCATCGTCTCGACGTTGTACTTGATCTCGCAGGCACCTGCGGCGAACAGGTCGGCGGACGAAGTTTTCGTGGGATACACCGAGACTCCGATCGGGAGATCGGACCTCCTCCGCAGCTCCCGCACGACCTCGACGGCGTACCGGATCTCGTCCGGAGGACGACTCGGCGACCCGATTCGTCAGGGAGATCGCCCGAAACTCTCCAACCCGCACCGTATCCTCGACCATGCCCACGATCTCCGCTAAGGTCTTCACCTGCCTATGCAGTCTCGGCACCGGACAGAACGTACAGTCATAGATGCAGCGTTCGCTGACGGCGACATGGGCCTGGTGGGGGCAGTGGCAGAGCGGGCGCCCGAACCGCCCCGATGCGATGATCGTCTCGCCCTCCACGATCGCCATCCAGCCCCTCCGGGGAGCCACGCGAAGGGACGAGGCAGGGTTGATGGAGTGCCTGACCCGGTGGCGCCTCCGGACGCGATGAAGAAGGAGCTGCCTCCTGCCCCGGGGCCTGCCGTCGCAGCGATCTTCAGACCATCCGCGAGGGCCGATTCGTCGACGGCGGCGCTCCCGACGCTCAGGAGATACACCTTCGATTCCGCCGCGAGATCGTGATCGATGTCGTCACCCCTGATGACACGGCCGGTTCAGGCTTTTCGGAAGGAGAATCTAGAAAGAGAGCCAAGGCCCGGAATCGAACCGGGTTACGCTGATCTGCAGTCAGCCGCGTAGCCATTCCGCCACCTTGGCAGGAATTTTCACGATCGTGAAACTCCTCTACCATCTACGCCTCCGGGCAGCATATACCCGGGCAAACCGGTAAACATTGCCGCAATCGCAGCAATATGGGTGCCGATGACCGGTGGATACAGCCGCGAAGAGGTGACGGGAACCACCCTCCCGTCGCTGTCGGGGGGGGTTATTCGGACCTCAGTTGGCGTGGTTCGCCGCATCTCTCGTCACAGTCACTCTACACTGCGACTTTCGCTCTGGTCGGTCGGATCGGGGGGCACCTCTCCGTAGGATAGGGGGGATTGCACGGGCTCCTCATGGCACGTCGAGGGTTTCACGTGGGTCCGTACAATCTCGGTGGCTACGTGATGGGCATAGACGGTAAACATCTCGTCCGGAACCTCGTCAATCTCGAACGGGAGGTCGTCGCTCGGAGTCAGGATCCGCGGAGCCTGGAAGGTTGAGCGGTATCGGCCGCCGATCGTCGGGAAGATGTCTGTGCGAGTGTCGTAATGGGTGGAGACTAAGGTATCCGCTCTGGCCCGAAACCGGGGGAACCGGATCTCCAGAGGGTCCGAAAAACAGGCGTTCGACCGTTCGGCGTCCTGCCGAACCGGTGCGTCGCATCTCGACGGCGACCGCGCGAGCTCATGGCTGTCGCCTACGACGTCTGCGCAGTACTGGACCTCGGGGCGGACGTAGTTATGCACCAGGATGAGCCCCTCTCCGCGGGGATCAGTCGGAGTCAAGGTGAATTAACAATCGTGAAGTAAGGTTTATGAGTCTGACCCTGTATATCTCTTGAGTATATGGTCAAGCTCCCCTGCCAGGAGGTCGTCTGGGACCTTCTGCCCGCCATTCGCGCGGCCCTAGCCGCCGCGCTCGTCCGGCGGGGCCACTCCCAGCTCCAGGCGGCCCGGCTCCTCGATATGGCGCCGGCCGCGATCTCGCAGTACCTCTCAGGCAAGCGGGGGTATCGCATCGAGTTCGACGACGACATCAAGGCCGAGATCGAGCGGGCGGCCGACGAGATTGCGAACGGCAATGCCACGGACGTTCCGGCGCGGCTCTGTGCCATCTGCCGTTCACTTCGCGAACGCGCGGCTGTCCCCGATGGCATTCGGCCGACCAAGAGCGGTTGTACCGGCGCCTCACCGCCGGACGACATCGGGTCGGGAGGCGGATAGATGGCGGCCATCGTCCTGGATCAGTCCGAGCGGGAGCGGTACGGCCGGCAGATCCTCTCCTTCGGCGAGGAGGGGCAGGCGCGGCTGAAGGGCGCGCACATCGTGATCGCGGGCGCCGGAGGCCTCGGATCGCCGGTCGCGATCTACCTCGCGGTCGCCGGCGTGGGCCGGCTGACCCTAATCGACCACGACACGGTCGAACGGACAAACCTGAACCGGCAGGTGCTCCACGGCGAGGCCGACCTCGGGCGGCCGAAGGTCGAGTCCGGGGCCGAGACCCTTCGGGCGCTCAACCCCTCGATCCGGGTCGAGGGGATCAACGCCACAATCACGGATGAAAATGCGGGACACCTGATCGGCGACGCAGACGGGATCGTGGACGCGATGGACAATTATCCGACGCGGTTCGTGCTGAACCGGATCGCGCACGAACGCGACCTTCCCCTCTTCCACGGCGCGATCCGGGGGTTCCACGGGCAGGTGACCACCTGCGTCCCGGGCCGGGGCCCCTGCCTCGCCTGTCTCTTTCGAGACGTCCCGCCGAAGGAGGTCTTCCCCGTGGTCGGGGTCACGCCCGGGGTGATCGGCTGCATCCAGGCGACCGAGGTGATCAAGTACCTGACCGGAGAGGGAGAGCTCCTGACCGGCCGGCTATTGCTCTGGGACGGGCTCGCCGGTCGCACCGAGGAGATCGCCGTGGCGTCCCGGGCCGCATGCCCGGTCTGCTCGACAGGAGGACGAGTATGAACATCACTATCCGCTTCTTCGCACAGTTTCGCGAGCGTTTCGGACCGATCCACGAGCTGACCGTTCCCGAGGGTGCGCGGCTCATGGACGTGCTGCACGAGATTGCCGGGCGAACCCCCGACGGGGAGGCCGCCCTCTTCGCCCCCGATGGACGACTTCGCGACTACGTGATCGTCATGCAGGGGTCCGAGCGGATCGAGTATGACCGCGCCGCGACGCTCGAACTCGGGGACGGGGAGACGATCGCGGTCTTTCCGCCCGTCGCGGGGGGCTGAGCATGGAGCCGTACATCGCCGTCCAGGAGAAGGACGTCGACATCGGTGCGCTCATCCAGGCCGCGAAGGTCCCGGGAACGGGAGCTGTCGTCGTCTTCGACGGCGTGGTCCGCGATGACGGGATCGCCCGGATGGATCTCGAGGCCTACGAGCCGGTCGCCCGCGAGCGCCTGGCCGAGATCGCCCGGAAGGGCGCGGAGCAGTTCGGCCTCCTCTCGGTCGCGGTCGTCCACCGGGTGGGGACGCTCGCGCTCGGCGAGAATATCCTGATCGTGGTGGTCTCGGCGGGCCACCGCAAAGAGGCGTTCGCGGGGGCCGTCGCGATCATCGACGAGCTGAAGGCCACGGTCCCGGTCTGGAAGAGGGAGCACCTCCGGGACGGCGGGACGGCCTGGGTCGAGGGGAACGCCGAGGGACTGCTCCCGCAGTGATTGTTATTCCCGCTCCGTGATCACTGGAGCCCCGGCAATGCGCTCGGGATGGGTGTAGATGTTCGTCCTGCCTGTCCTGGCGGAACCGATGATGGCCAATCCCCGGTTTTCTGCCAGGCCGACCGCGAGCGTGGTCGTCGCCCCGCGCGAGACGATCAGCGGGATCCGGGCGCGCAGGCATTTCCAGACGATCCGGTTGATCCGGACGAGGGGCGTGCAGCCGCTCGTCCTCGTAATGTCGTCGTACATGCGCGCAATGGAATTCAGGAATGCAGTGAGATACGATCAGTTTCTCTCGAGGACCTCGTCCATCGCCCCGGAGCGGTACCCCTCCAGGTCCAGGGTCACATAGGAGAATCCGGCCGCTTTCATAGCGGCGACAAGATGGGGAGCCGCCTCGAGCGCCCGCGCGAGATCGCCCGCCGGAACCTCGATCCGGGCGAGACGGCCGTGGGCCCGGACCCGACCCTGGCGGAATCCGAGCCCGTTGAGTGCCTCTTCAGCCGTTTCGATCACCGCAAGAAGGGCCGGCGTAAGGGGCTCCCCGTACGGAACGCGCGATGCGAGGCAGGCGGCGGATGGTTTCTCCGCGAAGGAGAGGCCCAGGGAGCGGGAGATCGCCCGGATCTCCTGTTTCGTGATCCCCGCCGCGACGAACGGATGAACGACACCCTCCTCGGCGCAGGCCACAAGCCCCGGCCGGTGCTCGGCGAAGTCCGAACAGTTGACGCCGTCGACAACGGTTCCGAGGTTCCGGGCCGCCGCCTCACGCTTCAGAAGCGGTGCAAGGGCCTTCTTGCAGTGGTAACAGCGGTCGGGTGGATTCGCGGCAACCGCCGGAACCTCGAACGGGTCGAAGGGGATCACACGAAGCGGCAGATCGTTCGCCTCCGCGATCTCCCTCGCCTCCGCGACTGCGGCACGCGGAATCAGCGGGCTGTCGAGGAACACGCACGCCATCCCCTCTCCGAGGCACTCGCGGGCGATTACGGCGAGGAGGGCCGAGTCGACTCCCCCCGAGTAGGAGACGAGGACCGTGCCCAGCCGTCCGAGTTCCTCTCTCAACGCCGTCAGCTTCTCCGTCGCCTCGCCCTGGCCTTCAGACGTCGGGGGTCGCGGTTCCATGGCCGATCATCCGTACTGGTACTGCGGGGACTCCACGGGAGATAGGGGCCACGGTTCCGGCCGATTCCGCCGAATCCCCGATTGTTAAATACTATACGTGCTGCACGTGAACCCCAATTGCGAGCTCTGGCCGTTCCGGTGCCCGGGGGTTGGATATGGATATACGGGTACAGTAAGTATTTGAAGGGCTCCGCCCTCTCGATGCTCTCCGGGAGCCCCACCGGCACGCGCTTCCGATGGCCCTCGACGCCGAGGAGGAGGCTGCGTACCGGGTAAAGATCCCGAGATCGAGGGGATCGTGGCCGAACTGAAGGCCGGCGCAGGTGAGCCGAAGGTCCCGAAGATCGCGGGCTCGCTTGACCTGCTGCCCCGCGAGGAGCAGGCGATCGATATTCAGCCGATCCGGGTCGCCGGCCGGCTCACGGTCGAGACGAGGAAGGCTGTCGTCAACCACGGAAACGGCTATTCGACCTGCGACGCCTGCCGCAAACCCTTCCGGCTCGACAGGATCTGCAACCCCCCGATCGCCACGTTCCTGAACTTGAATCAGGCCCGGATCGTGCCCGGGGCGCGGCGGAGCTTCCGGGCCGTCGCCTCCTCGCTCGCGCAAGCAGTCGCCACAAGATTGAAACGCTCCGCGGAGGAGCCACAGAGACCCGTCCGGCCGCGAACAATTCCATAGTCCTAAATACTTCATCGATCAAGATTTAATCGAAACGGTGTGAAGGGGCCGGGACCGGCGGCACGAGTCGTGCGCATGGTATGGTGGATCTGCCAGTGTCCCGGTACGCACCGGTGAATTCGATGAAGGAACGTGATCAGGGAATGGACCGGCGGGTCAGGGAGTTCGTCTCGCTCTCGCCGGACGGACGGATCTGGGGAGAGATCATCACCGAGCCGCTGCTGACGGTCGCGCAGGTTGCCGCGACCCTGCAGATTCGGGAGAAACTCGTCCGGAACCATATCAAAGAGAAGCGCCTGAAGGCCGTCAAGATCGGGAAGTACTGGCGGATCAAGCCCGAGGACCTGCACGCCTTCATCGAGGGGAACTCCTCGATCCCGACCGAGGCCCACCCGCACCTCTCCGAGAGGAACGGGACCGAGGACGTATTGATCAACACCGGCGCCTGAGGCGTCGGCCCATTTTTCTAAAAAAAGTTTCCAGGCCCGTAGGCCCGCAGAACCGCGACCGGGGAGCCGATGCTCCGCGGTTATGCCGGGTAGGGAACATCCGGCACGAACTTCGTGCCGTAATGAATCACGCCCGACTCCCCCTCGGTACCGATCCTGCGGAAGACCGAACGGACGCGCATCCCGATCCGTGCCTCGCTCACGTCCTCGACCACGACCTGAACGGTCACGAGCGGCCCCTCGTCGAGCCGGATGATCGCGAGCACGAACGGTGTCTGCTGCTCGAATGCGTCCGAGGCCGACCGGATCACGGTGAAGGTCACCACCTCGCCCTTTCCCTCGAACCGGTACGGCTCGATCACGCCCGAGCGGCGGCAGTCCGGGCAGAACGAGCGCGGCGGGTAGAATGTCCGCTCGCACGAGGTGCACTGCGTTCCGATGAGGTTGTAGCGCTGCGGAATCTTGCGCCAGAAGCGTGGAACCGACATCTCTAGACCCTCCCGAAGATATGGACCGCGACCGAGGCACCGGTGCCGCCGACGTTCTGCGTCATCCCGATCTCCGCGCCGTCGATCTGCCGCTTCCCCGCATCGCCGCGGAGCTGCTGGACGATCTCGGCCACCTGCTTGATCCCGGTCGCGCCGACCGGATGGCCGCAGGCCTTCAGCCCTCCCGAGGTGTTGACCGGTATCCGGCCGTTGAGCGCGGTCTCGCCCTCCTCGGTCAGCCGCCCGGCCTCGCCCTTCTTGCAGAAGCCGAGATCCTCGATCGCGCAGATCTCGGCGATCGTGAAGCAGTCGTGAACCTCGACGAGGTCGATTGAAGCCGGCGTGAGCCCTGCCATCTCGTACGCCCGGCGGGCGGCCACGACCGTCGCGTCGAGGGTCGAGATGTCGCGCCGGTCGTGGAGTGCGATCGTGTCCGAGGCCTGCGCGGTCGCGAGTACCTTCACGGGCGCGTCCGTGAACTCCCGGGCGCGCTCGAGCGTCGCGAGGATCACGGCGGCGGCGCCGTCCGTGATCGGCGAGCAGTCGTAGAGCCGGAGCGGGTCCGCAACGAGCGAGGACCGGAGCACGGTCTCGATCGTGATCTCGTTGCGGAACTGCGCGATCGGGTTCCGCGCTCCGTTGTAGTGGTTCTTGACCGCGACCTGCGCGAGCTGCTCCCTCGTCAGGGGGTAGCGGTGCATGTAATCGGTCGCGAT
This sequence comes from Methanospirillum sp., assembly GCA_039679395.1. Taxonomy (GTDB): domain Archaea; phylum Halobacteriota; class Methanomicrobia; order Methanomicrobiales; family Methanospirillaceae; genus UBA288. The sequence continues at coordinate 826 of JBDKUZ010000110.1, read as the reverse complement.
CATGGCGTACAGCCCCGGGAAGGTCGCGCCGACGAACCCCTCCCACTCGCGGTCTGCGGCGGCCGCGAGCGCGTCGACCGAGGTCGAGGTCTCGACGTCGGTCATCTTCTCGACACCGGCCGCGACCACGACGTCCTCGAGCCCCGAGGCGACCGCGATCACCGCCTGCCGGAAGGCGAGCGAGCCCGAACAGCAGGCCGACTCGACCCGCGTCGACGGGATGTGACCCGAGGCCAGGCCCGCGTAGTCGGCGATCAGGGCGCCCACATGCTCCTGTTCGACAAAGCGCCCGGCCGACATGTTGCCGACGTAGAGCGCATCGATTCGTTCGCCCGAGAGTTGTGCGTCCTCGAGCGCCAGGGTACCCGCCTCGAGGAAGAGGTCGCGGAAGGAGGACTCCCACTTCTCCCCGAAGGTCGTGCACCCGATTCCGATTACGGCGACGTCTCTCATCACTGCATCACGATCTTTCCCTTGTGTCTTGCATACCGCGCATAGTCGACTTAGATCGGGTTCGACAGCAGCTGGCGGACCGACGGAGCCCCGCCCCGCCGGAACGTCTCCGCCTCGATCGCGTCGGTCACCTCGATGTCGAACGAGTCGGATCCGGCCCCCGAGCCGAACGAGGTGACGAAGATCCGGTCGCCGGGCTTCGCGATATCGAGGGTCGCGGCCAGGCCGATCATCGTCGCGCCCGAGTAGGTGTTGCCGAGGGTCGGTACCACGAGCCCGGGCTCGATCTGTTCGGGCGTAAACCCGAGTTGCTGCGCAACCCGCCGCGGGAACTTCGCGTTCGGCTGGTGGAAGACCGCGTAGTCGTAGTCCT
>JBDKUZ010000109.1:0-2339 GCA_039679395.1 Methanospirillum sp. | reverse complement strand
GGATGTTGAAGTCGTCCAGCTCGACCCTCTCGATCAGATGCAGCAGTTCGGCGAGCTGTAAGTCGGAGTGATAGAGATTGCCTCGCACCTTCAGCACGTTCTGCAGCAGAGCAAGGTAGGTGGTGATCTGGCGGAGACGCCTGGGCGGAAGCGAGAGGGTGCCCGGGACATAGGTGTGCCAGAACCAGACCTGGGTATCGACGAAGAGATGGGCGGGAGGCGTGCGAAGGGTGCGGATGTCGACGATGTCGGCCCGAACCGCGATGGCGTACGCCATCAGAGGTCTTCGGCGGCGTTGGCGATGGCCCCGTCGATTGCGCGCCGGGCGACGGGGTTCCCGTAGTATTCGCGGGCGTTCGCGATGACCCGCTCGAGAAGGTTCCGATCGTGGGCCGAGAGTCCTCTGGTCTCGATACGATCGGGGATGTCGCCGTGCGGATCGTCCTCGAGGAGTTGGCCGACGGCCATGTTCAGGAACGGCGAGGCGACCACTTTCACACCCGTGAAGTCGAGGAGGACCGTGCGCCCCTCACGGAGCTCCGAACGGATTCGGTCGTAGACCTGCTGCCCGTCGTCCGGTGTTATGGCGAACTCCCCGGCCACGTCCGCTACCCTGACCTCCAATCGCGTCACCCCCGATACGACCGCCATATCACTGTTCATCTCTGAATTGAAAGTATTTAGACCCGTCACACTGCAGGAGCAGATTGATCGCGACGCCAGGGAAGGACGTGGTGCTCCGGCGGTAGTCGAGGCCGTTCCTGTCGACGCGGACGGCCGCGTCGTGCGTGTAGATGTCGAGTTGGCCCTGGTTGGCGCGCATGAACTCGGTGACGAAGTCGAGGCCGTTGCCGCGGGGGAGCCCATCGTCCTTGGTGGATGTGCCCGACGCGAGCGCCCACCGGAGAGCCTCGACCGATGATAAGGTCGTGGGGGTTTTGCTCTCCCGCCGGGCATGGTACTCGCGGACCGTCGAGGGGATGCCCACGCCGAAGTCGATGATGGCGAGGCCGGCCTGGCCGATGGTCGGATAGTACTGGCCGCAGGTGAAGACGCCGATCTCGGACCGGCTATGCTCGAAGGCGTTCAGGTAGAGCTCCGCAATGGCGCCTGCGACGGCTCCCTCCACCCGCCGGCTCATGAGTATCCAGTTTTTCGAGAAGAGGTGTGTGGACAGGTGCTGCATCAGGAGTTTGGTCCGTCGGAGCCAGTCGACCAGGAGGTCCTGCCGGTAGGGCACCACGTTGTCCGAGTACCACTGGTCCGACCTTCCCTCCTCGGCAAGGAACCGGTTCTTGACCAGGTTCCTCCTGACGCCGTCGGTCATCGACGCCTCGTCGAGCAGGACCGTGCGGCCCGCGAACCGGGCGGTGGCGAGGAGGCCGCCGAGGAAGGCCACGGCGTTCTGCCGGAGGAAGTCGCAGCCTTCGAACGAGAGCAGGATCGGCTCCGAAGCCGTGCGAACGATCTCGTGGAGCGTGAAGAGCGTGTCGAAGTCGTCGGGGCCGTCGTTCACCCGGGGGACGTGCAGCTGACGCATCTGTTGGCCGCGAGTACGTTGGCGGCGGCCGGGCATCTTCGTTGTGACGCCGGCCGATGTGACGGCGGCGGTCATCGTGTCGGGATCACGGCAGCCGACACCGCGTGCCAGTCCGTGACGGGTTTCTGTCCTCGTTGAAAGCACCGGTGGATTGTCCGCAGCGGGCCCTCAAAGTTCCTGTCTCAGTCTTAAAGGGCTCCTATCTTCATTGACGGGGCCGCGGGCCGAGCGCGGGCTCAAGGCGCTTCTCCGGACTGTAGACCTGGCCGTCGGCACTTCGATGTGGGGCTGGCGGCGGTCGCTGCTCCGGCTACAGAGTCGGTCGCTATAGCTCCCCGTCATTGATGCGGGAATTTGCGGTCATCGACAGCGGTCGCCGATCTGCCCGTTGAGGAACTAGCACGGGACCGGGGGCTGGCTGCGAGAGGCGCATTCAGTGAATCCACCCTGCCGGTCTCCGGACGACAATCCTGGGCGCCACGGAGGGGAGTCGTCGAGCGGCAGAGCGGAAACCTTTCATACCTTTAAATAAGGATCGATATGTACGGAGTATGATCTCTGGTTGGCCAAATCGTGGTCGATCTACAGGTTTTTACGCCGATCCAGGCAAAATGAGGCGGGGTTGCAGAGGACGATCCACGAAAACAAGGATTGAAACCGCAGCTCAAGGCACTCACGGCGGCAACACAGGCGCTCCGTTGCAGAGGACGATCCACGAAAACAAGGATTGAAACGATAGTCGCCACCGGCCCCACGCCGCAGCGAGAGCGTGTTGCAGAGGACGATCCACGAAAACAAG
>JBDKUZ010000108.1:0-16579 GCA_039679395.1 Methanospirillum sp. | reverse complement strand
ATCCTCTTGGGATCGGGAATGTGGTTGCCGAGCTCGCCGAGAATGGCACGGTAACAACCCGGTACACGAGGGGTCTGGGGCTGGTATCGCAGATTGATCAAGCCGGAACAGAATATAGTTATCATTTCAACGCGGTCGGGGACACTTCCGAGATCATCGACCCTTCAGGCAGAGTTGTCAACCAGTACCGATTCACTCCATTCGGAGAATACCGAGGTATCAAAGAAGGCATTTCGAATCCATTCACCTATGTCGGCGAGAGCGGAGTGATGGATGATGGAACTGGACTGTACTATATGAGAGCGAGGTACTATTTGTCGGATGTCGGCAGGTTTTCTAGCGAGGATCCGGTCTATTCCCCCGGCCAGAATGGATACAATTACGCCGGGAATTCCCCGTTGCTGAACAATGATCCGACTGGATTGGCGTGGATAGGCCATCGTCCCCTCGATCAATTAAACTCCGAATACATCCCCGATTGGGTGTACTTCATCACCGGATTCTATCACGCGCAAATCATTTACGAAAATGGTGATAATAGCGGGTTTTTTGTGGAGGGCATTCTCCCTGACGATGTTTCGGTGGCACTAGGCCGCTATACCCGAGTCGGTCCTTACTATGACGATCAAATCCTTCGCGAAGCGGAAAAAAATGTTCAGAAGAAATGGAGTTCTCAATATAATGTGTACACGCATAACTGCCATGGTTACGTGGATGCCGTATTGAGGGAGTATAGCCGTATTGATCGGGTGAGAACTATCCAGAAAATGAAAGATTCGATCTCTGGTCTCTGGAAAAAAATTGTCCCTGTCAGCTCCGTGGACCCCGAGGACAAGTACGGCCCGATCGGCTACGACGCCCCCGGGACAGCGCCATCGAGTCTCCACAGGTACGTCACCGGCACCGACCCCTTCGCGTACCGGGTCGAGTTCTGGAACGCCGAGAACGCGACCGCGAACGTGGTCGATGTCCTCGCCTTCGACCAGCTCGATACGGACTTCAACCTCTCGTCCTTCGGCTTTACCGATGTCGGGTTCACGAACTGGTCGGTCCCGCTCGACGGCGCCCCGTCGTTCGACGTCTACGTCGATACCCGGCCGTCCATGAACTACCTGGTGCATATCACCGGGAACATGAACCCCGCGACGGGCAATGTCACGCTCGAGTACCACACTCTCGACGCGTACACGCTCAAACCCCCGGAGGACCCGGTCGCCGGGTTCCTGCCCCCGCTCGAGTCGAACGAGTACGGCTGGTTCGCCTTCACGGTCGCGCCGAAGGCGGGCATCCCCGACGGCCGGGTGATCGAGAACCGGGGGTACGTCAACTTCGACTACACCCGGTACTTCCCCGCGCCCGAAGAGCGGCCGTGGCAGAACACCGTCGACAGTACCGCTCCCACCACCGGGATGACGGCGACGCTCCAGAACGGCACGGCGATCTGCGTCGCGTTCTCCGGAGCGGACGCCGGCGGGTCGGGCCTTAAGGACTACACGGTCTACGCCTCGGACAACGGCGGCGCGTACGCGCCGGTGCTGAACCGCGTGCCCGAGACGAGCGCCACCCTGACCGGGCTGCCGGGGCACGCCTACCGGTTCTTCAGCGTCGGCCGGGACAACGTCGGCAACGTCGAGGGGATGAAGTCATCGCCCGACGCGACGGTCTCCGTCCCGGCTCCCACGCCCCCGCCGACGGTGACGACGACGCAATCCCCGTTCAAGATCGTCCCCGGCGCCTCCGGCCTCCCGCGCGACCTGAACAACGACGGGAAGTACGAGGACATCAACGGCAACGGCCGGAAGGATTTCGCAGACGTCGTCCTGTACTTCAACCAGATGAGCTGGATCCCGGCGAACGAGCCGATTGCCGCGTTCGACTTTAACGGGAATGGCCGGATCGACTTCGCCGACGTCGTCTGGCTCTTCAACCACCTCTGACCTATTTTTATGAGCCGCCGCCCCGCGCGCGTCGGCCGGAGGACATCGCCCGTCGTGGCGGCGCGGGCGGCGATCGTAGTATCGGACTATCCAATAGCACGACAAAAACGAAAACAATATCGGGAAAACCCCCAACCCCAGAGGCATGTATTTCAATCGTCTTCGATATATTCTCGCGGGGACCCTCCTCCTGGCGCTGATGCTGATATCTCCTGCAGCAGCGGCGGCCGGGTACCAGTTTTTCTCATGGGGTTCCCAGGGCTCCGCCCAGGGGCAATTCAGCCTCCCCCAGGGCATCGCCGTCAGCAGTGACGGCTATGTCTACGTCTCCGATTACAATAACCACCGGATCCAGAAGTTCACCTCGACCGGCGCCCCCGTTACCATGTGGGGCAGCAAGGGCAGTGGTCCTGGGCAGTTCAACTACCCCCAGGGTATCGCGGTCGACGGATCGGGCAACGTCTATGTCGTCGATGCCGCCAATAACCGGATCCAGAAGTTCACCTCGACTGGCACCCCCGTCATCCAGTGGGGGGGCAAGGGGACTACAGGCACCGGTCCCAAAGTGTTCAATGGCCCCGTGGATGTCGCCGTCAGCCCCGACGGGTACGTCTATGTCACGGACAACGGCAACCAGCGGATCGTGAAGTTCACGCTGGGGGGCGTCTACGCCGGCCAATGGAACGCCTACAGCTTCCCGATTCAGGGCACGATCAGTCATTACGTGCCATCTCCGGCAGCAATCGCGGTCGACGGATCGGGCAATGTCTGGGTCGTCGACCGGAATCCCTCGAAGATCGTCAAGTACACCTCGACCGGGACGCTCCTGACGAGCTGGGGCAACGGCGGGTCGACCCCGTCGATGTTCTACTTCCCCTTTGGCGTCGCGGTCGACAGCCTAGGCCGGGTCTACGTCTGCGACTCGTCCCACATCCATATCTTCGACGGCAACGGGGCGCCGCTCGCGGACGTCGGTGAGTTCGGCACCGCCCTCGGCCAGTTCAAGTTCCCGAGGGCGCTCGAGGTCGACGCTGGCGGCACGATCTTCCTCGCCGACTACGACAACAACCGGGTCCAGCGAATTACGCCGCCGGTTCCGATCACGCCGCCGACAACGCCTCCGACGCCGACGCCCGTGCCGGTGGCCGCGTTTGCGGCAGCGCCGCGCTCGGGGACGGCGCCGCTTGCAGTCTCGTTCACGGACACCTCGACAAACACCCCGACATCGTGGTCGTGGACGTTCGGCGACGGTACTACCTCGACCGCCCGGCACCCGAGCCATACCTACACCGCAGCCGGCACGTATACCGTGACCCTCCGGGCCACGAACGGGGGCGGGTCGGACGACGAGACGAAGGTCGGGTACATCACCGTAACGGCACCGCCGCCGACCCTGAAGCTGATCCCCGGCGGGACGGGCCTTCCGTCCGATCCGGGCAGGGACGGGAAGTACGACGACGTCAACGGCAACGGCCGCGCGGACTTCGCGGACGTCGTGCTCTACTTCACCCAGATGAGCTGGATCGCCGCGAACGAGCCCATCGCATACTTCGACTGCAACGCGAACGGCCGGGTCGACTTCGCCGACGTCGCCTGGCTCTTCAACCACCTCTGAACGGTCATGTCTCCACTCACTCCCTTTTCAGGAACCGGGACGGGCGAACACCCGGGGGAGGCGCCGCCTCTCGGCGTGGCGCTGATCCCAGCGGCGCTCCGGCTCCCGCCCTCCGTGACGGTGGCAGTACGAAATGTGGTCGCGGTCGCCAGGGTCGCCGATCATCTCCGTGTCGAGGATCTCGCCCCGCGAATTCCGGGCGCAACCCTCGAGCTGCGGCTGTTGAAGATGGTGGTTCACTTCGCCCGTCCGCGGGCCACGGTTCTCGCCTTCGGTTCGGGCAAGGTCGTCTTCACGGGGCTGCAGGAGACGGACGACCTCGTCCCCGCGTTCGCCGCGCTGCTCGAGGCCCTCCGGGCCGCCGGGGCCGACCTCGCCGATCCCGTGCCACTGCCGAGGATCGTCAACGTCGTCGCATCTGGCACCCTCGGGGATGGGGTCGCTCTGCACCATCTGGCCCTCTCCCGCAACTTCGACCGGGTGGAGTTCGACCCCGAGCAGTTTCCCGGCCTCGTCTACCGGTCCAGAGCCGGGCCCGTGGCGCTCGTCTTCGGCACGGGCTCGTATGTGATCACCGGCGCGCGGTCGATCGATGGCGCGATGGCGATCGCCTCCGAGGTCCGGGCCATGGTCACCGCGGCCGATGCGTGGACCCCCTGAGCACGGCGCCGATGGAGCGCGGGAGAGCGGGCCGATCCCATTGGTATCCCCGGTCCTTCTCCATCGCCCTGGGGTGACGCCAGTCATGATGGCTCGAGCAGCGCCCGAGAAGAACACTTCCTGGATAGTCGAACAGGCACGCTGACGGCCGCCTCGCTTCTCCCCGGCGGCGCGCGGCGGAGTCACGATTGTCGAGTGGTCCGGATACGAAATCGGAGTTACCAGGATCGTACCGGCCTCGTGGGGTCCTGACATGGGCGGACCCGAGTGCCCCGCGGAGAGAGGGGACAACGGAGTCGCCCGAGAAGGATTTCGAAACCCATATCCTTTGTTATCCTGATAGGGGATAATGAAAGTCGTGCGAAACGAGGCCCGATATATGTGCGGTATCATACTGGTGCTGCTGCTCGGATGCGGCATCCAGACCGTATCGGCGGACGACTACCAGCTGGTCGACTCATGGGGCAGCTACGGTCGGGCCGGGCACCTGTTCAACCCGGTCCAGATCGCGGTCGATGGTAACGGGTTCACCTACGTGCTCGACCAGGACGAGACCACCGGCCTTCGCCATATGTACCTTTACAAGTACGATCCATCGGGAGCATATATCGAGACACTGGCAGAAGCCTACAGAATCGCCTCCGATCCGGCCGGCAATATCTACTTCGCCGGCGAGAATTCTGTCAAGAAATTCGATCCGGATGGAGATCTCCTGAAGACGTGGAACGTCCGGGCGGGGCTGTTCGCTGTCGATAGTTCGGGAAATATCTACGTCGTCGATAGCTACAACGGCCGCATTCAGAAGTACGACCCGGAGAGCTCGCTCGTAACCCAATGGGGATCTCTCGGGTGGAGCGGGGCCAACGGAGAGTTCTCCGATCCTCGCGGCATCGCCATCGACAGCGCGGACAACGTCTACGTCACGGATAGCGGCAACTGCCGGATCCAGAAGTTCGATTCCAACGGCACCTTCCTCACGTCGTGGTCGAATTACGGTGACGGGATCGCGATCGATGACTCCGACGCCGTGTACGTTGCCGGGACCTACGCCGACCACGGGATTATCAAGTACGACGTGAACGGGACCGTCCTCGCGAAATGGGGCCCCACCGGTTCCGGAGACGGGGAGTTCAACACGCCGGCCGCCATCGCAGTCGACCGCACCGGCACCATCTACGTCGCGGACAGCTACAATGGCCGGGTCCAGAAAGTGACACCCGACGGGTCGTTTGCGGGGAAGTGGGAGACCTATGGCCGCGGAGGCATGTTTGTCGGGCCGTCTGGGATCGCCCTCGACCACTCCGGGCACGTCTATGTCATGGACGGCGGCAATTCCCGACTCGAAAAGTTCACCACGACCGGCACGTTCCTCTCCGCCTGGGGGTCTTACGGATCGGCGAACGGCCAGTTCGCCCACTACTTTTACGACAACGAACCCAGCGGTGCTGCGGTCGACAGCGCAGGGAACGTCTATGTGGCTGATACGGGCAACAACCGGATCCAGAAGTTCGACCCCGACGGCACGTTCCTCGCTGCTTGGGAGGCGTATGGTTCGGGGGACGGACAGTTCAGCTATCCGAAAGGCATTGCGATCGATGCCGCGGACAATGTCTACGTCACCGATGAGACTTGGTATCCCGCCACACCGAGGGTGCAGGTCTTCTCGACGAATGGCACGTTCCTCCGGAAGTGCGAGCTCGCTCAGAATGCAGCGGGGATCGCCATCGACAGCGCCGGCACCCTGTACGTCTCCATCACGGACAGTCACCGCGTCCAGCACCTGAATGCGACGGGCGGCATTCTCGCGGAATGGGGGGGGCCCGGGTCCTTGCCCGGCCAGTTCGATCGCCCAAACGGCATCGCCGTCGACGGGAAGGGCGACGTCCTCATCGCCGATAGCGGCAACAGCCGGATACAGAAGTTCACGCCGAACGGCACCTTCATAAGCGCGTTCGGGACCAACGGGTCGGGCGAAGGCCAGCTCTATCACCCGGAGTACCTGGCAGCCGATGCCAGGGGGAACGTCTATGTCGCGGACTATGGAAACGGCCGGGTCCAGAAGTACGCGGACCCCGCCGCCACTGTTCCCGTGATTGCGGTCGCCGGCGGCGGCGAGCCGCCCACGGACACGAACGGCGACGGGATCTACGACGACGTCAACGGCAACGGCCGGCTGGACTTCGCGGATGTCGTGCTCTTCTTCAACCAGATGACCTGGATTGCCGGCAACGAACCGGTGACGGCGTTCGACTGCAACAGGAACGGCCGCATCGACTTCTCCGATGTCGTCTGGCTCTTCAACAACCTATGAACGGCAAGTCCCTATTTTTTCCGGACATCGGGGCTTCGACTGCCGAGAACCGGCCGAGCCGAACCCCCGCCCCGGTCCCGACGACGATTTGGAAATTACGATCATGGTTATTGTTGAATTTACCGGATTATGCCGCCGGCGCCGTTCGGGGCCGGTCGCACGTCCGTGGGGGAGCATATCAATGAAGACTGCCATTCTTGGGTGCCTGCTTCTGGCGCTCTCGTGCTGCGCGATCGTCAGTGCCGAGTACCAGGAGATACGCCTCACGAACAGTATCGGAACTGAATCGGAACTCGACGCCGCGGTTGACGGGGCCGGCCACATCCACCTCGTGTACGAGCGCGGCGGCGGCGTCTATTACCGGAGCTCGAGCGGCATCGAGGCGCTCGTCGCCAACGGGAGCCAGCCAGCGTTGGCCGTCTCATCCTCGGGGACACCGCACGTCGCCTTTCTCGCGGACGGCGGAGCACGGTATACCGCTCTGCGGGACGGTACATGGACCACGCCTGCCGCCCTCGCGGGGGCCGGGGCGAGCGGCATCGATGTCGCCGAGCGGGCGGGCCGGGTCGCCATCGCATACACCGCTCAGGGGAGCGACGGGTATTCGGATCTCCTCTGCGCCGTCGCTGTGAACGAGACCCCTGCCGCGCCCGTGGTCGTTCTCGACGGGAAGATCCAGAACTATTACCGTGACGAATGCTCGTGGTGGACCTGCCACCAGGTCTGGACCGGATCCGATTCCTGGAACTACTACATTCCTGCGATCGCGTTCGATGGGTCCGGGCAGTATCAGGTGGCTGCGCGCGTTCAATCGACGTACCAGAGCTCGGGATACTCGTCCTCCATGACCGAGATCATCGAGGCGGCGGAGAACGGAGGCACGCGCGAGAGCGGCTATCTCTCGATACGGGAAGGCCACCAGCTCTGGTTCGACCACCACGGCCTCGCGGTCGACGACAGCAACCGGGTCCACGTCGCCTACACCCATCTGCCGCCGTACACTCCATACGAGCGAAGAAACGTGCGACACGCCGTCTTCACGACCGCCTGGAGCGGCGATGGAGTCATCGGCACAGGTGTCCAGAGCGCGCTTGCGAGCATGGGCGGAGTCACCGGGATCGCCTACACGGGCAGCGATGGAAACCTGACGTACGCCGAGGACGCGGGCGCGGGCTGGAGTACTCCCGGCCAGCAGGTTGGAGCCGGCATCGACGAGGCCGTGGTCGCCCTCGGGCGCTTCCCCGGAAATCCAGTGGTCTACCGGTATCTCTTCTGTACGAAGACTGCTCCGGACGGCGACACGGACGCCTATCTCTACACGGACAACCCGTACTTTGGCCTTCCACCGTCGGCCTCCTTTATCGCGAACGCCACCGTCGGGCCTGCACCGCTCGCCATTGCGTTCACCGACACGTCGACGAATTCCCCGACGAACTGGAGCTGGGACTTCGGCGACGGGACGAACGCGACGGTCCAGCACCCAACCCACATCTACACCGCGAACGGGACGTATACCGTCCGGCTGACCGCCGCGAACGGCGCCGGGTCGTCCGAATCGAACAGGACCATCACCGTCAGCTCAGTCCCCGCGACCCAGCCTCCTCCCCCGACGACCATGACGCCAACGCCTTCGATGCCCACCCCGACGGCCAATGCATCGACCGAGCCGACGACTGTCCCGACCACCCCGGTCCCTTCGACCCCGACGATACCCATCAACGCAACGGAGACGCCCACGCCGGTTCCGAACGGGACAACGATCGTCCCGACAGTACCTGCTGTGACAATGGTGATAGGGGGATCGGGCACACCGACGAACACTGACGGGGACAGTCTCTACGACGATGTCAACGGCAACGGACGCGCCGACTTTGCCGATGTGGTTCTCTACTTCAACCAGATGACCTGGATCGCCGGCAACGAGCCGGTAGCGGCCTTTGATTACAACGGCAACGGTCGAATCGACTTTGCCGATGTCGTCTGGCTCTTCAACCACCTTTGAGCGCCCGCATCCCCATCCTTTCTTCCTCGGCGAGGGCCGGCCTGGGCTGCTCGGGGTTAGCGAGCGGCTCAAGTTCGTGGACGCATTGGCGCACGCGGCGGACCTTGTTCGGTACCGCGGCCGTGGCTCCCGGATGGCCAGCAGACGGATCTGGACCGGCCCCAATCGGTCGTGGAGGTGCATCATCCGTCGCGAGGCTCGGTCGATCTGGGCGGACCCACGGTCAGACGGCCCGCGCCGTTAATTAACCGCCGGGTTGACGTCCCCGACGCCGCTTGACGCTTCTCTGCGCTGTGATGATTCACAGCGGAGTTCTGCTGAATCGGCAACAACGAAAACAACAGGGGCGGCAGGGCCTCCGGGTTCGAGTTACGTCCTGCACAATTACCGCTCTTCTCGACATCGAGGGAAATATAGCAAATAATAAATGGAAATGGATCGAGCTTCTTCTGATGGCAATACTAAAAACACCTTTTTTACTCCTGCTCGGCCTCATCTTCGTGACTCCCTGTTCTGCCGGCTTTGGATATCAGTACACCGGCGCCATCGGCGGGGATGGGATACTCGACCTGCCCGAGATGATCGCTCGCGATGCAGCGGGGCATCTCTATGTCGAGGACTCCCCATTTGTGAAGATACTCTCCCCGTCCGGCGAGCTGCTCGGTAGCTGGAAGGTCACCAGAGGCGGCCGTCCGGACAATTCCAACGGCTCCGTCAACTCGCTGGATGTCCTGAGCGACGGGACCGTCGTCGTCGCGGAAGGGTGGGAGAACGTCGTCTGCAGATACGCTCAAAACGGCACCCTGCTGAACCGATGGGATGGGTCGGGGACGATCGATGGGCCTTTCACCTCTCTTCGGGAGATCACCGTCGGACAAAACGACCGTATCTACGTCCTAGACAATGTCGATTCCAGCCGCGTTTCGACGGTCCGGATCTTCAACGCGACCGGAGCCCAGATCGGCAAGTTTACCACAACTGATACATGGGTGCCTCTGTCCATTGAGGCCTCGAAGACAGACGATACCTTCTACATCCTCAAGCATACGATGTATACTAATATCGAGGTGGAAAAATATTCGTCGACTGGACAGCTCAAGGGAGGCTGGAGCTGGTATAACGAAGGGGTCTATTACGATTCGACGAACCGGATGGCCGTCGGCCCGAACGGTTCCGTCTATATGACCATTCTCGGCCGTACAGTCTCCGTTTTCGATCCATCCGGGCAGTTTGTCCAGTTATGGGGTTCCCCCGGAACGGGTGACGGACAGTTCAGTGATGAAGATTGGTACGAAGGGCCCGGCGATCTCGTGGTCCTCGAAAACGGCGACGTCTTCGCGACCGATACCGGGAACCACCGTCTACAGCGGTTCCAGAAGGTGCAGATGCCCTTCACAGCGATCGGTGAGCAGGGCTCCGGGAACGTCCAATTCAGCAACCCATGGGGCATCGCCGTGGACCGGAACGGATCGATCTTCGTCTCGGACAACCGCAACCAGCGGATCCAGAAACTGTCATCGACCGGGGCGTATCTGTCCGCATGGCCCTGCGGCACCGAGGACGGTTTGCAGACGGCACTCTACGGCCTCGACTCCGATGCCGCGGGAAACGTCTATGTCTCCCGAGGGGACGACTCCGTGAGGAAATACTCGAACACCGGGCAACCGCTGCTGCGGTTTGGCGCGTCCGGCTCAGGAAACGGAAACCTGAACCAATCTCGGGACGTCGCCGTATCTCCCACTGGAGAGATCATCGTCGCGGACACGAACAACAACCGGATTCAGCGTTTTACATCCGCAGGGGGGTTCCTCGGAGCCTTTGGAAGCAACGGAACCGCGACCGGTCAATTTCAGACACCAACCGGCGTCGCGGTCGACACGGCGGGCAACATCTTCGTCGCCGACTGGGGAAATCACCGAATCCAGAAGTTCACGCCGACGGGCACCTTTATCGCAGCGTGGGGATCGAGGGGCTCGGGCAACAGTCAGTTCATCAACCCGATGGGGGTGGCGGTGGATGCGGACGGCAACATCTATGTCGCGGACTGGGGCAATGACAGGGTCGAGAAATTATCGCCATCGGGAAGTTTCCTCGTCCGTTGGGGGTGCCACGGCACCGGAGAGGGCTTCTTCAATGGCCCCACCGATATTGCCGTCGCCGCCGACGGCACCATCGCGGTGGTCGACTACTACAACCAGCGGATTCAGCTTATCTCGCAGGGGAGCGGCCCGACCGTGAGGGTCGTGCCGGGCGGTTCTGGAGCCCCCTTGTCGACGGCGCATGACGGGCTGTACGACGACGTCAACGGCAACGGCCGGAAGGACTTCGCGGACGTCGTCCTCTTCTTCAACCAGCTGAGCTGGATCCCGGCGAACGAGCCGGTGACGGCGTTCGACTACAACGGCAACAACCGTATCGACTTCGCCGACGTCGTCTGGCTCTTCAACCACCTCTGATCCTTTTTCCGCCCCGACAACCATCGCGAACGGAGCCGGTTCCGGCGGCCGTTCCCCTCTTCCTCCGTGCTACAGACGATTTTCTCGATAGCTTTAACAGGTCGGGCACCAAGCTACGCTCATCGCGCGCGGAGGGAACGACCCTCTTTCGCGGCGTTGAGCCGGACGCCGTGCCGCGTCCGCGCGGGAGCACTCTCGCGAACGCACATGACCGCTCCCCGGGCGGAGTGGCCGGAGGAGAGAGTATGCACCAGTCACACATCCACCGGGGGCGCCTCGCCGCCCTCCCGCCGGCGACAGTCCTGCTGCTGGCGCTCTGCCTGCTCGCCGCGGGCGCGCAGGCGCTCGCGGCACCGCTCGACGACGCCGCGCTCGCGGCGGGCGCGGACGAGATCGTCCGCGGCGAGATCACCGCCGTCTCCTCCGCCTGGGACGCGGACCACGCGAGGATCTGGACCACGGCCACGGTCCGCGTCGCCGCCCGACTCAAGGGCGACGGGAACGAAACGCTCACGCTCGCCATCCCCGGCGGGACCGTCGACGGCGTCACCCTGGATGTCGAGGACCAGCCCGTGCTCGCCGCCGGCACCGGGGCCTTCATCTTCGTCGCTCGGGGCCCGGCGGGAGAGGCGCGCGTCTACGGCGGGGAAGCGGGGGTCGTTCCGCTCGAGCAGGGACGGGTCGCCCTCGGGACGATCAAGGGCGGCGGGGTGAGCGCCGACGCCTACGGCGAGTACCTCGCCGCGCTCGCCGCAGGCCGGCCCGCCCTCGCGCCGACGCCCTCTCCCGCCCCCCGGGCGCGCGCCGCAGCGGCGACGGTCCCCGTCATCACGAACGTCTCGCCCGAACGCGCCTCCGCGGGCACCGGGGCGACGATCACGATCACCGGTTCCGGGTTCGGGACGAAGGCCTCGCGCGACTCCTACGCCGACGTCGGGTTCACATGGCGGTTCCCGGCGGAGGCGATCTGGGCCTCGGGCTACCCCGTGTACGACCGGAACCCCGACGGGATCGTCTTCTGGTCCGACACCCGGATCGTCGTGACCGTCCCGACCGGGTACACGGCCTCGGGGGCGTTCGTCACCGCGGCCAGCGGCTACGTCTGGGTCGTGACCGACGCGAACGCCGCGAGCGGGAATTACCCGTTCGGAGTGACGTTCTCGTACGGCGGCTCGCGGTGGAACGGGCCCGTCTCCTACCGGGTCAACGAGACCGGGATGATCCCCGGCGCCCTCGGCGCGATCACCGGCGCGGCGGACGCCTGGAACGCCCTCGTCCCGGACGCGGACTTCCGGCTGGAATACGCGGGGGCGTCCTCGACCGACACGATCGGCGCGGACGGCGAGAACCTGGTCCTGCTCGGCGACCCCGACGACTTCGCCGGCGTCTTCGCCGCCGCGCTGACCTACGTCTGGCGCACGGGCGACCGGATCGACGAGGTCGACCTGGTCCTCAACCCGTACACGACCTGGACGCTCGGCCCGGGCTCGTCCGGGACGAACCTCCCGAAGGTCGCGCTCCACGAGTTCGGCCACTGGCTCTACCTCAAGGACCTCTACGGCGACGTCCCGGGGTACCCGACGGACGAGGGCAAGGTGATGTTCGGCGAGGACGCGCGCTTCCTGCCGTCGGGGTTCCACCCCGACGACGTGGCGGGGATCCGGTGGTGCTACGCGAACGCCTCGCCGCCCTCGCCGACGCCGACGGCGGCCGTGCCGCGGCCGTTCAACGGCCCGCACCCGGTGCCGGGCCGGGTCGAGGCGGAGGACTTCGACACGGGCGGCGAGGGCGTCGCATACCACGACACCACGCCGGCGAACGAGGGCGGCGCCTACCGGGCGGGCGAGGGCGTGGACCTGGAGACGGCGGGCGGGAGGACGAACGTCGGCTGGGTCCGCCGGGGCGAGTGGCTCTCGTACACGGTCACCTCGTCCTCGCCGCAGCGCGTCGCCCTCCGGCTCCGCGCCTCGAACCCCGATGCCGGCACCAGGAAGTCGGTCACGGTCTACGCGGCCGGGGCGCACGCGGGCTGGGTCGAGGTACTCCCCACGGGCTCGTTCGACACCTACGTGACCGCGACGGGCGACCCCGAGCCGCTGATCTGGCTGCCGGCGGGCGAGACGGCGATCCGTCTCGAGCTCCCGGACCGGGTCAACATCGACTACCTCGAACTGGTGCCGGCGGCCGAGCCGACCTCGACCCCGATCACGAAGACCCCGACGCCGACGCCCGAGCCGACGCCGCGCCCGTACCCGGGCCCGCACGAGCTGCCCTGCACAATCGAGGCCGAGGACTACGACACGGGCGGCGAAGGGGTCGCCTACCACGACACGACGGCGGGCAACGCCGGAGGCGTCTACCGGAACGACGACGTCGACATCGGGTCCGCGGGCGGGGCGACCGTCGTGACGGACATCCGGGACGGGGAGTGGCTCGTGTACACGGTGAACGCGTCCGCGCCGCAGGACGTCGTGGTCCGGCTCCGGGCCTCGAACCCGGGCGCGGTCGAGCGGGAGGTCACGGTCCTCGCGGACGGGATCTTCAGTGCCTCGGCCCACGTCCCGCCGACGGGCCCGGCGGGGTCCTTCACGACGGTCGACTCGACGGAGTTCTCGGTCGGGGCGGGCGAGACGGCGCTCCGGCTCTGGTTCCCCGGGGCGGACGGGCCGGTCCTGGACCGGTTCGAGGTCGTCCCGTACGTCCCGCCGCCGCAGTGGGCGCTCGAGATCACCGAGCCGGGGCGGTACGTGCTCGACCGCGACCTCGCGGGCCAGGTCAACGGCGTGAGGATCGCGGCATCCGACGTCGTCCTGGACGGGGCGGGCCACGCGGTCCTCTGCACGGGCGCCGCCGGGGCGGCGTGGGGCTCGGGGGTCTCGATCAGCGGCCCGTCCCCCGAGGACCCGCTCCGGAACGTGACGGTCCGGGACCTGGCCGTGCGGGGGTGGAGCCAGGGGCTCGACCTGCAGGACGCGGACGGCGTCCTGGTCGAGGACGTGGCGGCGGAGGAGGGCACGGGCTGGGGCCTCCGGGAGTGGGGGTGCGACGCGGTCGCGGTCCGGTCCTCGACGTTCGCCGGCAACGCCTACTTCGGGGTCGCGCTCTACACGCCGGGCGCCGGAGTCTCGGTCACGGGCTGCTCGGTGACGGGGAACGGGATGGCCGGGATCGCCGTGGTGGACCCGCGCGATGCCGGGTCGGTCCCGGTGCTGGAGGAGAACGGCGTCTCGGACAACTCCGGGTGGGGGATCATCGTCGAGCAGTCGACGGACAGCGGCGGGAGCGGCGTCGGCGCGGCGGTCCGGAACTCGACGGTCCTGCGGAACGGCGACGGCGGGGTCGTGGTCCGGCACTGCGAAGCGGTGGTCCGCGGGGACCGGATCGACGGGAACGGGGGCCCGGGCGTCTCCGTGATCCTCGGCGGGACGGGCCGGGTTACGCGGAACCGGGTCGAGGGGAACGACCTCGGGCTCGCGACGGGGTCCGTCGGGGATCCGTCGACGCTCGAGGCCTGGGACAACGTCCTGAACAACACGGTCAACGCGGACTTCGCGGCGGGCGGTACGATCCGTCTGAACGCGACGCGGAGCGCCGGACCGAACGTCGTGGGCGGACCGTCGATCGGCGGGAACTTCTGGGCCGCGCCGGATGGGACGGGGTTCTCCCGGACGCACCCCGACGCGGACGGCGACGGGTTCTGCGACGAGCCGTTCGTCGACTCGAGCGGGGCCGTCGACTACCTGCCTCTCGCGGCGGCGCCGGCGCTCGTCGCCGTGCCGGGCGGCGCCGGCGCGCCCACGGACACGGACGGCGACGGGCTGTACGACGACGTCAACGGGAACGGCCGGCGCGACTTCGCGGACGTCGTCCTGTACTTCAACCAGATGTCATGGATCGCGGCGAACGAGCCGGTGGCGGCCTTCGACTGCAACGGCAACGGCCGGATCGACTTCGCCGACGTCGCCTGGCTCTTTGCCCGTCTCTGATCTCGGGGGAAGCACTTCTTTTCCATACCCAGGCCTTGGACGACCTGGGCTCCTCGCCGGATTCGAACGCAGCGAGAAGGGGCACGGGGCCGGCGATCGACCGGGACAGAGCGAACCGCCCTGTACGGCCCCCGACAGCCCGATATCACACGAGCCGGGGAAATTGAAAAAGAAATGGTTAACGGTGCCCGTGCAGATTCAAACCCAGTATGATCCGAGTGAGGACGTCATCTCTACTGATCTGTATCTGCACCGTGCTCGTCCTGTTGAGCAGCGTCCCGGCCGTCTCGGCCGAGGGGGGCTATACCTACACCGCGCAGTGGAACTTGACGTCCCTGCTCGGGACCTCCGGCACTCTTGGGTTCTATCCCGGCGGGATCGCGGTCGACCGGTCGGACTGGGTCTGCTTCTCCGTCTGGGGCGGTACAGATGTCGACCGGATCGTGCAGATCCTGCCGGACGGTACCTTGGACACAGTCGTTCAGTCGGATTACTGCAGCCCCGGGGGCATCGCCGTGGATCACGCCGGGAATATCTACACCACCGGCTACGATGAGGTCTTCATGTTCTCCCGGTCGGTCTATGGAATAAGATATTACCCCCTCATCACCCGGTGGTGGGGGTCCGGCTCGGGGAACGGGGAGTTCCGGGGCCCCGGGGGCATCGCCGTGGACAGCACCGGCACCGTATACGTCGCAGATACAGGCAACAACCGGGTCCAGACGTTCACATCGGGCGGCACGTACCGCGCCCAGTGGGGCGGCGCCGGCACGGGTAACGGGAAGTTCAACGGCACCGCCGACGTCGCGGTGGACCGCGCGGGCAACGTCTACGTGGTCGACAGCGGCAATAACCGGATCCAGAAGTTCTCGTCCGCCGGGACGTACCTCGCCCAGTGGGGCGGCCCGGGCTCGAGCAACGGCTCGTTCAATAGCCCGGTGGACGTCGCCGTGGACGGCGCCGGCAACGTCTATGTCGTCGATCGCGGGAACGACCGGGTCCAAAAGTTCGACTCGTCCGGCCGGTTCCTTACGAAATGGGGCAGCCACGGCTCGGGCAACGGGCAGTTCGATCACCCGAGCAGCGTTGCCGTGGACAGCGCCGGCAACGTCTACGTGGCCGACGCGTACAACCAGCGGATCCAGAAGTTCGCGCCCGGGCCCGCGCGGTCCCCGGACTTCGTCGCGTTCCCGTACGCCGGCTTTGCGCCCCTCGAGGTCCGCTTCAACGACACCACGCCGGGGAGCCCGACCGCTTGGCGCTGGGACTTCGGGGACGGCACGAACGCGACGGTCCGGAACCCGACCCATGTCTACGCGTCCCCCGGCGTCTACTCGGTCACGCTGACCGCGGCCGGCGGAACCCTGACCCGGTCCGGCCTTGTCACGGTCGCGGCGCCGTTCGAGGCCGACTTCTCCGTTGCGCCGGCAACCGGCGCGGCCCCGCTCGACGTGCAGTTCACGGACACGTCGACCGGCAGCCCGACCGGCTGGTACTGGGACTTCGGCGACGGCACCGAGTCGCGCGAGCGGAACCCGAGTCACCGGTACGAGCAGATCGGCGACTACACGGTCACGCTGCGGGTCATCGGCGTGAACTCGCTCTGCGACGT
>JBDKUZ010000107.1:0-3061 GCA_039679395.1 Methanospirillum sp. | reverse complement strand
GGCTCGTGGTGGCGACCGATGCCGGGGTCGTCGGCAGGGGGGTGACGGTATTGGCCGTCGCGGTCGTCGCGGCGGTCGTCGCACCCGTGGTGACGGTCGGCGCCCCGGTGGTGCCCGTCGTCTTCGGGGCCGTGCCGGTCGCGGTCACGGCGCCGTTCTTGACGACGGCCTTGCTCGCAATGTCCGCGCCCGCGGTGTCGTGGAGCTTATCGACCTTGATCACGATCGGGGTGAAGCCCGGGCCGATGACCTTGAACTTCATCACGATGAGCGGGAGGTCGCCCTGCGGCAGCCCGTTCGTCCGGTCGGCCGCCAGGATGTTCAGGTTGTGCAGGCCGACGAGAGCAGCGTTCGTGGTCCGACCCTGCTTGAACTCGGACGACTCGTACTGCAGGACCTCCATGTTCCAGTCGAGGAAGATCGAGAGATCGCCCGCGAGGGGTGCCAGGTTGTTGTCGTTGTACAGGGTCACGGTGACCGTGTCGCCAACCTTCGCGTTCTCCACCGCGGGGATATGGAACTTGACCATACCCCCCGCGCTCGCTGCCGAGACGCAGCAGAACGTGGCCAGGAGAAGTACGCATAGCCAGCGATTGTGCTGCATCTTTGAACCGTTGCCATCCGGAGGATATCTGGTCAGGTGCATGAGATCTGCTCCAGCCGCTTCGCTACGAAGCGACAACTGTGTATTGGTGAGTTTCACCCCGCGCGAAGGTTTGGCATGACGCCTGGCTCAGAGCCATCAAAGGGGGTCGATCACTCGACGCGCGATTATCACAGATTCGTTCCTGGCCGGTTAAATCTTTCGAAATGTTTCGGCGACGGCCGGGGACAGAGTGCCGGCCTTCGTACGGCGACTGCCGCAGCCGCCCTGGACGGTCGTTGGAGACCTCTCCGCGAACGCGAAGGTCCTTGTCGGGTTCGCCCTCGCGCCGGGGATTGAGGCAGCGGGCCCGGGCTGCCAGAACGATTGAATCGTCCGGCGATAGATTTCCGTCTGGCCTTTGGCCGGTAGCCGGGCAGGCTGGGCGAGCGCAAGGCCCAGCCTGCCGGCGTTCTGCGACGGCGACGGTCGGTTCCTCTCCGACGACTGCCTGCGGAAGCTGGAGAAGCGATCCCCGGTATAGGCGTCTCCGGGCCGCATCGGCGCGGACGAGAGCTCGACCTTCTTCTTCACCCTGCCGGCCGCGTAAACCTGCCGCCGCGATCGGAGCGTCGGCCGGCCGACCTCGCACGGGCGAAGGAATATAAAGGACGTATCACGATTCTCGGGTCATGTATGGGGTTTTGTGATGAGAGGGAGACTCCCCTCTCGGTCGGGGATCGTGAGGGCTCTGGCCGTGTCCCTGCTCCTCGTTCTTCTCCTCGGGACCGCCGCGGACGCCGCGACCCGGATCGTCCCGCTCGGCGATTCGCTCACCCGGAGCATGATCGGCACCGACGACGGCGGCGTGCATCCGAGTTACCGGTACTGGCTCTGGCAAAAACTGATCGACAACGGCTACAGCGTCGATTTCGTCGGCTCCTCGACCTCGCCGACCTTCCCGGGGTACTCGTTCGATCAGGGGAACGAGGGGCACGGAGGCTACACGATCGGCGAGATCGTGGACGGCGTCAGCGGGAGCGGAGAGGGCAGGCTCTCCTCATGGCTGACGGGCTACTTCCCCGACGTGGCCCTCGTGCTGATCGGCACGAACGATGTACTCGCGGACACCCCGATGGACACTCGTTTTGCGAACCTGGGCCGGCTCGTGACCACGCTCCGCAACCGGAATCCCCGGATCGCGATCTTCCTCGCGAAGCTCCCGCCAACCGGCGACCCCTTCCGGAACGATGCCCATGGCCTGATCGAGTTCAACGGCAGGCTGCCGGGGTGGGCCTCGGGCGAGTCGACCTCGTCCTCGCCGATCAGCGTGGTCGACCTCTACTCGGGGTACGACGGTCGCACCGACAACCAGGCGACGCGCTACATCCACCCCGACGAGTCGGGCGAGAGGAAGATCGCGGACCGGTTCTACGCGGCGCTCGCGTCCTATCTCGACACGGGCACGGTCAGCGGGACGACGGCCCCGACGCCGACCAGGACCCCCGCGCCGACACCGACAGCCACACCGGTACGGACGCCGACCCCGACACCGACACCGACACCGACGGCGATACAGACGACGACGTCCACGCCGACGCCGACGGCCACGCCGTCACGGACGCCGACCCCCGCACCGACACCGGTAGCGACACCGACCGAGACGTTCGCACCCACGGCGACACCGACCGAACCGCCCACGCCGACGCCGATGCCCACGCCGGGTGTGGTCATCACCGCGAGCGCGACCCCGACGCCCGTCCCGACCACCATCGTCCCCGCCGCGACCCCCACGCCAAGGTTCGGAAGACGGTACGCCATCGGCTACCCGGGCTCGTTCCTCGGAGCCCGGTTCGGCGCCGGCGGGGCCGCCGCGGCCGCCCGCGGCACACCGTCGGGGACGGCGAACGCCACGGCGCTCGGACCCGGGGACCGCGCCTACGGCCTCACCCCGCCGGCGGGCTCCTTTATCCGCTGGTATCCCGCCGCCCGGTGGGCAGCGGGCCTCCACTAACCCTTTCTCTCTGCGGGCCGTGCCCGCGCTCGCCTGATCGGAGGAACCGAACAGGGCCCGCGGGGGGTCGCGGGCGCCGTGCCGGGCCGCCATGATCGTCGGGCACGGGGCTCCATCCCGAAGCCCCTTTGCATGCATTCACTTTTCGCTTCCACGCTCCTCGCGGGTGCCGGGCCGCGAGCAGCTCGTGCGCTGCTCTCTCCCATGCGTCGGCACGTCGCGAAGGACAGCCGTACGGGATCGATGTTCACGCAGCAGGCAGGGTGAAGAAGAAGGTCGAGCCCTCGCCCGGCGTCGACTCCACGCCGATCCGGCCGCCGTGGCGCTCGACGATCCGCCGGACCACGGCGAGGCCGATCCCGGTCCCCTCGTACTCGTCGCGGGTGTGGAGGCGCTGGAAGATGACGAAGATCCGGTCGAAGTACTCGGCCTCGATCCCGATCCCGTTGTCCCGCACGGCAAAG
>JBDKUZ010000106.1:0-14723 GCA_039679395.1 Methanospirillum sp. | reverse complement strand
GGGGTCGGGATCGCCTCCTGCCCGATTATCGCACGGACCCTGAAGGCGGCCGGCAATCGCGTGATCGGGATCATCGGGGCGCGAAACGCGGACCTCCTGATCCTCGAGGACGAGATGCGCGAGGCCTGCGACGACCTGTACGTGACCACCGACGACGGCTCGAAAGGGCGGCACGGGTTTGCGGCGGACGTGCTGAAGGAACTGATCGAGCAGGAGGAGATCGGCTGCGTCTGGATCATCGGGCCCGCGATCATGATGAAGGTCACCAGTAATGTGACCCGGCCGAAGGGCATCCGCACGCTTGTCAGCCTGAACCCGATCATGGTCGACGGCACGGGCATGTGCGGCTCCTGCCGGGTGGTCGTGAACGGCGAGACCCGGTTCGCCTGTGTCGACGGTCCCGAGTTCGATGCCCATGCGGTCGACTTCGACCGGCTCATGCAGCGGCAGCGGATCTACCTCGAGGAGGAGCGCGAGGCGCTCGAGCACCACCATGCCTCCCGCTGCGGGTGCGAGACGGGGGCACCGCATGGTTGAGCGGGCCGCGGAGGTCAGGGTCCACGACTTCGGCGAGGTCGACCTCGGGCTTGGACCCGACGAGGCCGTGGCCGAGGCCGCGCGCTGCCTCCAGTGCAAGAAACCGGCCTGCATCGGCGGCTGCCCGGTCGGGATCGATATTCCGGGCTTCCTCGTCGCGATGGCGGAGGGACGTTTCGCCGAGGCCCGGTCGCGGATCCTCGAGGCGAACCTGCTGCCGGCCGTCTGCGGCCGCGTCTGCCCGCAGGAGAGCCAGTGCGAGGGGGCCTGCATTCTCGGGAAGAAGGAACGCGCGATCAACATCGGCGCGCTCGAGCGGTTCGCGGCCGACGTCGGCGAGGGCGAGGCGGCCGGATCGACCGGCATCGCTCCGCCCTCCGGTCGGCGGGTGGCCGTAGTGGGTTCGGGCCCGGCGGGCCTGACGGCCGCGGCCGAGCTGGCACGGCGCGGCCACGCGGTCACGCTCTACGAGTCCCTTCACGAACCCGGCGGCGTCCTCGTCTACGGCATCCCCGAGTTCCGCCTCCCGAAGGCGGTTGTTCGGGCCGAGATCGAGCGCGTACTCGCCCTCGGTGTCGAGCTGCGGACGAACATGCTCGTCGGCACCTCGGTCCCGGTGGACGAGCTCCTCGGGTTCGACGCGGTCTTCGTCGCGACGGGAGCCGGGCTGCCGTCGTTCATGGGCATTCCGGGCGAGGAGACGAACGGGGTCTACTCGGCCAACGAGTTCCTCACGAGGGTCAACCTGATGCGTGCGGACCGGTTTCCCTCGACCGGGACGCCGGTCAAGCGCGGAAGTCGCGTGGTCGTGACGGGCGCCGGCAACGTCGCGATGGACGCGGCCCGCGTCGCCAGGCGGCTCGGGGCCCGTGTCACGCTCGTCTACCGTCGGCGCGAGGAGGACTTCCCGGCCCGCAGGGACGAGGTTCGCCACGCGAAGGAGGAGGGGGTCGAGTTCGTGACCTGCGCCGCGCCCGTCCGGATCCTGGGCGAGCCGGCCGTTACCGGGGTCGAGTGTGTCGCGATGGCCATGTGTGAGCTCGACGAGAGCGGTCGGCCCGAACCGCGCGAGATCGAGGGGTCGTCGTTCGTGATCGATGCCGACACCGTGATCCAGGCGATCGGCACGAGGCCGAATCCCCTCCTCGTCCGGTTGCTTGGAGCCGCGACCGGGCGGAAGGGAAACCTGGTCGTGGACGAGGACGGACGCACCTCCGTGCCGCGAGTCTACGCAGGCGGAGATATCGCGACCGGAGCCGCGACCGTGATCCTCGCGATGGGTGCGGGCAAGAGGGCGGCGGGCGCGATCGACGCCGATCTCCGATCCAAAGGGCTCTAAGGAGCCCCGTGCGCCCCTCGCGCGCGGTCTCGATTCTTAAATTTTCCGCGTTTTTGCCCCTTCATACGGTTCCCGGACTTCGACAGGTTTAACCCTGCTTGGACGAACAGTACCTAGTTTATGGCAAAAACTGCTCTGCTACTGGCCCTCGTAGCGGTGCTGGTGGGCGGCCTCTTCGTCGCCGGGTGTTCGGATAAGATCCCCGGCAACATCACGGTCGTCACCTCCACGCCGACCGGGACAACCCATGCGACCACCGCTCCGATCACGACCGGTACCCCCGCCGAGGTCGTGACGGCGGCGGTCACGACCGCATCCTCTACAAACACAACCGTACCGAACGCGACCGCGACGGTCAAGCCGAATACGACCGCGAACGCAACGGCGAACTCCACCGCGAACTCCACCGCCACGGCGACGCCGACCACGGTCCGGACCTCCTACATCGAGCAGGACTCGGACTACACCGGCGGCTCGTCCTCGTCCGGGGTCGTTGTCCCGGTCACCTCGATCGCGACGACCTCCCCGATCGTCCCCGTGACCACTATCGCGGGCCAGACGCCCGGCCCGACCTCGGTGACGACCACAGGCTCGACCGCCGGGCCGACCTCGGTGACGACCTCGGCAACGACGGCCCCACCAGCGGGCGACGACACGACCGTCCGGACCACGTCGCCGACCCAGCGGGTGACCACGATCAAGACCGCGGCCCCGACAACGACCACAATTAGGACCTCGACACCGGCCACGACGAAGACCACCGTTCCGATCCCGACGACGACCAAGACGACCACGACCACCGTGGCGCCCCCCTCCGTCCTGCCGACGACGGTTACGACCGTTCCGACGGTACCAATCTTCTGATCCAAATACTTTTTTAAAAAGATCGCCGGCGTCGTCCCGCCGGTTCAGTCGTCGATATAGTCGACCAGGATGCCCGTGTTGTCGACCGCCGTCTCGAGCGTGACCTCGAGTCCGAGCGGGGCGCATGCCGCTTCGAGTTCCGCCCGCGGCCGCTTGGTGATGACCGCGATCGAGGGGCCGACCGAGGACATGCCCGCGAACTCGAACCCGAGCTCGCGGAGCCGGTTCATGTAAGTGTAGATCGCGAAGGTGTGGTGCTCGATCTCGGCCCGCTTCCCTCCCCGGAACTCGATCTCCCAGATCACGTCCCCGACCTTCCGGACATCGCCGGCCTCGAGGGCCGGGATCAGGTCCATCAGGACCAGGTAGGCCTTGAGCTCGCGATCCTGGTAATCGAGGGTCCGGGCGCGGTTCATGAGGAGGTCGAACTCCTTTGTCCCGGCCGAAGAGATCTCGGAGGACGGGATGATGATGTAGACCGTGTAGTCCTCGGCGAAGGGGTGCTGGTACACGAGGGTCAGGCGGTCGCCCATCACGACCATTCCGCCGTAGGTGCTGACAGCCGGGCCGACGCCGGTCTCGAAGCCGAAGGCGATCTCACCGGTTGCCGTCTCCTCGGCGTAGTTGTTTCCGATCAGCAGCCGGAGCTGATCGTCCGAGAGCGGAGAGCCGACGGCCGCGTTGAGCGCATGGGCTGTCGCGATCAGGACCGTGCTCGTCGAGCCGAGACCGACATGGGGGTAGGCGTGCTGGTCCGCCTCGACCGAGAAGCCGCCCCCGTACCCGGTGGCTGCGCGGAAGACCGCGAGGAAGTGGCGGAGGACCGGCTCGCGCGCATATCGGATCTCGTCCGGGCCGTCGATGCAGCGGACGCGGACGGTCGTGGGGACCGCGATCGCGAACCCGAGCCCTCCCCCGCCCGGCTGCTCGGGCGCGAACCGGTTCATGTCCAGGACGGTGAGATGGATCCGGGACGGCGCGCTGACCGCGATCGTGCCGGCGAACGGATGGAGCTCGCACGGCTCCGGAGCCCATGGAATTCGGATGTTCTCGCCTGGCTGGTATGTGCGGAAGTCGTACTCGACGAGGTCGAGGTCGCCGCCGCGGAGCTTCATGATCGGCATGTGGTTCACCGCTTTCCTGTTCGGTCGAAGTAGATGCTCTTGCCCGAGGCCGAGACCGGGATTCCGTATCCGACCGTGCAGTCCGGCAGCCAGCCCAGCCCGAGGGCCGCGACGCCGGCCGTGTACATAACACGGTTGTCAAGGTTCAGCAGGGACGCAGTCTTGACGGCCGAACCGACGGCGATTCCCAGGTCCGTGACCTTGAGCACGCAGTTCGGAGCGCCGAACGGGGCACCCCCGGCTCCGGCGGCCTCGCGCATGGTCCCGCAGTCGGCGTACCCGCACCCGCCGCAGTCCACTCCAGTCGTCTCTCTCCCCCGGACACCGATCAGGAGGCAGGCCTCGCTGGCGCGGACGTTGCCGGCGTCCCGCTGGAAGATGGGGGAGCCCCCGCTCTCGGTCACGTCGCACATGGCCCCCGCGAGGCGGTCGAGGTCGTCGTCCGCAACCGAGCGGATCACGAGGGAGTCCGCGCCTCTTCCCTTCGGCGCGGTCCGCGCCGAGAGGGCCATCAGGTCGCAGGCCATGCGAGCGGCCCGGGACTCGTCGTTCATGCGGAGGGAGTTTGGCCCCCGACGAGATAAAACCGGACGGAACGACAGCCGGACGAGAAGAAAAGGTCAGGCCGGGAGCTGCCGGAGCAGCTGGCCGAGCCGGGGCACGAAGTCCTTCTTGCGGCTCAGGACCTCCTCGAGCCGGAGGGGCTGCCCTTCGAGGCCGAGCCGGTCGAGCACGGCATCGTCGGCCGCTGCGAAGAAGGCGAGGGACGCATTCTCGAAGACCGAGGTGTAGAGCGCGACCGCGAGGTCGGCGCGGTTCATCGCCCGGAGCTTCCCGAGCTCGCGCCGGATCTCGGCGACATGCGCCTCGGGGAAGGCGAAGGACGGGACCATCACCTGGGCGATGACCACGTCGCGGCGGAAGAGCGTGTAGGTCTTGGTGTCGCAGGCGAGCTGCTCCTCGATCGGGACGTTGTCGACGGCCATCCCTTTCTCGATCAGGGTCGTGCCGAGGGCGACGGGGTCGCGGCCGGCAAGACCGGCCAGGTACTCAACGGCACGGCGGTCGAGCGAGGTCGTGGTCGACATGCGGAGCACGAGCGTGTCCGAGAGGATCCCGCAGAGGAGGAGCCCGGCTGTCTGCGGCGAGGGGTCGCGCCCGGCCTCCATGAAGCGGGTCGTGATGATCGTGCAGGTCGAGCCGACCGGGTCGTTCAGGAACCGGACCGGCTTGAGGGTCGAGATGGCGCCGAGCCGGTGGTGGTCGATGATCTCCAGGATGTCCGCGTCCTCGATCCCGTCCACGGCCTGCGCGGCCTCGTTGTGGTCGAGCAGGATCACGGCCTTCTGGACGTCCTGCATCAGCGAGGGCCGCGAGAGGAGCCCGAGATAGCGCCCCTCCTCGTCGACCACGCAGGCGGTCCGGTACTTCGAGGAGGAGACCAGGTGATTGGCGTGCTCGAGCGAGTCCTCGAGGGTGACCGTCGGGACGTCGGTCTCCATGATCTGTCCGGCGGGCGCCGAGAGGTGGAGCCTTCTCCCCACGGCGAACGCGTCGAGCCCGGTGGCGAGGATCGAGACGTTCTGGGCCCGCGCCGCGTTCAGCACGCGCTCGCCCACGGGTGCGCCGTCCGCGACGATCATCGCCGCGATCCCGGCCGAGATCAGGGTCAGCTGCGCGGGCTCGTTGTCCCCGACGATCGCGATGTCGTGGGCCGTCAGGCGCGAGAGCGTGACGTGGAGCGCGTCGATCGCGGTGTAGACCCGCCCCTCGATCTCCGTGTCCGCGCCGACGAGCACGGTCGCGAAGAGGATCCGGGCGAGCGCCTCGAGCCGCATCCGCGGGACCGAGAGCGACTCCTCCTGCTTGCCGGTCACGTACGCCCGGGCGAGGCCGTACTCGGAGACGAGGCCGGCGAGGCGCCCGTCCGCGTCCACGATCGGGATGTTCCTCATGTCGTACTGGTCCATCAGGGCCGCGACGTCCACGGTCGGGACGTCGGCCCGCGTGGACCGCGTGTCCAAATACGGGATGTCCGCGATCCCGGGCTCGACCGACTCGATGGAGACAGGGGGCTCGGCCCGGAACTCCGAGAGCGCCCACCGCGTCTCGGCGCCGATCTCCCCGCACCGGGCCGGGATATAGACCCCGGGTTCGTCCATGTTCAGGAGCTCCGCATACCCGATCACGCTGCAGATCGAGTCCGTATCGGGCTGTTTGTGGCCGATCACGTAGACGCTGTTCATCCCCGCCATTGCGCTCGGATCAAGGTTTGCCGTCCGTGTTCTTATGCATGGGGGTTGGAGAGCGAATCACGTTGGCACTAAAGAAGTCTCTATAAAGTCGGGTATCCCCTTTATATAGAGGAGGACCATGAAGGAGATCGTCATCAAGGGCGCGCGCGAGCACAACCTCAAGAACGTCGACCTGGTGCTGCCGCGCGACCGCCTGATCGTCTTCACCGGGCTCTCGGGCTCGGGCAAGTCCACGCTCGCGTTCGACACGCTCTATGCCGAGGGACAGCGCCGGTACGTCGAGTCGCTCTCGACCTACGCCCGACAGTTCCTCGGGGTGATGCACAAGCCCGACGTCGACGCGATCGAGGGGCTCTCGCCCGCGATCTCGATCGAGCAGAAGACCACCTCGAAGAACCCGCGCTCGACCGTCGGCACCACGACCGAGATCTACGATTACCTCCGCCTCCTCTTCGCCCGCATCGGGGTTCCGTACTGCCCGACGCACAATATCCGGATCGAGACCCAGTCGCCCGAGCGGATCGCCGACGCGATCCAGAAGGAGAAACCCGGAACGGTCACGATCCTCGCCCCGGTGGTGCGGCAGAAGAAGGGGACGTACGGACAGCTCCTCAGGGACCTGAACCGCGAGGGGTACGCCCGCGCCCGGGTCAACGGCGAGATCCGCCGTACGGACGAAGAGGTCACGCTCGAGCGCTACCAGAAGCACGATATCGAGGTCGTGATCGATCGCGTCGAGACGACCGACCGCTCGCGCCTCGTCGAGGCAGTGGAGAACGCACTCAAAAAGGCCGAGGGGCTCGTGATCGTCGTGGGCGAGGACGGCGGCGAGACGACGTACTCGTCCCTGATGGCCTGCCCGGTCTGCGGCATGGCCTTCGAGGAGCTCCAGCCCCGGATGTTCTCGTTCAACTCCCCCTTCGGGGCCTGCGAGGAGTGCAACGGCCTCGGGTTCAAGATGGTCTTCGACCCCGACCTGATCATCCCGAACAAGGACCTCTGTATCGTCGACGGCGCTATTGAGGTCTACAAGAACTCGCTCGACGGCTACCGCGGGCAGCTGATCGAGGCCGTCGCCCGCCAGCTCGGGTTCGACCTCTTCACGCCGATCTCCGATCTCACGCCCGAGCAGTACGCCGGCCTGATGTACGGAACGAAGGAGCGGCTCAACTTCACCATGAGGGCTCGCCGGGGTGACGCCCAGTGGTCTCACCGCGGGGCGTGGGAGGGTCTGCTTCCCCAGGCCGAGCGGCTCTACGCCCAGACTCAGTCCGAGTACCGCAAGCGCGAGCTCGAGCGCTTCATGCGGGTCTTCGACTGTCCGAAGTGCCAGGGTTCGCGTCTGAAGGAGAAGGTGCGGTCGATCCGGATCGGGGATTCGTCCATCATCGACGTGACCAACCTCTCGATCTCGGCCGGCCTCCGATTCTTCCGCGAGCTCGAACTGACGCCGAAGCAGCAGCAGATCGCCCAGCTCGTGATCAAGGAGATCACGGAGCGGCTCGCGTTCCTCGAGCGCGTCGGCCTCGGGTACCTGACCCTCTCGCGGGCGGCGGCGACCCTCTCCGGCGGCGAGGGTCAGCGGATCCGGCTCGCGACCCAGCTCGGCGCGAACCTGATGGGTGTGCTCTATGTCCTGGACGAGCCTTCGATCGGGCTGCACCAGCGCGACAACCGCCGCCTGATCGACACGCTGGTCGCCCTTCGCGACCTCGGCAACACCCTGATCGTGGTCGAGCACGACGAGGACACGATCCGGGCAGCGGACTACGTGATCGACATCGGCCCCGGCGCCGGGGTCCACGGCGGGCAGATCATCGCGA
Organism: Methanospirillum sp.; assembly: GCA_039679395.1. Classification (GTDB taxonomy): domain Archaea; phylum Halobacteriota; class Methanomicrobia; order Methanomicrobiales; family Methanospirillaceae; genus UBA288. Next base: position 6,781 of record JBDKUZ010000106.1, on the reverse strand, counting down.
AGGGCACGCCCCGCGAGATCGAACGCTCGACCAACTCGCTCACCGGGCTGTACCTCGCGAAGACCCTGAAGATCGAGAAGCCGATGTGGCGACGGTCGAGCGAGAGCTTCATCCGGATCAAGGGGGCCCGCGAGAACAACCTGAAGGGGGTCGACGTCGCGATCCCGACCGGCGTCATGACCGTCGTGACCGGCGTCTCGGGCTCGGGCAAGTCCACGCTCGTGTACGAGATCCTGTACAAGGCCCTCCACCGGCAGCTCTTCGGGACCGGCGATCCACCCGGCGCTCATGCCGGGCTCGAGCTCGACGCCCCGATCGACAAGGTGATCGTGATCGACCAGTCCCCGATCGGCCGGACGCCGCGCTCGAACCCGGCGACGTACACCAAGGTCTTCGACGATATCCGGAAGGTCTTCGCCGAGACCCAGGAGGCGAAGGTCCGCGGGTACACCCCGGGTCGGTTCTCGTTCAACGTCCGCGGCGGGCGGTGCGAGGCCTGCCAGGGCGACGGTTTGATTAAGATCGAGATGAACTTCCTGCCCGAGGTCTACGTCGAATGCGAGGAGTGCAAGGGACGGCGGTACAACACCGAGACCCTCGAGGTGAAGTACAAGGGCAAGTCGATCGCGGACGTGCTCGAGATGTCCGTCGAGGAGGCGCTCCACCTCTTCGAGCGGATCCCGACGATCCGGAACAAGCTCGAGGTCCTCTCTCGCGTCGGACTCGACTACATCAAGCTCGGCCAGTCCTCGACAACCCTCTCGGGCGGCGAGGCCCAGCGGATCAAGCTGACCCGCGAGCTCTCGAAGCGCGCCACCGGCAGAACCCTCTACCTCCTCGACGAGCCCACGACCGGGCTCCACTTCCACGACGTGAAGAAACTGATCCAGGTCCTCGACGACCTGGTCAAGAAGGGGAACAGCATCCTCGTGATCGAGCACAACCTGGACGTGATCAAGTCGGCCGACTACGTGATCGACCTCGGCCCCGAGGGCGGGGACGAGGGCGGCGAGGTGGTCGCGGTCGGCACGCCCGAGGAGGTCGCGGAGAACCCGCGCTCCTACACGGGCCAGTTCCTGAAACAGGTGCTATGACCGTACCGCCCGTCGACCTCCAGTCCCTCCCCGAACGTCCCGGCTGCTACCTCTACTTGGACGCGGACGGGACGGTTATCTACGTCGGCAAGGCCAAGAACCTCCGCCGGCGCGTCTCGTCTTATTTCACCCGGCGCGACCTCGATCCCAAGACGGCAGCGCTCGTCGGCCACATCGCCCACCTCGACTTCATCGTGACCACGACCGAGGTCGAGGCCCTGATCCTCGAGAACACCCTGATCAAGCGGCACTGGCCCCGGTACAACATCAAGCTCAAGGACTCCAAGACCTACGCCTACATCCTCCGCACGAACGAGCTCTACCCGCGCCTCGTCTTCGCGCGGCACAAGGGGGGCGAGGGAGCGTACTACGGCCCGTTCGTCTCGGGGCTCGAACGCGATCACATTCTCAAGGGCCTGCGCCAGACCTTCCGCCTTCGGACCTGCCGGAAGCTCCCGAAGCGCGCCTGCCTCCGGTACCACATGAACTCCTGCCTGGGCCCGTGCGTCGGCGCGGTCACCCCCGAGGAGTACGCCGAGGCCGTGCGGCGGGCCGAGGAGTGCCTGAAAGGACGCGACCGCGAGCTGCTGGGGACGCTCCGCGAGGAGATGGCGGAGTTCTCGGCCGGAAACCAGTTCGAGCAGGCCCTCGCCCGGCGCGAGCAGATCTACGCCATCGAGGGGCTCGCCGAGCACCAGCGGGTCGATCGGCAGAAGACCTACGACGAGGACGTCCTCAATTACATCGTGGTCGAGGGGACGGTCTACCTCGCGCTCTTCAAGATCCACCTCGGCACCCTGACCGGCAAGCAGGAGTTCGTCTTTGACTTTCGCGAGGAGTTCCTGCCCGAGTTCCTGGTCCAGTACTACGCCGAGAACGCGGTCCCGAAGGAGGTCGTCCTCCCCGAGACCGTGGACCCGGCGCTCGAGGACTACCTCTCCGAGCTCAAGGGGCAGCGGGTCCGGGTCACGGTCCCGCAGCGGGGAGACCGTCGCCACCTGCTCGAGCTCGTGAAGATCAACCTCGAGACCTCGTTCTTCGGCGACCGGATCAAGGTCGAGGCGCTCCGCGAGGCCCTCCGCCTGCCCGCGCCGCCCGAGGTGGTGGAGTGCTTCGACATCTCGCATCTCGCGGGGACGTCGACGGTCGGGGTGATGGTCCAGTTCCGGGGCGGGCATCCGGACAAGCGAAACTACCGGCGCTTCCGGATCCGGACGGTCGAGGGTGTCGACGACTTCGCCGCGATCGCCGAGGTGGTCCGGCGGCGGTACGCGCGGCTCAGGAAGGACGAGGCCGAGCTTCCCGACCTGATCGTAATCGACGGCGGAAGGGGCCAGCTCTCGGCCGCGAAGGGCGTGCTCGACGAGCTCGACCTCCACATCCCCGTCGTCGCGCTCGCCAAGCGCGAGGAGGAGGTCTGGGTGCCGGGCCTCTCCGTGCCCCTGCCGCTCGAGAGGAAGGCGAAGGGGAGCCTCTATCTCCAGGAGGTCCGCGACGAGGCCCACCGTTTCGCGATCACATACAACCGCAGCCTGCGGTCCAAGGCGGTGCTCCAGTGACCGAGAAATTCGAACTCGTCTCCCCCTTCAAGCCGAAGGGCTCGCAGCCCACCGCGATCGCCTCGCTCGTCGAGGGGATCCGCGGAGGCGACCAGAAGCAGACCCTGCTCGGCGTGACCGGGTCGGGCAAGACCTTCACGATCGCGAACGTGATCGAGGAGGTCCAGCGGCCGACCCTCGTCATCGCGCACAATAAGACGCTCGCTGCCCAGCTCTACAACGAGTTCCGCGACTTCTTCCCGAAGAACCACGTCGAGTACTTCGTCTCGTACTACGACTACTACCAGCCCGAGTCCTACATCCCCCAGCGGGACCTCTACATCGAGAAGGACATGGCGATCAACCCGAAGATCGAGCAGATGCGGCTCGCGGCCACCGCGTCGGTCCTTTCACGGCGCGACACGATCGTCGTGGCCTCGGTCTCGTGCATCTACGGTCTCGGCAACCCCGTCAACTTCCGCGACATGGGCTTCGAGCTGCGGGTCGGCGACCGCATGAAACGGGCCGAGCTCCTGCGGTCTCTCGTGGAGATCCAGTTCGAGCGGAACGACATCGAGCTCATGCCCGGCCGGTTCCGCGTCCGCGGCGAAACGGTCGACATCGTCCCCGGGTACTACAACAATATCATCCGGGTCGAGACCTTCGGCGATCGGATCGAACGGATCCTCGAGGTCGACCGGATCACGGGGATCGTGAAGGAGCGGATGGACTACTTCTACGTCTACCCGGCGCGACACTACGTGATCCCGTCGCACACCCGGGCGAAGGCGATCGAGTCGATCCGCGAGGAACTCGAGCAGCGCCTGCCCGAGCTCGGCCTCCTCGAGTCCCACCGCCTCCAGCAGCGGACCCTCTTCGATATCGAGATGATCGAGGAGACCGGGACCTGCAAGGGGATCGAGAACTACTCGCGCCACTTCGATTTCCGGCAGCCCGGGGAGAAGCCGTACTGCCTGCTCGACTACTTCCCCAAGGACTTCATGATGGTGATCGACGAGAGCCACCAGACGATCCCGCAGGTCCACGGAATGTACAAGGGCGACCGCTCGCGGAAGACCTCGCTGATCGACTACGGCTTCCGCCTGCCGTCGGCCTACGACAACCGGCCCCTGAAGTGGGAGGAGTTCCGCGAATACCTGCAACAGGTGGTCTTCGTCTCGGCCACGCCCGGCGAGTACGAGCGGCGGGTCTCGGCCCGGATCGCCGAGCAGATCATCCGGCCGACCGGCCTCGTCGACCCGCCGGTCGAGGTCCGGCCGATCGCGGGCCAGACCCTCGACGTGATCGAGGAGGTCAAAAAGACGATCGCGAAGGGCGAGCGGGCGCTGGTCACGACGCTCACCAAGAAGCTCTCCGAGGAGCTCTCCGAGTGGCTGGCCGAGCGCGGGATCAAGACCCGGTACCTCCACTCCGAGATCGACACCATCGAGCGGACCGAGATCATCCGGCAGCTCCGGCTCGGCCGGTTCGACGTCCTCGTCGGGATCAACCTGCTCCGCGAGGGGCTCGACATCCCCGAGGTCGGGTTCATCGGGATCCTGGACGCGGACAAGGAGGGATTCCTCCGAGATGCCCGCTCCCTGATCCAGACGATCGGCCGGGCCGCGCGGAACGCGAACTCGCGGGTCGTCCTGTACGCCGACGTCATGACGGACTCGATCAGGAACGCGCTGGCCGAGACCAACCGCCGCCGGCAGATGCAGCTCGAGTTCAACCGGGTCCACGGGATCGTGCCCCAGACGATCGTCAAGCCGATCCGCGAGGCCGAGGCCGACCTGAAGGACGCGAAGCACGTGCCGAAGCACGACATCCCGGCCCTGCTGGTCGAACTCGACGCGGAGATGCGCTCCGCGGCCGAGCAGCTCGACTTCGAGCGGGCGATCGCGCTTCGCGAGCGGATCCGCCAGCTCGAGCAGAAGGGCGGAACCGAGAGAGCGCCCGCACCGCGGAAGGCGCGGGCGAAAAAGTCGGTCTGAAGGTCTCTCAGATCAGCGGGGACGGGCAGCCTTCGCCCGAGGGGGGCAGGGGTCCGCCCTTGATCAGGAGCGGCATCGGGGTGGCGGAGAGCTTGGCCATCACCAGTTCCTTGCCGCGCTCGGTCAGCGCGAAGATCGGGACGCCGGTCCCGCCCTGAACGAGGGCCTTCGTCCGCGCGGCCTCGCGGACCGTCCCCGAGGCGCAGGCGGTCGTGATGTCCGCGACCGCGACGAGCCGTTCGGCCTCGTCCTTCGACAACCCCGTGTTGTGGACCGCGATGATCAATGCGGCGGGCGCCGCGGCCCGGACGGCCTCGGCCATCTCGGCCCCGGCAATGGTCACGGCGATCTTCTCGTACCCGTGCTCGAGCGCGTACAGCGCCCCGTCCACCTGGTCGATCTCGGCCGTCTCCGGGAAGACCACCTCGCCGCCGGCCTCCCTGATCCGCTCGACCACGGCCGGGTACGGCGTGGTCTTCACCAGTCCCGACATCCGGCCCCCGATCCCCTGGACCAGGGCCGGGTTGGAGACGACCACCGTGCCCGCGCCGTCGCAGGCGAGCACGGCCGCATCGAGGAGCCCGGAACGGAGCCCCTCCATCATCAACTCGGAGGCGCCGAAGAGGACGAAGTCCGCCTCCGAGAGCACCTGCCGGTCGGGCGTGCACATGCCGAACGACCGGATCCGCGCCTCCATGTTCGCGCGGATCGCATCGGGCTCCATCGCCGTCACGGGCACGGCGAACCGCCGGGCGAGGGGGCAGTCCTCGATCACGGGCTCGCCGACCTCGACCACGCGCCCTTCACGGATCACGACGCGAGCCCGACCAATCGCCTCGATCACGTGCTCGTCTCCTGCAGGATACGTCTCCTCCATATTGAACACGTCTGCGCGCCACACGGTATAGTATGAACGGATCGGGACCGGGCGTGCAGGCTGTTGCGGCCGAGATCCTGTCGCGTGTGGGCGTAAAGCCTCGCACCGGGTCCGCACGCCTGCCGGAGGTCGACCTCGCTCGCGCGGTCGCCCTCGGCATGATGATCATCTACCATTTCCTCTTCAGCCTCTGGTACCTGGGCATGGTCGCTATCCCGGTGCTGACAGGGTTCTGGCGGGTCTTCGCCTACGCCACAGCCTCGCTCTTCATCGGGATCGCCGGACTCTCCCTGACCCTGGCGGCCGCGGCGCGGCGGCGGCGTGGGGCCACGGAGGGCGAGATCGCGAAGGCCCAGGCGCGCCGCGGCCTCGTCGTCCTCGGATGGGGATTCGTGATCACGGCCGTGACCCTGGTCGGGCTCCAGGAGGGCGCCATCGTCTTCGGCGTCCTTCACCTGATCGGGCTCGGCACGATCCTCGCCATCCCCCTGGTCCGCCGTCCGCGCATCGCGCTCGCCCTCGGCACGGTCTTCGTCCTCCTCGGTCCGGTCGCCACCACGATCTCCGGCCCCCTCGCCCTCGCCTGGCTCGGCGTTCACCCTGCGGACTTCGTCTCGCTCGACTACGTCCCGGTCCTGCCCTGGTTCGGGGTGCTGCTGATCGGCGTCGCGGCGGGGTGGGCTATCTTCCCCAACGGTGAGCGCCGCCGACCCCTGCCGTCGTTTCCCTCATGGACCAGGCCCCTCCAATGGATCGGCCGGCACACGCTCGCGATCTACCTGCTCCACGAGCCGGTCATCCTGGCCGTGCTCCTGACGATCCGGCAGTACGGCTAGTCCTCGCCCTCGACCGCGAGGAGGAGCGCCTTGCGGAGCATGAACTCCGTGTACCCCGTGGCGATCCGCTCGTCCTCCGCAAGCGGATGGCGGCGGGCCTCCATCTCCTCGCGCCGGCTCCGTGCGTGGCAGTAGTCGTGTCCTTCCTTGACCCGGACCAGGATCCCGTCGAGGGACACGCCATTCACATCGACCTCCTCCCTGTCGGCCGCCTCGTCGCGGACGGTCACCCGGACGCCCGCGGCCTCGAGGGCTGGCCGGACCTCCTCGACCACCTCCTGCACGGTTCGGCCCGTATCGGCCGCAACGAGATGGCTCCGAACCGCCCCGGCAGGATGGCGCCAGATCAGATCCAGGGTGCGGGCCTCCATCCCCTCAGGCCTCGTCGAACCGGAGCGAGGCCGAGTTCATGCCGTAGCGTTTTCCGGTCGGCGGCGGG
>JBDKUZ010000105.1:0-27072 GCA_039679395.1 Methanospirillum sp. | reverse complement strand
GCGGCCCCGAGTGGCGGGCCTTCGACCACGACCAGCGCATGAAGCGGTCGCGTGTCGGGGCGCCGATGACCTTCACGATCCACGACAAGGGCCTCTCGACCATGATCGACTGGCGGAACCGGGACAGCTACGGCCGGGCCATCTCCTCGAAGAACCGGGCCCAGCTCTACCGGCTCCGCAAGTGGCAGCGTCGGATCCGGGTCTCGAACGCGACCGAGCGAAACCTCGCCTTCGCGCTCTCCGAGCTCGACCGGATGGCTTCGGCCCTCGGGCTGCCCCGGAACGTCCGCGAGACGGCCGCGGTCGTCTACCGCGACGCGGTCGACAAGAACCTCATCCGCGGCCGATCCATCGAGGGCGTGGCCGCGGCCGCGCTCTATGCCGCATGCCGGCAGTGCAGCGTGCCGCGGACGCTCGACGAGATCGCCGAGGTATCGCGGGTCAGCCGGAAGGAGATCGGGCGGACCTACCGGTTCATCTCGCGCGAGCTCGGCCTCAAGCTCCTGCCGACGTCGCCGATCGACTACGTTCCGCGCTTCTGCTCGGGCCTCACCCTGAAGGGCGAGGTCCAGAGCCGGGCCGTCGAGATCCTGCGGCAGGCGGCGGAGCGCGAGCTGACGAGCGGCAGAGGGCCAACCGGCGTCGCAGCGGCCGCCATTTACATCTCGTCGATCCTCGGCGGGGAACGGCGCACGCAGCGCGAGGTCGCCGAGGTCGCCGGCGTGACCGAGGTCACGATCCGGAACCGATATAAGGAACTGGCAGAGAAATTAGATATCGAGATTATTCTCTGACCCAATTTTTTGGGGGCTCGTAGATCAGGGGTAGATCGCTACGTTCGCAACGTAGAGGCCACGGGTTCGAATCCCGTCGAGTCCATTTTTCCCGGCTTTTTCACAACTCTTATCCCGTCGCAGCTCGAACCGGTGTAGGCGGGCTCGTAGATCAGGGGTAGATCGTCGCGTTTGCAACGCGAAGGCCACGGGTTCGAATCCCGTCGAGTCCATATTTTGCGCCTCTCCCGTCCGTGCGGGAGAGGTGTCACTCGAAGTAGATCTCGCCGTCGTCGTTCAGGTAGACCTGGATGTCGTCCTTGACGAACCGGGCCTGGACGTGCTGGGGGATACTCTCGCGGAGCCGGTTGATCAGGCCGATGGTGTCGTACCGGACCTTCACACCGCGGTCGCTCGCCTCGTGAAAGATCGTGTCCGGAACGGACAGGAGGTCGGCGCCCGACGGGACGACGCAGAGGAACCGCGCGTCGAGCGTGTACATGAACTGAAGGGTCTCGCGTGCCCTGCGCACGTTCTCGAGCGCCGACTTCTCGATCGTGCAGACATTCGCCTTCGAGGTCCCGATGATATCCGCGATCTGCTGCTGGGTCAACCCCTGCCTCCGGTGGCGCAGGACCTCTTTCTGCCGCTCGGTGAGGAGACCGTTCTTCATATAGAGAAGATCGCGGTGACCGAACTTAAACACTTCCAATTAACCAGATGCGGAATTGGGGTGGTGATATTGACCGTGCCTGCGACGCGGTTTGGCTTCCCGGACGGTTTGACAGAGAAAACGCAACCTTTTTATCGATTTTCGTGAAAACTACCTACCTATTCACCGAGGTGAACTGAATGGTTGTCAAAGTAGGCATTGCAAAACTCGGCAATATCGCATCCGGCGTCATGGCCGAACTCCTGCTCGACGAGCGGGCAGACCGCGAGGACATGCAGACCTTCATGGCCACATCCGGCACGAAGCTCGAGGTCGCAGACGTCGACCGCGTCGTCTCCACCCTGAAGGCGTACGGCCCCGACTTCTGCATCGTTGTCTCGCCGAACGGCGTGCTCCCCGGACCGACCGGTGCGCGCGAGCAGCTCGCTGCGGCCGGCATCCCGGTCGTCGTGATCACGGACGACGTGACCACGAAGAAGGAGTGGGCCGACCTCAAGGAGTCGAAGTTCGGCTACATCATCATGAAGGCCGACTCGATGATCGGCGCCCGCCGCGAGTTCCTCGACCCCGTCGAGATGGCCGACTACAACGGGAACCTGGTCAAGGTCCTCGCCGTCACCGGTGCGTTCCGGAAGATGCAGAACGAGCTCGACAAGGTGATCGACCAGGTCAAGGCCGGCAAGAAGGGCGCCGACATCGCGCTCCCCAAGATCGTCATGACCTCCGACAAGGCGGTCGACGGTGAGTTCTCGAACCCCTACGCGCTCGCGAAGGCCCGCGCGGCGTACGAGGTCGCCTCGGCGGTCGCGATGGTCAACGTCAAGGGCTGCTTCATGACCAAGGAGTGGGAGAAGTACATCCCGATCGTCTCCTCCGCGCACGAGATGATGCGTGCGGCCGCCGTCCTCTGTGACGAGGCTCGCGAGCTTGACAAGGCCGCCGACGGCGTCGTCCGCAAGCCCCACAAGAAGGACGGCACGATCGTCAGCAAGACCAAGCTGATCTCGAAGCCCGAGTAACCCGATACCCGAACCCTATTTTTCCGAATCGATCGCTCGATAGCGGAGGCCGAGCTCTTCCGGGAGTGTCATCACGACCGGGTGCTGGTGAAGTCGTTCCATGAAGGCCGAGTCCGAGATGGAGGCCGGATTCGGATTGATCCGGGCGATCATCGAGCAGAAGGCGGAGAAGCCCCGGTGCGAGCCGGCTCGATCGAAGAAGACCGCGACATTGAAGGCCTGCGTTCCGAACGATCGATAGAGGTCGAGCACGCGGCAGATCCCGCTGGCAAGGGGCTCGAGGTACGGGCCAGCCTCCTCGAGAGTCGCTACCGGCAGCAGCCCCCGTACCTCCCGCTCGCCGAGCGGCACGGCCGAAGCGATGAATGGAACCTCGCCGCCAAAGAGCCACCGATCCGTCCCGGCTTCATGAGACGAGAGGTCGTCCCAGTACCTGCTGCCGCGTCGGGCCCGATAGCGAGCCGAGGCATCGATGTACAGCCGCTGGATCCGTGATGGCCGCCGATCGGCAAGGCCCTGCAGGTGCGGATGGGGCATCGAGGCTCCGGCCGAGGCGAGGTAGTTCCAGTTGATCGACGGGTAGCCCCGGGCCCCTTCGAGCGAGACCGCGACGCCTTCGAGTGCGTCGGCGAGCTGGCGCACGGTGATCCGCTCCACTTCGTGCGAACGGCAGATCACGCCGACCGTATGCCGTTCGGCAAACGGGTACCGGTTCGGAAAGGTCACGGATTCCCCCCGTCGAATCCTGGTGCCGTCGGAGAAGGTCGGGGTCTCGGCATCGAGCCGTCCGGGGCAGAACGGGCAGTCCTGCGCCGGCGGCGTCGGGGGGGCTATCGGATGATCGAGTCCGCGGAGAAGCCGGCCCGGGCTGATCGTACAGGAGAGGCCGGTGAGGCGTTCGCGCCGGTACTGGAGCGGAGACGTGCCGTTCCGCCGCTCCTCGATCACGAACATGGGTGCCGGGAGCTTGGCACGGCCTCGATATTAACGCTTGGGAAAAAAGATCGGGTATGGGGGATTAGACGACGTACTTGCCGAGCAGCCGGATCGAGTTGGTCATGTCCGGGCCGAGCGGCGAGCCGAAGATGATCTGCGTGACGCCGGCGGCCTCGAGGTCCGCGCACTTCGCCTTGACCATCTCGGGGGTGCCCGCGATGGTGAACGCGTCGATCTCCTTGTCGCCGACGAGCTCGCCGACCGCCTTGAAGTTGAAGCTGCCGAGCGCCTCCTTGATCTTCGCGACGTTCGCGAGGTCGAGGCCGTGGCGCGTCAGCAGGGGCTCGGGCGAGCCGGCGGCGATGAACGCGGCCACGATCTTCGCGGCGTTCCGTGCCTTCTTCTCGGACTTGTCGATCGACATCGCGGTGTACGCGCCGATGTCGAAGCCCTTCTTGCCGACCTTGTCGGTCGCGCCCTTGATGATCGGGATGGCGGCCGCGAAGTCCTTGGGGTTCGAGGCGTTGATCAGCGCGCCGTCACCGACCGTTCCGGCGAGCTCGAGGACCTTGGGGCCCTGGGCGCCGATGTAGATCGGGATCCCCTTCTTGCCGGGGAGGTTGACGCCGGTCAGCTTTGCGCCGTCGTACTTGAAGAACTCCATCTCGGGCGTCGAGACGGTCTCGCCGGTCAGGAGCTTGCGGATCACCGAGACGGCCTCGCCGAGGCGGGCGACGGGCTTCTCCGGCTTGATGTTCAGCTTGGGCAGGGTCGAGAGGTCGCCGGGGCCGATGCCGAGCACGGCCCGTCCGTCCGAGATCTCGTTGAGCGTCGCGGCGAACGAGGCCATCGCAGCCGGCGTGTCCGTGAACGAGTTCATGATCCCCGGGCCCATCTTGATCGTGTTGGTCTCCTTCGCGATCGCGGCGAGGGTGGGGTAGCAGTGGCGGTTGTTGTAGTGGTTCGTGATCCAGGCGAAGTCGATGTCCTTCGACTCTGCAAGCTTGCAGTAGTTCACGACCTGCTTGACGTTGACGTTTCCAGGAACGAATTCGATACCATAGGTTGCCATGAGGTCACCTCATAGTCTAATTACCGTCCGTTCCATTAAAAACGTTGTCATTTCTTTCCGAGGCCGGCCGGATTGCGATTCGGGCCCGTTGGCGTGGCGGAAACGGAGCCCGTCGGGTCTCCGCGGACGGGGAAAGAACCCCGAGCCGAGCCGGCGAATCCTGCCGCGAACCGGTTCGGTCAGGGTCGGAACCATTGAATAGGAAACGAGCACCATCCATCGTGTACGGGCATGGAACTACGGTTCGCCCGCTCACCGATGGTCGCCCAAGGCTCCTTCTCCAGTCTCTCCGCCATGCTTGCGGAACGGTTCGACCGAAGACCGAAGGACCCGATCCATGCCGAAGGGGACGGGGAGACGGTGATGACACGGCAGGGGGATCGCCGTGTCCGGGAATTCGGGACGGCAGAACCCTGCATGCGGCAGGCACGGCTTCCCGGGATGGTGCAACCATGAACGTCGACGCCGTGTTGATCGACCTCGACGGTGTGCTGTACGTCGGGGACGCCCCGATCCCGGGAGCGCTCGAGGCCGTCGAATGGCTCCGTAACGAGAAGATCCCGTTCAGGTGCGTGACGAACACGACCCGGCGATCCCGCCGCGCCGTCGCCGCACGCCTCCGCGACCTCGGCTTCGCGATCCCCGAGGCCTGGTGCTTCACGCCGGCCCTCGCCGCCGTGCGCCGGCTCGGCGAGGAGGGGGTTGCGGCCTGCCATCTGATCGCGACCGGCGATGTTCACCGCGACTTCGAGGATGCCGGGATCCTGCTCGTAGCCGAGGAGGCGCCGTACGTCGTGGTCGCCGACGCGGGCGACGCGTGGACCTACGGCAGCATGAACCGGGCGTTCCGCCTTCTCGTCGACGGCGCCCGCCTCCTCGCGCTCGAGCGCGACCGATACTGGCGTGACGCGGACGGTCTCGCGCTCTCGGCCGGTCCATTCGTTGCCGCGCTCGAGTACGCGGCCGGGATGACGGCCGAGGTGGTGGGCAAACCCTCGTCCGCGTTCTTCCGGCTCGCGCTCGCCGACCTTGGTGTCCCCGCGGAGCGAGCCGTGATGGTGGGCGACGATATCGCGACCGACGTCGGCGGTGCGCGGGCTGCCGGTCTCCGAGCGGTCCTCGTCAGGACCGGCAAGTTTCGGCCGGAGGCGCTCGCGGCCGCACCGGTCGCGCCGGACCGGGTGCTCGGCTCGATTGCGGACCTGCCGGCCCTGCTGGAGCACGGGGCGTGAACCCCCGGTTCGCTGCGGTGCTGGTTGTACTCTCTCTCTCCGTCGCCACGGCCGGATGCGCCGCCCTTTTCGGTCCCAGCGCGGAGTACCCGGCCATCGTACCCGCCCCGGGAGCCGCGAGCCTGGTCGCCGCCGATCACACGTTCGAGTTCGAGGGCGGGGCCGAGACGGTCGGAGCGACGATCGACTCCCGCGTCCTCGCCGGAGCGAGGGCAGGCGAGAAAACGGTGCTGATCAGGGGCGACGTGCCGGAGAAGGAATGGGTCGCCGGGGCCTACCGCGCCCAGACCCTCGACCATGCCCAGGACCGATTCTACGACGATCTGCTCGCCCGGCTTCGCGAGATCCGCGACAGGCGGGGGCTCGACGGCGACCGGTACCTCGAGCTCGTGGCCGCGGCCGTCCAGCAGCTCACGTACGTCTCGGCGCCGGGGACGGCCGCGAAGTACCCGGTCGAGACCTGGGCGGACGGGAGCGGGGACTGCGACGACAAGGTCCTGCTGCTTGCCGGTCTCCTCGAGCGAGAGGGGTACCGCGTCGCGCTCCTCGTCTTCTTGCCCGAGTCCCACATGGCCCTCGGGGTCGGCTGCCCCGCCGGGAGCGATTATGGCGGTTCCGGATACGCGTACCTCGAGGTCACGAACGGGTCGTACGTCGGGGTGGTGCCGGATCGGCTCGGCGACGGCAGCAGGCTCGCTTCGACCCCGCTCGTTGTCCCGATCGGAAACGGCACGGCTCTGTACGGCGCCACTCGCGAGACTGCGGCCATCGAAGGGGCACGGCAGACGGCCAGGGCCCGCGTGGACGAACTCGGCCCCGAGATCGACCGGCGGCGAAGCGCCCTCGAGACGGATCGCCGCCGCCTCGAGACGCTGCGATCAGCCGGGGATCGCGATGCTTTCGATGCGGCGTACGAACGATACAACGCCGACGCGGCCGCCTGCGACCGGCTCGTCGAGGAGTACAACCGTGCGGCCGACCTCCTGAACCGGACCGCGCCGAACCGGTACGACCGGGCCGGGGCGGCGGCCTACGTCTCGACGCAACCGCTGTAGCCCGCGGCCCGGGCTGCGAGCCCGGCGAAGAACCCGGTCGGCGCGGAGGACGTGGAGCTCGGCCTGACCAGCTGACCCCGCCGTCGCACGTGCGGATACCGGGCCGCGCGCTCGGCGATATGGGAGAATGTCTCTCGGTCCATGCAGGAGAGGTCGTCGGGGAGCACTATAACCAGGTACGGTCGCGGTGTGAAAGTGAACGGGCCGAGCGGCAACGGTTTAATCTCGCGGCCCGCCGATACATCTCCCGAGGAGTATATGCTCGAGATCACAGACCTTCACGTCTCGATCGGCGATCGGGAGGTCCTCCACGACATCAACCTCACGATCCCCGACGGCGAGACCCACGTGATGATGGGCCCGAACGGGTCGGGCAAGACGACCCTGCTCCGGACGATCATGGGCTTTGCAGCGAATGAGGTGACCGCAGGCTCGATCGTCTTCAACGGCGAGGACGTCACCCGGATGCCGCTGCATGAGCGGGCGGCACGAGGCATGGGCATGCTCTATCAGCGGCCGCCCACCATCGCCGGGCTCAAGCTCGGGAAACTCCTGGAGGTCACCGCCCGGGAGCACAGGGACCGCATCCCGGCGCTCGCCGCGGAGCTGAACATGGACCGGTTCCTCGACCGGGACGTGAACGCGGGCTTCTCCGGCGGAGAGATCAAGCGGAGCGAAGTGCTGCAGCTGCTCGTCCAGGACCCGACGTTCACGATGCTCGACGAACCCGAGTCCGGGGTCGACATCGAGAACATCTCGCTGATCGGGACGGCGATCGCCCGCCTGCTCGAGAAGGACCAGCATATCGTGAAGCGGCACAAGAGCGGGCTGATCATCACGCACACGGGATACATCCTCGACTACATCGACGCCGATTACGGACACGTCCTCTGCGACGGCGTCTTCAAGTGCCACGGGAACCCGCGCGAGATCCTCAAGTCGATCAAGACCCACGGATACCAGGAGTGTGTGGAATGCCAGCGAATGTAGAGGAACTCACGGACCTGCCGGCCGTGGACCGGGCACGGCTCGAACTGGCGGGGCTCGATGTTGCCGAGACCGAGCGTTCGGGCTCGTTCTTCCAGATCGACCAGGAGATAAGGCACGCCCACTCGGGGACAGAGGGGATCGAGGTGCTGCCGATCGCCGAGGCGCTCGAAAAGTACGACTGGCTCAAGGACTACTACTGGAAAGCCGTGAGCAGGGACAAGGACAAGTTCACGCAGTTCGTGGCCAAGCAGGAGGTCCAGAAGGGGTTCGCGGTGATCGCACGGAAAGGGGCGAAGGCCATCTACCCGCTGCAGGCCTGCCTCTTCCTCGCGGGCGCGAAGGTGCAGTACCTTCACAATATCGTGATCGCCGAGGAGGGCGCCGAGCTCCACCTGATCTCGGGCTGCGTCTCGGGTGCGCAGACAAAGGCCGGATCGCACATCGGCGTGACCGAGTTCTACGTCGGCAAGAACGCCCGGGTCACCTCGACCATGATCCACAACTGGTCCGAGTCGATCTCGGTCTTTCCGCGATCGGCCTCGATCATCGAGGAGGGAGGGGTCTTCCTCTCGAACTACGTCTGCATGCAGCCCGTCCGGCACATCGACATGTACCCGACGGCGACTCTGAAGGGCGAGAACGCGGTCGCCCGATTCTCGTCGGTCGTGGTCGCGCATCCGGGTTCGACCCTCGATCTCGGCTCGCGTGCAATCCTCGCCGCGCCGGGGACGTCGGCCGAGATCGTCAGCCGGATGATCACGCGTGGGGGCACGATCTTCAGCCGCGGCGAGATCCGCGGCGAGGTTCCCGGAACAAAAGGGCATATCGAGTGCAAAGGCCTGATCCTCAAGGACGGCCTGATCCACGCCATCCCCGAGATCGCGGGATCCGTGGTCGAGACCGAACTCTCGCACGAGGCCGCCGTCGGCAGGATCGCACGGGATGAGATCGAGTATCTCATGTCCCGCGGGCTCGACGAGGAGACCGCGACCGCAACGATTATCCGGGGGTTCCTCGATGTAAAGATTCGGGGGCTCCCGGAGATGCTCCAGCGGCAGATCGACACAGCGATCGATGCCGCGGAGTCCGGGTTCTAGGAATGCAGGATCCGTACGAGTCCATGCGCAATGCAATGGTCGCGCGCCAGATCGCGGCCCGAGGGATCCGCGACGAGCGGGTGCTCGGGGCGATGCGGAGCGTGCCCCGCCATCTCTTCGTCCCGCCCGGGTACGAGCGGGCGGCCTACGACGATATGCCCCTGCCCATCGGGGCGGGCCAGACGATCTCCCAGCCGTATATCGTCGCGTTGATGACGGCGATGCTCGAGCCCGGTCCGCAGGATCGGATCCTCGAGATCGGAGCCGGGTCGGGGTACCAGGCCGCCGTACTCTCTCGCCTCTGCGAACGTGTGGTCACGGTCGAACGCCTGCCCGAGGTGGCCGAGACGGCTCGGTCGAACCTCGCGCGGGTCGGGGCCGAGAACGTGGAGCTCCACATCGGCGACGGGACCCAGGGCTGGCCGGAACTCGCACCGTACGCGGCAATCCTCGTGACTGCGGCCGCGCCATCCATTCCCGAACCCCTTCTCGAACAACTCGCCGATAACGGGCGGCTGGTCGCCCCTGTCGGCGGCCGCGACCTGCAGGAACTGGTCCGGGTTCGTCGGCAGGGGACCCGCCTTGTCCAAGAATCCGCGGCTGCGGTCCGGTTCGTGCCCCTGATCGGAGAGCACGGATGGTGAGGTATATCGACGTGACCCGGGCGCTCTCCCCCGGCATCGTGGTCTATCCGGGCGATACGATCCCGACAATCACGAAGCGGGCTCGCGACGGATTCCTGATCAGCGATCTCTGCATGAGCTCGCATTCGGGGACACACATCGATGCGCCCGACCACTACCTCTTCGACGGCCGGACCGTGGATCACCTTCCGCTCGACCTGCTGATCGGTCCGTGCCGCGTGATCGAGACGCAGGCGACGGCGATCGGTCCGGAGGAGCTCGAAGGGCAACTTCATGGAGCGACGCGAGTGCTTCTCAGGACCTGGTTCTCGCGCCGGACGAAGTTCGTCGCGCCCTTCCCGGCGCTCACGCCCGCGGGGGCGGCGTACCTGGTAGCCCAGGGGGTCCGCCTGGTGGGCACGGACGCGCCCTCGATCGAGGCCGAAGGATCGGACGGAGCGGTACATCGGACCCTCCTCGGTCCCGGCGGCGGGGTGATCGAACTCCTGGACCTCACGAACGTGCCATCGGGGGAGTATGGTCTGATCGCGCTCCCGCTCCGGCTCCAGGGCGGTGACGGTGCCCCGGCACGGGTCGTACTCGAGGTGCGGCCGTGAACCTCTTCGTGCGAGCGGTCGAGGTGCTCCACTCGCGTATCGAGGGAACCGGGGTCGAGGATGGGGACCTCGAGATCGCCCGCAACCACGACGCCCTCGTCTGCCCGTACGAACGCGGGGTCCCCCTCGAGGCCGCCTACGGCGGTCGGGTCGCCCAGTTCGTGACCGGAGCCCCGGTCGAGGCGCTAGTGAAGGTCTCCATGCTCTTCGGAGCGCCGCTCGCGGGCGAGCGCGAGCGATCGGCCGCCGGTGCAGTAATCAATGCGGTCGCCGGGTTCTTCGGCTTCGCCCGGAACCTCCGAGGCTGCAGGATCGAGGACCGCCCCCCCTGCCTGCGGCAACTTATCGCGAAGACCGCGGATCGACCTGTCCGCCTGATCGGCCAGTCGCCCCTTCTCGAGCATGCGTTCGCCGGCCGGATCGCGGATAGTGCCGATGCTGCAGGGGTCGTGCTCGTGCTCGGTCAGGGGCTCGTGACCGATGCCGGGCTCGACGAGGTCGAGCACGCGAAACCCGGGACGGAGGTTCTGATGGTCGGCCCCTCGACAGGCGGCACGGCCGCGCTCGTCGACCTCCCCCACTGGTGCCCGTACGGACGATGAGGACTTACGAAGCCTCATATCGGGTGAAGACAAATGCTTCGGGTATGATCCACGGTACCGGCGGGTCCACCGTTCCGGTCCGGGGAGCAGGCGACCGGGGCCGTGCGCCGCGGCTTCGGACGATCCAGAGATACCGACATCCATCGGCGGCGTACAACCTGGAGACAGTCCTGTGATGCAATGCGTGATCCTCGCCGCGGGCGAGGGCAAACGGATGCGCCCGCTGACGGCCTCGCGACCGAAGGTGATGCTCCCGGTCGCGAACCGTCCGATCCTCGAGCACCTGATTGCGGCTGCCGTCCGAGCGGGCTTCACCCGGTTCGTGCTCGTGGTCGGTTACGGCGAGCGCGAGATCCGGGAGCACTTCGGCGACGGCGGGGCCTTCGGCTGCAAGATCCGATACGTGGCTCAGCGGCAGCAGCTCGGTACGGGCGATGCGGTCCGGGTCTGCGCGGGCCTGGTCTCGGGACCGTTCCTGCTGATGAACGGGGACATGATCGTCGGCTCGGACGACATCGCCGCGATCGCGGCCATGGATGGCCCGGTCATGGGGATCCACCGGACCGACCATCCCCAGGACTTCGGCGTCGTCACCTGCGAGGACGGGTTCATCACCGGCCTCGAGGAGAAGTCGCCGGACCCGAAGAGCGAGCTGATCAATGCCGGGGTCTACCGGTTCGACGAGGAGATCTTCGCGCTGATCGACAGGATCGGCGTCTCGAGCCGCGGCGAGTACGAGCTGACCGACGCCCTTGCCGAGTACATCCGTGAACGGCGCCTGCGCTCGCACATGCTCGAGAGCTGGCTCGACATGGGCTATCCCTGGGATCTGCTCGACGCGAACTCGCACCTGCTCGGGGCCCTCGCGCCCGCGATCGAGGGCGAGGTCGAGGACGGGGTCGTGATGAAAGGCCCGGTCTCGATCGGGAAAGGGACGATCGTGATGGCCGGCACCTATATCGAAGGGCCGTGCATCATCGGTAAAGGGTGCAAGATCGGGCCGCACGCGTATCTACGTCCGTCGACCTCGGTCGGCGACCGCTGCCACGTCGGCCACGCGACCGAGCTCAAGAACACGATCGTCCTCCCGGACACGAAGATCCCCCACTTCAACTACGTGGGAGACTCCGTGATCGGGAGCCACTGCAACTTCGGGGCCGGGTCGAAGATCGCGAACCTCAGGAACGACCACGCCATCGTGAAGGTGGCCGGCAGGAACACGGGACGCCGAAAGCTCGGCGCCATCGTCGGAGACCACGTGAACCTCGGCATCAACTGCTCGGTCAACGTGGGGACCGTGATCGGTCCCGGCGTGAACATCGCGCCGCACTCGTTCGTCGAGGGGTGGATCGACGAGGGAACCTCGTTCCAGTCATAGGAGGAATCCATGCAGGCTGTCATTCTCGCGGCAGGGGAGGGCACGCGCCTTCGCCCCCTGACCAGGTCGAGGCCCAAGGCCCTCGTCCCGGTCGCGAACACGCCGATACTGAAGTACGTGATCGACGCTCTTCTGGCGAACGGTATCCGGGAGATCATCGTCGTCGTCGGGTACCGCAAGGAGCACGTGATCCGGTACCTGACCGAGAACGACCTGCCCGTGCGGGTCGTGGTCCAGGAGAACCAGCTCGGGACCGGGCACGCGCTCCGCTGCGCGGAGCCGTACCTCCGGGACCGGTTCCTCCTGCTCGCCGGCGACCACTACATCGACGCCGCCTCGATCGCGCGGATCGTGGGCGAGCGAAGCGCGGTCCTCGTCACCGACCACCCGAACCCCACGAACTTCGGGGTGGTCGTGACAAAGGACGGGCTCGTGAGCGAGATCAAGGAGAAGCCCGACACCCCGACCGGGTTCATCGTCTCGACCGGGATCTATGCGCTCGACCGGTCGTTCTTCAAGTATACGATCGGCCACGAGGTCCCTGACGCACTCCAGGCGATGATCAGCGACGGCGCCCGCGTGGTGCCGGTCCGGGCCGTCGACTGGCAGGATGCGGTCAATCCCTGGGATCTCCTCGAGATGAACACGAAGCTGCTTCCCCGGATCGACGCGAAACGGGCCGGGACGATCTCGCGTTCGTCGAAGCTCTACGGATTGATCCGGATCGGCAAGGGGACCGTGATCGGGCCGAACACGTATATCCACGGGCCGGTGGTGATCGGGGAGGACTGCGTGATCGGACCGAACTGCGTGATCATGCCGAACACCTCGATCGGGTCGCGGGTGACGATCGACCCCCTGAGTTACGTGGCGCACTCGCTCGTGATGGACGACGTCGTGATCGGGTCTCACTCGCGGATCATCGACGCGGTGGTGGGGGAGGCATGCCGGCTCCAGGACCACACGGCCACCTGGACGAGCGGCGCCGTGCTCGAGCGGGAGGGACGGTTCCAGAAGGCCGCGTTCGGCGCCGTGCTCGGCGACCGTGTGGGTTCGGCGCCGTTCACGATCCTGAAGAACTGCATCATCGGCAACAACGTGACGATCGAGGCCGGGAACACGACCGTCACGGGCGTGGTCCCCGATGGGGCGGTGGTGATCTAGGATGTGTGGGATCGTCGGTTACGTCGGGTTCCGCCCGGCGGCGAACGTGATCGTGGAGGGGCTCCAGAAGCTCGAGTACCGGGGATACGACTCGTTCGGTGTCGCCACGAACAACCCCTGCCTCGAGGTCTACAAGTGCGAGGGCAAGATCTCCGAGAAGGGGGAGCGGGCGTGGAGGCTCCACGGCACTATCGGGATCGGGCACACGCGGTGGGCGACCCATGGCGTGCCGAGCGACCGGAACGCCCACCCGCACCTGGACTGCACGGGTAAGATCGCCGTCGTCCACAACGGGATCATCGAGAATTATGCCGCGCTCACCCGCGAGCTCACGGAAAGGGGCCATGTCTTCCGCTCCGAGACCGACACCGAGGTCGTCGCTCACCTGATCGAGGAGTACTATGACGGGTCCGACCTCCGCGGCGCCGTCGAGAAGGCGATCCAGCGGCTCGAGGGGTCGTACGCGCTCCTCGTGACGGTCGAGGGCTCCGACGAGGTCGTCGCGGCGCGGGACTCGTCGCCCCTCGTGCTCGGGATCGGCGATCTGGAGGTCTTTGCCGCGTCGGACGTGACGCCGCTCCTCGGGTACACGGAACGGGTCGTCTACCTCGAGGACGGCGACCTCGCCGTGATCGACCGCGAGGGATGGCGGATCTACTCCCGTGGTACGCCGGTTACGCGGCCGGTCGAGCACGTGGACTGGGACGTCGAGACCGTGAAGAAGGGCGGGTTCCCGCACTTCATGCTCAAGGAGATCTTCGAACAGCCGAAGGTCTTTTACGACACCCTTCACGGGGTCACCGAGGCATCGCTCCCGGAGCGGTACCGGCGGCCCTCCGAGATCACGGTCGTGGCCTGCGGTTCGTCGTACCACGCCGGGCTCGTCTTCAAGTATCTCTGCGAGTCGACCTGCCGCATCCCCGTCCGGGCCGAGCTCGGCTCCGAGTTCAAGTACTTCACGCCGCCCCTGAAGGGGATCGTGACCGTGATCACCCAGTCGGGGGAGACGGCCGACACCCTCGCGGCGCTCAAGAAGGCGAAGGCGTACAACTGCCCGACGCTCGCAATCACGAACGTGCTCGGCTCGACCGTGACGCGGATCGCGGACCACACGGTCTACATGCGCGCGGGGCCCGAGATCTCGGTCGCGGCCACCAAGTCGTTCATCGCGCAGCTCGCGGTCCTGATGGGGCTCGTGGACCTGATGAAGGGGGGCAACCGCTTCGGCGCGGCGCTCGAGCAGGCGAACAGCGTGATCGAGGAGGTGCTCCTGCTCGACATCGGAAAAGCGGTCGAGATCTGCCGGCCGGCCGAGCACCTCTTCTATGTCGGACGCGGCCTCTTCTATCCGATCGCGCTCGAGGGAGCGCTCAAGATGAAGGAGATCTCGTACATCCACGCCGAGGGGTACGCGGCGGGCGAGCTCAAACACGGGCCGTTCGCCCTTCTCTCGAGCGAGACGCCGGTCGTCGCACTCTGCCCGCCCGGCGACACGTACTCGATCATGCTCTCGAACATCAAGGAGATGAAGGCGAGAAACGCCCCGATCATCGGGATCGGCGCCCGCGGGGACCGCGAGCTGACCGACATCGTGGACGTCTTCCTGCCGATCCCGGAGAGCCACGAGCTCGTCCAGCTGGTCGCGACCTCGGTCGTGCTCCAGCAGCTCGCCTACCAGACCGCAGTCGCGCTCGGGCGCGACGTCGACCAGCCCAGAAACCTCGCCAAGAGCGTGACTGTCGAATGACCCAACTCGGTAGAAACACCATCGGCGAGGGCGCCCGGCTCCTCGAGCCCGTCACCCTCGGTTTTCCCTCGCGCGAATACCTCGGCGCCGTCGACTTCCCCGGCGTCACGCTCGGCCGGAACGCGACCCTCCGATCGGGAACGATCATCTACTGCGAGGTGGAGATCGGCGACGACTTCCAGACCGGGCACAACGTCCTGATCCGCGAGCAGACGCGGATCGGCGACCGCGTCGCGCTCGGGACGAACGCGATCTGCGAGGGGCGGTCGGTGATCGGCTCGGACGTCTCGATCCAGTCGATGGCCTTCATCCCGACGAACACCGTGATCGGGAACCGGGTCTTTCTCGGCCCGCACGTGGTCCTCACGAACGATCGGTACCCTCCGACCGGGATCGGCGGGCTCGCCGGCCCCGTGATCGAGGACGGGGCCGCGATCGGCGCCAACGCGACCGTGCTTCCCGGCGTGCGGATCGGGGCGAACGCGCTGGTCGCGGCCGGCGCCATCGTGACGAAGGACGTCCCGCCGGGTATGCTCGCGATCGGCGCCCCCGCGCAGATCCGGGCCAAACCCGTACCGGAGGTGCGGTCGTGATCCCGATCGCCCGGCCGCTCCTCGGCGAGGAGGAGGCCGAGGCCGCCGCACGCGTCATCTGTTCGGGGATGCTCGCCTCCGGCCCCGAGGTCGCCGCGTTCGAGAGCGAGTTTGCCGCGTACACCGGTGTGGACCACGCGATCGCGGTCTCGAACGGGACCACGGCGCTCCACGCGGCCCTCCTGGGTGCCGGCATCGGGCCCGGCGACGAGGTGATCGTCCCCTCGTTCACGTTCATCGCGACCGCGACCGCGGTCTCGATGTGCGGCGCCGTCCCGGTCTTCGCCGATGTCAGTCGGGACCTCTTCACGCTCGACGCGGAGGGCCTCGGCGCACTCGTGACGCCCCGAACGAAGGCCGTCGTCGGGGTCCACCTCGTCGGCCAGCCCTTCGACCTCGGGCCCGTTATGGACCTCTGCGCGGATCGGAACCTCGTGCTGATCGAGGATGCGGCCCAGGCCCACGGCGCCGAGTGGCGCGGCAAGCGCGTCGGCTCGTTCGGGACCGCCGGATGCTTCTCGTTCTACCCGACCAAGAACATGACCACCGGCGAGGGCGGGATGGTCACGACCGACGACGACGCGCTCGCTGCGCGCGTTCGGCGGCTGATCAACCATGGCCAGGCCGAGAAGTACCTGCATACCGAGCTCGGGTACAATTACCGTATGACCGACCTCGGAGGTGCCATCGGAAGGGTCCAGCTCCGGCGTCTGCCCGAGTTCAACGAGCGCCGGCAGGAGAACGGCGCGTATCTCTCGGCCCACCTCGATACTCCGGGGATTCTGCCGCCCGCAGTCGGCGAGGGGATGACCCATGTCTACCACCAGTACGTGGTGACGGTGACGGACGACTGCCCGCTCTCGCGCGACGGCCTTGCCGCGCACCTCCGCGAACACGAGATCGGGAGCGCGGTCCACTATCCGATACCGATCCACGAGCAGCCGCTCTACCGGGGCGCGGCACCGCCCGGGTCCTGTCCGGTAGCCGCCGATCTCGCCCGCCGGGTCCTCTCGCTCCCGGTGCACCCTGGAATCGGGCCGGCCGAACTCGAGGAGATCGTCAACGCAGTGAACGGGGTTCAACCGTGAAGGTCGGGGTGATCGGCGCCGGGGTGATGGGCCAGAACCATCTCCGGGTCTGCTCCGAGTTTAAGCAGGTGACCGGGGTGCTGGTCCACGACGTGCAGCCGACTGCGGCCGAGACTGCGGCCCGTCGGGTCGGGGCGACCGTCGCGGGTTCGCTCGAGGCCCTCCTCGACGCGGTGGACGCGGTCAGCATCTGCGTCCCGACCCCGTACCACCTCGAGACGGCCGAGCGTGTAGCCGAGGCCGGCGTGCCGATGCTGATCGAGAAGCCGATCTGCGCCACCCTCGACGAGGGAGAACGGCTGCTCGCGGAGCTGCCCCGGGACCTCGTGGTCGGGGTCGGCCAGATCGAGCGGTTCAACCCGATCGTCGAGGAGATCCGGAAGATCGTGAGAGAGCCGCTCTACGTCGAACTGAAACGGCACAATCCGGCCTCGACCCGGATCACCGGGACCTCGATCGTCGAGGACCTGATGATCCACGACATCGACATTCTGGCCCATGTCCTCTTTCCGGAGGCCCCGTATCGGATCGCCTCCGCCGGGACCGGCGACATCTGCTCCGCGCTCTTCCGCTTCGACGGGTGCCACGCCTATCTCTCGGCCAGCCGCAAGTCCTCGAAGAAGATCCGGTCGATCTACATCGAGGAGGAGGAGCGAACGATCGAGGGCGACTTCATGGCCCAGGAGGTCTACGTCCACCGCAAGCCCGGGCGGTATGCAGCCGAGCCGGAGCGCTACGTCCAGGAGAACATCATCGAGAAGGTCCTCGTGAACCGCGTCGAGCCGCTCCGGGTCGAGCTCGCCGCGTTCCTCGCGGCGGCCACGGGCGGTCCCGCCTTTCCGGTCACTCCGGCCGAGGGCGTCGAGAACCTCCGCATCGCTGCGGCCGTCGAGGCCGGGCTCTAGCACCCCGGACCTTTCCGCCTCCGAAGCGGACCGGGAACAACGATTCTTTTCCGGCGTCGGGCTTATCACCTTCCCGGGCCCACCCATCAGGGCATGAAAGTCAGGGGCATCCGGCAGGAGCTCCTCGACCTGCTCCTCGCAATCGGCGCCTCGAACGACCCGAACGAGTTCGTGGCCCTGCTTCGCGAGCGGGACGGTGTGATCGAGGAGTGCGACCTCGTGCCGGGCACGGTCACGAACGAGGACTCGGCAAGTGTTCTGCTCGACATGATGCCGCTCGACACCCACCGGGCGGGCTCGGCCCATTCGCATCCCAACGGGGTGCTGCAGCCCTCGAACGCGGACCTCTCGTTCTTTCCGCGCACGGGCCGGTACCACCTGATCATCGGCTGGCCGTACGAGACCGGCGACTGGGCCTGCTTCACCGCGGACGGCGCTCCGTATGAGATCGAGGTCCTGCCGTGACCCGGGTCGTCGCGACCGGGACCTTCGATCTCCTCCACCCCGGCCATCTCTACTACCTCGAGGAGTCGCGCCGGCTCGGCGACGAGCTCGTGGTGATCGTCGCACGGGACGCGAACGTCCGGCACAAGCCCCGTCCGATCGTGCCCGAAGATCAGCGGCTCGCCCTGATCCGTGCGCTCAAGCCGGTCGACGCGGCCCGCCTCGGCGATCCGGCGGACATGTTCCGGCCGATCGAGGAGCTCCGGCCCGACATCATCACCATCGGCTGCAACCAGCACTTCGACGAGCACGAGCTCGCCGCCGCCCTCGAGGCCCGGGGCTGCGGCTGCCGGGTCCTCCGAATCGGGAGTTTCGCCGGGACATCGCTCTGCTCCTCTCGCCTGATCGTGGCGAGAGTCTGCGCCGAGCGGTGCGGATCGCTTACCCCCGATTGAGCGACTCGACCGCTCGCCGCCCCGCGGCGGCCGCCTCTTCGAGCGCGGCGGGATGGCCCCGGATGCCGCCAAGGCGGTCCATCTCGTCGTAGACAAGGTTCTCCGCATACTCGAAGCCGAGCCCCGAGAAGAGCGCCTTCACGACCGGAAAGGCCGCATCGAAGACGCCCGGCCAGTCCGAGCCGGCGGTCGCGAGAAAGACGCCGCGATGCCGGGCGAGGTGCTCGGGAGAGTAGTCGAGCGTCTTCGTCACGAATCGCCGTGCCCAGAGGTACTGGGCCCGGTCGATCAGGCCCTTGAGCTCGGCCGTGATACCCATACTGTAGATCGGCGAGGCGATCGCGAGCACGTCCGCGGCGGCCATTCGCTCGAGCAGGGGGACCGCATCGTCCTTCACGATGCAGTCCCCGCTCCGATGGCAGACGTTGCAGCCCCGGCAGGGAGCGTACGTGAGAGCCGATAGCACCACCTTCTCCACCTCCGCCCCGGCCCCGCGGGCCCCCTCGAGGAACGCGTCGAGCAGGGTCTCGGTGTTCCCGTGCCGGTGCGGACTGCCCGAGACGCCGAGCACCCGGATCATGCGAGCCGCTCGCGGAGGGTTGCGACAGCAGCCAGTCCGAGCGCTGCCGCGTCGGCCCGGGCTGTCGAGTGTCGCTCGACGGCCCCGGACTCATCGACATCGTTGACGAGCAGGTACTGCATGTCGCGGTCGCGGATGCCGGAGACGTGATAGAAGCACTTGACCGAGGGCAGGGCCGCGTCGAAGACATGGTCCCAGGGCTGACCGGCGGTGCAGAGGAAGAGCCCGAGCCGTTTGCCCTTTCGCTCCTCGGGAATGACCGGCCATCCAAGGACGTACTTCCGCGAGCGGTAGACCTGGGCGCGGTCGACGAACGCCTTCGCCTGGGCCGCG
This sequence comes from Methanospirillum sp., assembly GCA_039679395.1. GTDB lineage: Archaea > Halobacteriota > Methanomicrobia > Methanomicrobiales > Methanospirillaceae > UBA288. The sequence goes on along the minus strand of JBDKUZ010000105.1, from coordinate 7,696 downwards.
AGACCCATGCAGTAGATCGGAGCCGCGAGAACAACGCAGTCGGCCTCAAGGATCCGGTCGTAGAGCGGGATCATGCCGTCGTGCTGAACGCAGGCGCCCGTCCGCTCGCAGGCGTTGCAGCCCCGGCAGGGGTTGATATTGGCATCGACGATGACGATCTTCTCGACCGAGACGCCCGGTTCGGCAGCCATCGCCTCCAGGACCCAGTCGAGCAGGGTCTCGGAGTTGCCGTGCCGGCGCGGCGAGCCCGCGAATCCGAGGACGGTGATCGGCATATACCCCCGTGTTGGCATGGCGGCTATAAAAAAGGTTCAGAGGGACTTAAAGCAGAGATACCAGTCCCGGCACTCCAGGCCCTCGGCGTCCCGCTTCTTCATCTCCTCGACCGTCTTCGGCGCGGGGACCACGACCTTGTCGCCGGGTTGCCAGTTGGCAGGGGTGGAGACACCGTGGGCGTCCGTGGTCTGGAGAGCTCTGACGAGCCGGAGGATCTCCGCCATGTTCCGGCCGGTCGTCAGCGGGTAGTAGATCATGGCCCGGAGCACCCCTTTGTCGTCGATGACGAAGACGGCGCGGACGCACGCGGTCGTGGCCTGACCCGGCTGGATCATCCCGTACCGCTTCGCGACCGTCATCTCGAGATCGGCGATGATCGGGAACGGGACGTCGACGCCCATCTTCTCCCTGATCGCGCGGACCCAGGCGAGATGGGCCGGCACCGAGTCGACCGAGAGGCCGAGGAGCTGGGCGTTCATGCCTCCGAGCTCGTCCGCGATACCGGCAAAGGCCATGAACTCGGTCGTGCAGACCGGCGTGAAGTCCGCCGGATGCGAGAAGAGCACGACCCAGCGGCCGAGATAGTCGGAGAGCTTCAGCGGCCCGTGGGTCGTCAGCACCTCGAAGTCGGGCGCGGGCTCGCCGAGAACGGGGAGCGACTGGACGGGTTCGTCACAGGTACAGGCTTCTCTTTCGTCGATACACATCATGAATGCCTCGTTGAGGGCATGGGGCTATTCGCACCCCGCCTGATAGAGTTCTTCGGCCGCGGTGCGCCCGTAGACATACGCCGGCATCCCCGCGAGCAGGAACGTGACCCGCAGGGCCTCCTCGATCTCGGCGAGCGAGATCCCCAGGTGCGGGGCGCCAGCGAGCTGCGCCCGGACGGCGTGCCCGTCCCGCATGGCCGCGGCGATCGCGATCGCGATCAGCTTCTTGTCCTTCCTCGAGAGGCACCCGTCGGCCCAGACCAGGTGGTCGAGGCCCATCACCGAGTTGTAGAGCTCGGGGTTGGTCTCCGCGAGGTCGCGAAAGATCCGTGGCACCTTGCCGATCTTCTCCTCCAGGGCGTCGAGGCGGTCCTCGTCTCCGGGGCTCATGCCTTGAGCTCCATCGGCTCGCCGCAGCAGACGAGTTCGCCGCCACCGACCTCTTTTACCTCGACCACATTACCGCAGATGTTGCAGACGTAGACCTGGCCCACGCTCGATACGTTTACCATGTGAATACTTCCCTCCACTCTTGTTTCCGTTTCGGATTCGGTTGATACTATCAACCGTGCGTTCAGCGCTTCGGCGGGCTTCTCGCGTCTTCCGGCGTCTTGACGTCGGGGCGAATGTGCGTCATTGGAAAGCACTGGTACTCCTCGCAGGAGCACTTCGGGCACTTCCGGAGGTCCTGTTCGCTCTTGTCGAGCTCCTCCTCGTAGCCGCAGTCGAGACAGACGTACTTTCCGGGGCCGACCTTCTCGCCGGCCTTCTTCTCCATACCTTCTGCCATAAAGCTTACCAGACGTCCCATGCACGTCGCAGGTATTTATCGATGATCATGCTATCGTTGCATTGAAAACAGGGCGTATCGGCCACGGATCCCGATGCGTCCCGGTGAGGGCACCTCCCAGAGTATGGGGGTGTTCGGTCGCCGGCTCTCGAGCTGCGGCCATATCTTTTTATCCGGCACCGTCAACTCCCTGCCCATGCCGCTGATCCTCGGACTCCTGGGCTCGCCCCTCCCACATGGCAACACGGCCCTGCTCCTCGAGCGGGCCCTCGCCGGCGCGGCCGACGCGGGCTGCACGGTCGAACGCGTGAACGTGCCGCTTCTGACCTTCGAGCCCTGCATGGAGATCCTCCACTGCATGAACGCAGCAGAATGCGCCCAGATCGACGACCTGACCCCGTATTACCGGAAGGTGGCGGAGGCCGACGGGATCGTCGTCGCGACGCCCGTCATGACCATGGGCGTGCCGGGCAAGCTGAAGGGGTTCATGGACCGGTTCCAGGTCTTCTACTGGGCCAAGTACGGCCGGAAGCAGCCCATCGTCCCGAAGGAGCGGAAGAAGGAACGGCACGGGCTCCTGCTCGCCATCTCCGGCCTCTCCCGCGGACACGCCCCGAACGTCTTCGACGGGGTTCGGGCGTCGACCGCGTCCTTCTTCGACATCGTCGACGTGACCCCCGGCGAGGAGCTCTTCGTCGACGACATGGACACCAGGCGCGACCTCGCACAGTTCCCGGCACTGCTCGAGGAGGCGTATGCGATGGGGCGGCGGCTCGGCGGCCGCGCCTGCGGCCCCCCCGCCTCCCGTTAAAGCAGCGGGGGTCTCCCCTCCGACGGTCAGAGCGCCCCGGCCAGTTTGAGCGAACAGTGCCCTTTCTTCGAGATGATCAGGTGATCGAGGACCTGGATCCCGAGGAGCTCGCCGGCCTCCACGAGCTGCCGCGTGATCGCGAGGTCCGGGGCCGAGGGCTCGAGCGATCCCGAGGGGTGGTTGTGGACGAAGACGACGGCCGCGGCACGATCCGTGATCGCATCGGCGAAGGCCTCTCGGGGATGGACCTGGCTCGCGTTCAGCAGGCCGACGGTCAGCGTCCGGGCATGGATCACCTCGCCGGCCCCGTTCAGGGTGATCGCGAGGAAGTGCTCCTGCTGCCGGTGTCGGATCATCTCCACGTCCGGAAGGCCGAGCACCTCCTCTGGGTTCGAGACCCGGAAGCCCTCGTTCTGATCCCGGAACCTCCGGGCAAGCTCGAAAGCGGCGAGGAGCTGGCAGGCCTTGGCCTCCCCCACACCGGGGACTGCCATGAGATTCTCAATCGTGACCTCCTGCTTTCGCGCGTCGAAGACCTTCCTGATCTCCTCGGAGACCGCGAGGACGTCCCGGCCGCGGGTTCCCCGTCCGATGATCACGGCGATCAGTTCACGCGTGGTGAGTACCTTCGGGCCCCGGTTGATCAGCCTCTCCCGCGGACGGTCCCTCTCGGGGATCTCGGCCATGCGCCGTGCTGCCACGATCACAAGATGTGCGCGGCCGGAACTTCAACATTCTTTTCCGTTGTTGATTCGCATCCCGACGAAAGAAGAAGATATAAGAGGCACCCCATTCCAGTAGTGTGCATGTCGACCATGGACAATGTCGGGGCCGCGTTCGCAGGCGAGTCCCAGGCGAACCGTAAGTACCTCGCATTCTCGGAGAAGGCCGCGCAGGAGGGCCTCCCGGCAGTCGCGAAGCTCTTCCGCGCCGCGTCCGAGGCCGAGGCGATCCACGCCAGGACGCTGCTCGGGGTGATGGGCGCATCGAAGTCGACGGCGGAAAACCTCGCCGGCGCTATCGCGGGCGAGACGTACGAGTTCACCGAGATGTACCCCGGGTTCGTCGCCGAGGCCGAGCGCGAGGGGCAGCAGACCGCGATCACGCCGTTCACGTACGCGATGAAGGCGGAGGAGGTCCACGCCGGACTCTACACGAAGGCGGCCGAGGCCGTGAGGGCCGGTAAGGACCTCGAGGCGGGAAAGGTCCTGCTCTGCCCCGTCTGCGGCAATATCGCGCTCGACGAGGCGCCGGAGCGCTGCCCGATCTGCGGCGTTCCCGGTGCCCGGTGGCGTGAGATCACGGTCTGATCGTTATACTTTTTCTGTCCGGCCGCGCGGTTTCGATCCCGCCGATGGACCGACCGCATCCGTCTCCACTGGAAAAGATGAGGGCGAGTCGGGTCCGTCTCAGGCGCCCTTACTGCATCCGCCCGGAGTCTGGAGGTCGTGGCCGAGCTTCCCGATCGCGTCGGCGCGGCAGCGCTGGCAGTGGCGCATCTGCTTGATGTACGGCGCGCACCGGTCCTGCATCGCGCGCTTCTCGGCGGGCGTGGGGGGCACGACGTCTTTGAACTTGTACTGCGGAATCACGGGGATCAGGTTGAACGTGTATGCGCCGAGCTTCGAGGTCGTCTCGGCGATCTCGACGATCTCGTCGTCGTTGACCCCTGGGACCCAGACCGTATTGATCTTGACGATCATCTTGTGCTTCACGGCCTCCTCCACGCCCTTGAGCTGGTTCGCGATCAGGATCTTCGCGGCCTCGACTCCCTCGTACCGCTTGCCGTGGTAGTCGATGTGGTCGTAGATCTTCGCACCGACCTCGGGATCGAGCGCGTTCATGGTGACCGTGATGTTGCCGACACCGAGGTCGGCGAGCTCGTCGATCCGCTCGGGGAGGGTGAGGCCGTTCGTCGAGATGCACCGGATCGTCTCGGGGAAGTGCTCCTTGACCAGCCGGAGCGCCTCGAAGGTCTCCTCGTTCGCCAGCGGGTCCCCGGGGCCCGCGATCCCGATCACTTTGATGAACGTGTGCTCGTCGAGGACCTGCTTGACCATGGCAACGGCCTCTTCCGGTGTCACGATCCTGCTCGTCACGCCCGGGCGCGACTCGTTGACACAGTCGTAGTCGCGCTGGCAATAGTTGCACTGGATGTTGCATTTCGGCGCGACGGCGAGGTGCATCCGGCCGAAGGCATGGCAGGCCTTCTCGGAGAAGCACGGATGCTCCTGGACCCGGCGGAGCGTGGACGGGTCGTACGGGACCTCGCGGCCGTCGACGGTTGCGGTTGGATAGCCTTCGGTCATTATGACTCTGTTAGGTGTTCTCGCCGAGGTCCTATAAATTACCCCGGTTCGGGGCGGTGCCGGAGTTCCATCCCTCGGGCGAACGCGGCCGCGGCCTCCTCCTTCCGGCCGAGCTCCGAGAGGGCGTTCGAACGGGCGAAGTGCGCGGCCGGTCGATCGGGCGCGAGTTCGGTGGCGCGGTCGTACGCGGCCAGCGCCTCCTCGTAGCGTTCGAGGGCGTAGAGGGCATTTCCCCTGTCGAGCAGCGCTTCGACCGAGCCAGGCTCACGACGGATAGCCTCGTCGAAGGACTCGATCGCGGCGCCGTACTTGCGGCGGCGCGTGCAGGCCATGCCGCGCCGGATCCAGGAGACGGCATCATTTCCGCCGGGCGGACAGTCAGTCGTGTCGATTCCGGCCATGGAGCCGATAATGCCGCACGCACGTTTATAGCTGCTCCTTTGCCCGGAGGACGAGCCACTGGTCGGGACCGGCCCGGCGGAAGGGGACGAAGAGGTACGGGCCCGTGTAGCGGGTGCCGTGGAGCCGGACCTCGATCCGGTCCACGGTCCAGGTCATGGGATCGTACTCTCCGTGATCGTAGATGGCCACCTCGCCCGCGCCGTACGTACCCGCGGGTATGGTCCCGGCAAAGTCGATATACCCGAGCGGGTGGTCGGGCGTCCGGATGGCGAGGCGTCGCTCGCCCGACTGTTCTGGAAGGCCCTTCGGCACGGCCCACGAGACGAGGACCCCGTCGTGCTCGAGCCGGACGTCGTGATGGTGCGTCCGGGCCCGGTGGTCGTGGACAACGAACCGGGGCATGAAAAAAAGGTTACTCGATCGGGATCCGCTCGCCGCGTTCGACCGTGGTCTTCTTGAGCCGGATCTCGAGCACGCCGTTCGTGAACGAGGACCGTGCGCCCTCGGCCGTCACCTCGTGCGGAAGCGGGACCACGCGATTCATGTAGCCGAAGGTCCGCTCCTGCCTCACGATCTGGCCCTCCTCCCCGGTCTCCGAACGCTCAGAGCGGCGTTCGCTCGAGATCTCGAGCTCGGTCGGGGAGAGCAGTCGGACCGTAATGTTCTCGCGGTCGACGCCGGGAAGGTCCGCAACCACGAGCACCTCGTCCTCGTCCTCGCGCACGTCGACGCGGAACTCGCCACGGACCGCGGGCAGCAAACGGTCGCCAACGCCGCCCGGCCCGAATCCGCCGCCGGGAAGGTACTGCCCCGAGCCCTGAAGCATGCCGCGGAAGCGGTTCTCCATCTCGCCCATCATGTCGTCGAACTGCCGCCAGATTCCGTCAAAGGGGTTCTCTCTGTATGCCATCGCCTACTCTCCTTATCGGTCGCGGCCCGCCGCGACTACCCTTGGGTGAATCGGAACGAATAAGAACCTTTCGTCGGGACAACACCTATTTACCCACTCCGGGCCGATCATTCTGTCGGCTCATGATCACCCTTGCGCTCGCCGGAAAGCCGAACTGCGGCAAATCCACCTTCTTCAAGGCCGCGACCCTCGCCGACGCCGAGATCGCGAACTATCCGTTCACGACGATCGACGCGAACCACGGGGTCGGGTACGTCCGCGCCCCCTGCCCGTGTACGACGCTCCAGCTCCCGGGCGGCGCGGCCACCTGCGGCCATTGCACGGACGGCGTCCGGTTCATCCCGGTCAACCTGATCGACGTGGCCGGGCTCGTCCCCGAGGCGCATACCGGCCGCGGCCTCGGCAACCAGTTCCTGGACCACCTCCGCCAGGCCGACGCGATCATCCATGTCGTGGACGGCTCGGGCGCGACCGATGCCGAGGGCAACCCCGTGGGGATCGGGGAGCACGACCCCGAGAGCGACATCGCGTTCCTGCCGCTCGAGATGACCATGTGGGTCCAGGGGATCCTGGCGAAGCACTGGTCCAAGCTCCTGCGTCAGGCCCAGTCCAAGACTCCCATCCTCAACGCGGCCATCGCCGAGGTGCTCGCGGGGCTCTCGATCACGGTCGAGGACGTGGAGGCCGCAGTCCGGGAGACCGGTGTCGACCTCCTTCGATCCGACGAGGCCGGCCTCGTCGAGTTCTGCGGCGCCCTGCTTCGCCGTTCGAAGCCGATGATCGCGGTCGCGAACAAGGCCGATCAGGCCCCCGATGCGCTCCTCGATCGCCTGCGGGAGCACGGCATCCCGCCAGCGACCGCCGCGGGCGAGCTCGCGCTGCGGAACGCGGCCAAGGCCGGCCTCATTACCTATCTGCCGGGGGATGCGTCGTTCGCGATCGTGGACCCGGCCAGCCTCTCGAAGGCTCAGGCGGCCGGCCTCGGCGCGATCGGAGCCGTGATGACCCGGCTCGGCGGCACCGGCGTCCAGCCCGCCCTGAACAGGGCCGTCTTCGAGCTCCTCGAGCAGATCGTGGTCTACCCGGTCGAGGACGAGACGCACTTTGCAGACGGCCGCGGACGGATTCTTCCCGACGCGTTCCTGATGCGCACGGGCGCGACCCCGCGCGACCTCGCCTTCGCGGTCCACACGGAGATCGGGAAGGGGTTCCTCTACGCGGTCGATGCCCGGACGCACATGCGGATCAAGGATACCCAGCAGCTCAAGGACGGCGACATCATCCGGATCGTCTCGGCCGCAAAATAAGCAATGCGAAGTATTGTTATAGCAGGAAGAGTCAATAATCTCCAGGCATGGGCGGCGAGATCTACCAGGCGCAGATCGTCCGGAACTTCTTCGAGATCATCACGGGCACGGACCGGAACATCACCCGGATCTCGATGTGCGTGATCGCCGTCGCCAAGCTCCGGAACGAGGCCCCGGAGCG
>JBDKUZ010000104.1:0-3434 GCA_039679395.1 Methanospirillum sp. | reverse complement strand
GCCGGCCCGGATCGTCTCAAGGATGGCGTCGTCCGTGCCGAAGCGCTCGATCAGGGCGTCCGCGAGCGGGGGATAGTCGGCGCGGAATGCGTCGAGGACCCGGGCGAACTCGTCCGAGAAGTCGGTCCCGTCCTCGACCAGCGTGTACAGCGGCCGCCCGGCCGCCCGGAGCTCGCGGTGCAGCAGGTGCTCGAAGATGCCGTAGGCCACGTCCCCCAGGTCTCCGGGATCGACCTCGTCCATGTGTACCCGATACGAGGGGCCGGCAGAAATGGTTTATGCTTACCGCGGACGCCGGCGCGGTCGAAAGTTAATCTTCCGTGATCCTTGTCGGCCGGTGAAGGGCCGGCCGGCGAGGCACGGTACAGGGCGTTCGGCTTCGGTTCCCGGTTGGCGGTCGCGGCTCCGGTCGTCGGCCGGCAGGTGCCGTTCCGGCGTTGCCCGGACAGGAGATCGGCGCTCGCAGGGTACGGGCATGCCCCGTCGGAAAAGAAGATGTCCTGCCGGGTCGAGGTATCTCCGAACCTCTGCGGCTGCATGGCAAAGAGGCTCGATGCCACCGGGGGCCCACACGTGACGGACGAGTCGAGACCGCACCAGGAGATCTTCCGCAGGATCGTCGACCTGCTTCAACAGTATGCACCACGGGGCGTCCCGATCCTGACGATCGCCCAGGACCTCGGGATCGACCGAAAAACGGCGGCCAAGTACCTCGAGCTTCTCGCGCAGAGCGGCGAGATCAGCATGGAGCGGTTCGGCCAGAAGAAGCTCTACCGGCCGTCGCGGCGCATCCCGCTGCCGGCGGTCTTCGATCGCCTCCACGACGCCATCCTGATCCTGGACGGCGATCTGCAGATCCGGATGGTGAACGCAAGCTTCCGCGACACCCTCGGCATCCACCCCGCCCGCAACCTGGTCGGCGTGCAGCTCTTCGAGATCGACCTCCCGGTCTTCATCGAGCCCGCGGTCCGGGAGAACATCGAGCTGATCCAGCAGTCCCAGCCGTATCTCTCCGAGATGCAGCTGATCGAGGGCCGGACGGACCGGGTCTTCCTGGTCGAGTTCGACTCGATCGCCTCGCCCCTCGGCAGACCGGATATCGTGGTCAGCCTCCGCGACATCACGGCGCTTAAAAAGGCCGAGACCAACCTGAAAGACTCCGAGAGGAAGATCGCCACCCTCTTCGAGTCGGTCCCGGGAGGGATCATCATGTTCTCCGCCGACGGGGCGATCCTCAACGCGAACCGGGCCTCGCTACGGGTTCTCGGCCTGCATACCCTCGCCGACCTGAGAAATGCGAGCGTCTTCGATATCGCCTGCTACCGGGAAAAACTACCGTCGCTGATCCGCGCGGCGCGGGCGACCGAGACCGAGCTCGTCTGCGACTTCGACCGTCTGCGGCGTGAACGGGGAATCGAGAGCAAAAAGAGCGGCATTGCCTACTTCGAGGTGGTATTCACGCCTGTCTCGCACGATCGCGGAGGGCCTCCGAACGAGTTTGCCATCCTCTTCAAGGACATCACGGCGAAGAAACGGGCGGAGAAGGAGCTGAAGGAGAGGCTCGAAGGAATCTCCAGCAACCTCCCCGGGATCGTCTACCAGTTCTACGCCAGGGATACCGGCGAGTGGGGCGTCTACTACGTCGACGAGCGCGCCGAGGAGATCTACGGCATCAGTCCCCAGCCGCTCAAGGACTGGTTCGACCGCTTCGGCGCGTGCATCGCGCCCGAGGACCAGGACCGCTGGCGCGACTCGATCTGGGACGTGATCCACCGGGTGGCCCCGTGGGACTTCGAGGGCAGGTTCCTCAAGCCGACAGGGGAGGAGATGTTCATCCGTGGCGTCTCGCACCCGATTCGGTTGAAGCACGAGACGATCTGGAACGGAATCTTCCTCGATATCACCGACCGCAAGAAAGCAGAGGAAGCCCTGAAGGCCAGTAACTTCCTGGAGACACGGTACCGGTCCTTCTTCGAGGACACCTGCAACGGCGTCCTGATCTACCAGCCGGTCGCCGGCGGAAAGGACTATGTCATCACGGATGTCAACCGGGCGACGGCGGACCTCCTCCGCATGGAACGGTCCGAGCTGAATGGACGACGTCTCTTCGAGGAGTTTCCGGAGCTGCCCGACCCGGATATCCGGGAGATGCTCCTGCGGGTGCTGACTACGGAGCGGCCCGAGGTCGTCCCACCACTCAGGTACCGGGACCGCGAGGACTTTCCGTGGATCTCGCACTACGTCTTCAAACTCCCGTCGGGCGAGCTCGCCTCGTTCATGATCGACGTCTCGGAGGTGCTGGAGAGCACGGGCGAATCGGCGGACGCCGCAGAGGGAGCTGCTTCGTGCTGGCGGAGCTTCAACAGCTCGGATTTCGATATCATCGTCTGAGCCGGAGAGCTCCGGCGAGGGGCGGAGGCCGTCAGAACCCGATCCGTCCGCGCCCGGACGCCTGAAGTCGGCCCGGCAATCGGCAGTGGCGGGGCATGTGCCGACAGCAGCGGCTCGCTGAAGGAAGAGACGCATGAAGAATCCCCGAATGCCCGAAACCCGATAGGGCAGGGTCCGCACTTTTTCCCGGCGCGACCGCGCTGATCCGCGCGTACGACCGAATCCGGCCGCATGACGGGGGAGATCTCCCGGCATTCGGGGGGGCATTTGCGAACCAACCGCATCCATATATTTGATTTTATCTGTTTATTGGTCCCCAGTAAATCGCGCCTTTAAGAGAGAATGTATTCGATTTCTGTATTGTAGGAAGAAAGGTGAATCGATGAAAGTTGCTGTAATTGGCGGAACTGGCGGCCAGGGCCTCGGCATCGCCGTCCGGTTCGTGAAAGCGGGCGAAGATGTCATCATCGGCTCGCGGACGAGCGACAAGGCCGAAGCGGCCGTCGTGAAGGTCAAAGAGCTGCTCGGCGACGTGAAGAACGTCCGGGCCATGGCCAACCCCGACGCGGCAAAGGCGGCCGACGTCCTGATGCTGACCGTGCCGCTCGCGGCGCAGAAGGACACGCTCCTCTCGATCAAGGAGGGCGCTGCCGGGAAGCCGCTGATGGATGCGACGGGGCCGCTGGAGTCCGCCATCGGCGGCTCGGCCACGAAATGCATGAACCTGCCCGACGGGTCCGCGGCGCAACGGGCGCAGGCGATCCTGCCGGACGCGAAGGTGATCTGCGCGTTCAACAACATCTCGCAGACCTGGTTCATGCAGCTCGACGAGCCGATCGACTGCGACTGCCTGATCTGCGGCAACGACAAGGACGCCAAGGCGATGGTGACACCGCTGATCGAGAAGATCCCCGGTGTCAAGGTCGTCGACTGCGGCATGCTCGAGCGGGCCAGCATCATCGAGAAGATCACGCCCCTCCTGATCGGGCTCAACATCCGGAACAAGTGCCAGTTCGGCGGCATCCGGATCACGGGGCTCGACA
>JBDKUZ010000103.1:0-12894 GCA_039679395.1 Methanospirillum sp. | reverse complement strand
TCGGCGGCGGAGCCCGTGATCACGATCCGGTCGCCTTCGCGCGTCTGCTGCAGGGTCGGCGGGTACGCGAAGACCTCGCTCACATTGGCGGCCGGGAGCGTGATGCGGACGAACGAGTACGGCACGTGCTGCCCCTGTCGCGCCAGTTTGAGGTTGACGTGGACGAAGGAGGCGTCGTACTCGACCGGCGGGCGGACCACGAACGAGTACCGGGCGTCGTACGTGCCGCTCGGGAAGTAGCCGGTATCGACGAGCCCGACCTCGTTCAGCTCGGCATGGGATGCGACGAACGACGTTGCCGCGGGATCGGCAGCGGGGCCGTACAGCCGGACTGCGCCCGAAGCGTCGCGGGCATACCCGGTCAGGTCGTCCGGAGGCTGGATGCCCGTGACCTCGAAATGGGGGGAGCCTGTGGCGTTGAAGACGAGGGGGACGTCGAAGGTCCGGAAGAGCATCCGGTACGTCCCCGGGGCCTCGACGTTGTACACGTACCGCTCCGTGAGGCTCCCGTCGAGCGCGTAGTCGGCCTCGTATGTATCGACCGAGAGGCCCCCCGCGAAGGTGAGGGTGGGAAGCCAGAGCGCGAGGGCTGCGGCCACGAGCCCGAGGGCGAGCGTGACCGCAATCAGGGTCGCCAGCGATCGTTCTTCGCCCATGGCCGATCAGAACTCGATCTTTGGCGGCTGCTCGATCGCCTCTTCGAACTGGAGGTACTCGAGTTTCTGCATCCCGATCAGGCGTGCGACGATGTTCGACGGGACGACGTCGACCATCGTGTTGAGCTGCTGGGCCACGTTGTTGTACGTGTAACGCTGGCGTGCGATCTCGTCTTCGACGCCGCGAATCGAGCCCATCAGTTCCTGGACCGTGGTCGAGGTCTTCAGGTCGGGGTATGCCTCGGCCACGGCGAAGAGCGAGCCGAGGATCGACCGGCTCTCGCGCTCGGCCGCGTCGAGCTGGGCCGGGCCGCCGCTCGTCACCGATGCGCGGAGCTGCGTGACCCGTTCGAGCGTTTCGCGCTCGAACTTCGCGTAGCTCTTTACAGCGCCGAGCAGCTGCTCGATCATATCGAGCCGCTTCTTCATCGCGACCCGGATCTGGCCGAGCGTCGCCTCCGCCGAGTTCTTCAGGTTGAAGAACCGGTTGTAGATTCCGAAGAACCAGCCGACGAGCCCGAGCAGGACGAGCACGACGACGACGATAAGAATGATCGTGATCAGGTCCACCGCAGTGTCACCGTGGTACTGATGGGGACAGGTGTATTTATGCGTTCGCCGTAGCGGCGAACAAAGAATAGAGAGGTCAGGCGCCTGTGACCACGGGGTAGCCGGCGTCCTTCCACTTGGCGATCCCGCCCCGCATATTGTAGACCTTCGCGAAACCGAGTTCGCTCATGATCTGCGCGGCGCGGGCCGAGCGCGTCCCGCTCTGGCAGTAGACGAGGTAGGTCTTCTGTCGGTCGAAACGGGCGACTCGGTCGCCGAAGACTCCCTGCGAAACGTCGAGGTTCACGGCGTCACGCAGGTGCTCCCGCTGGAACTCGGGATCGGTTCTGACATCCAGGATCGTGGCTGCGCCGGGCTGGCCCTGGAACTGGTCGACCATCTGTTTGAACTGCTCGACCGGAAGGTCCGTGTAAGCCGATGTCGCGTTCGCCCCCGAGGGCTGGGTGCCGGTGCAGCCGGCGCTGATGGCGAGCGCGAGGACAAACACGACGGGCGCGACGAACCGGAGTGTTCGGATCAACATCCGATCAAGATCTCGGCTCGAATGGTTATACCCCTTTTGTTGGGGGAGGAAGGAGAGAGGGGGGGTTCAGATGGTGCTGCCGGACTGGACGGCAGCTTCCGAGACATCGACCGTTCCCCCCGTGGAGAGCAGACGGTACGGCCCTGTCGTGTGGACGTCTCCGGTGTTGCCGCTCGTCGCGTACGGGAGCACGAACTCGCCGTTCACGGCCGTTTCGCGCCAGGTGAAGTTCCGGCCCGTGTTCGTGACGACCGGGACCTCGATCGTCCCTTCGCCGCGGAGACGCGCGCCCTTGACGTACTCGAAGACCTTGACGTACTTGACCGCGATCCCGCCCGAGTTCGAGGGCGACTCGTGGACGAGCCGGTAGTGGCCGAGCGCCGGCACGGTCTCGATCGGCTGATTCGGCTGGACCCCCGCAGCGATCGCGTGCATGCCGGTCGCTGCGTGGGCGTTGTACGCCGTCGCTCGGGTGACCGCTGCGGTCCCGTTCATGGACTCGGCACGGGTGATCAGCGGGAGCGTGGTCTTCGCCGTCGACGGATCCTGGTACTCGATGTAGTACGCGGTTCCGGGCGCCGTCTCCGAGCCGTCGAACATGTGAAGTCGGGCGACCGTGGTCAGGTAGTAGGGCTGGAGGTTGACCGTGACCGGGTCGAGGACGTTTGAGTTCTGCTGGTTCCGAGTGTACATTGTCGTCTGATACGGAGCGGTCTGGGCCGTGGTGTTGTACCAGGTCGCCATCGCCCAGAACTTCGTGACGGCCATCTCGATGTCCGTCACGACGAACCGCGTCTCCTTCACGTCCAGGATGCGGTCGGACTCGGTCTCGTTCGTGGAGACGAAGTACGCGGCTGCGCCGTCTGGCCCGGCGACGCCCTGCTGGAACGGGTTCGCGTTCGGGATACGCTGGGCGATGTAGGTGATCATATGGCCGTAGTCCCACCAGGACATCACGCCGTAGGCCTCGGGGGGATAGGTGAAGCCCTTCTTTGCGTAGACCTTCTTCATGTCCATCCCGGTTGCCGACGTGCCGTTCTGCATCCACTCGAGCGACTCCTTCCAGTCGGGATTCATCCGGTTGACCTGCAGGCTTGCGGTTCCGAGCGAGGTTTGTAGGTCGTACTCGCCGTTCTTGTCGAGGTCGATCGGCACAATGGAGAGGTAGGTGAAGAGGATCGTGATCACCACCAGAGCCAGCACCGCGGCGGCCGCGGCCACGCTGTAAGACGGGTGGGCCGCGTGGGCGCGTTGCTTGCCGGTCGGAGCCTTGGCGGGGGCCGTCTTCTTGCCGCCCTTCTTCCCGGTCTTTCGCTCGGGCTCGGGAGCAGGAGCTGGCGCCTCCTTGGCCCGCTTCGGGCCGAGGCCGAGTATCCCCGCGAGGTCGGCACCGCCGAGCTCGAAGGCGAAGGAGACGACGATCCCGGCGAGCAGCGCGATGTTGACGGCGAGATAGTATTCGTACCGGACGTGCTGGACCGTGGAGAGGAGGATGATCCCGGACCAGACGAAGACGAAGAGGTGATCGGCCCGGTGCTCGCGCCAGAACCGGAACGCGAGCACGCCGAAGCCCGCGAACATGAGAACAAGCCCGAACTGGAACGTGGACCAGGCTGACGCCATCGACCACCCCCGGGCCTCCTGCACCGTATTCGTCACATCGTACTGTCCGAAGAACGCGCCGAAGCTGCCGATCAGGACGTTGTAGACGTCGGGGAGGGCGACGAAGAGGATCGCGCCGATCACGATCCCGGCACCGGCGAGAGCGGCCGGGAAGAAGTACCAGGGGCGGCCGCGGAGATACCGATCGAGTCCCCAGAGGATCGCCGTCCCGGCGATAATGCCGAGATATGCGAACACGTGGCCGATCGTGTAGGCCGAGAGGTCGATGCCCGTGTTCTTCAGGCCGAAGAGGAGGAGGAGGACCAGGGCGACGGCGAACGTGACTCCGTTGATTACCAGGAGCGCGTCGTTCGAGCGCCCGCGGTAGACGTCGTAGAGGAACTGGGCGAGCGTGTAGATCGCGACGATCATCGCGAAGAGGATCATCGTCGGCATCGCCACGAGCCCGATGAAGTACGCGACGCCGGCGGCGGCGGCGAGGAGCGCCGGCCGCTTCAGGCTCTCGATATTTGCCAGCGAGACCTGGTGATCCAGCGCGTACCGGACCACCACGATGTAGACCAGGCAGAAGACGGTCGAGGTCAGCGTCTCGGTCATGTGGTGGTCGAAGTACCCGAAGAGGGAGCGGAAGAAGTACTGGCCCGCGATGATCGCGATCAGCCCGGCCGCGACGAGGCCGCCCTTCCAGTCCGAGACCCGACGGCCGAGCAGGAACATCACGGGCACCATCACCGCGCCCATCAGCGGCGGGACCGTCAGGGACGTGAAGATGACCTCCGGCCGCGCGGTCGCCCCCGTCAGAAGACAGAGCGTCGCCGCGATGTACGTCGTCAACGGCCCCCAGTAGAGGTCGGTGCCGTACGGGAAGAGGGTCATCGGCTCCCACCAGGCGTAGGTCGGGAAGTTCGCGAGCATCAGCTCGACCTGGCGGAGATTGTAGAGCGGGTCGTCGGAGCCGACGAACGAGAGGATATCCTGACCCCCGATCTGCGTGGCCGGGATCATCCGGATCCAGAACGCGAGGACGGCAAAGAGCGCGACCAGCGCGATGATGAGATACGTTCGGTATTTTGAAAGAACGGGCGGTGTCATCCCTCCCTCCGCTGTACAGGTGCTCCGCAGGACCGTTAATATATTTGGATATGCCTCGGTTTGAGGGCGGAGCGGTCAGGCGGTACGGCGCCGCAGATATCCGTGGGCGATCCGAAAGAGGATGAACAGGATCGATCCGGCGGTGAGCGCCATTACGCCGTAGATCAGCAGGTTCAGGTGCTGGTTCACGACCGGGACCGTGCCGAGGAAGTAGCCCGCGGCGACGAGCACGACGGACCATGCGGCAGCCCCGAGGACATTGAAGAGCAGGAACCTTTGGTAGCACATCGTCCCGACGCCCGCGAGGAACGGCGCAAAGGTCCGGACCAGCGGAACGAAACGGGCGACGAAGATCGCGAGCCCCCCGTAACGGTCGAAGAAATCGTAGGTGCGATCGATATACTCCTGCCGGACGATCTCGGGAAATCGTCGTTGGAAGACGCGAAGGCCGAGATAGTTGCCGATCCAGTAGTTGGCCGTATCCCCGAGGATCGCCCCGGCCATGAAGACGGCAATCAGCAGGAACGGGTCCAGGTGCCCGGCGGCCGCCACAACGCCGGCGACAAAGAGGAGCGAGTCGCCGGGGAGAAACGGCGTGACCACGAGCCCCGTCTCGAGGAAGATGATCGCGAAGAGGATCGCGTATGTGGCCAGCCCGTACTGCGCTATCACGAGCGGCAGGTTCTGGTCGAGGTGGAGGAAGAGGTCGATCAGTCCGGGAAGCATAAAGATCGAGTAGACGTATAAATGCTGATTGCCGGCCGGGGACGGCCGGTCGTCAGCCGCGCCACCGCTGCGCCGTTCAGAGAAGGACGTTCAGCGCGAGCACGACCGCGCCGATCACGGCGGCCGCGACGATCACGTAGTAGGGGTTGATGTGGACGGCGCGCCGATCCTCGCTCTCGTAGTAGTTGACGAGCCCGGCCGACGAGATCAGCCGCCCGCCTCGCTTCTTCGCCATATCAACCTATATCTGGTTCCGGTCGTTTAAATAATCAGAGGATGACGCAGAGAGTCTACTCGGGCATCGCCCTCGCGGGTCCGTCGCTCGAGTGCCGTGCGGCCGATGTTGTTGTCGAGAGCGGACGAATTGTCGCGATCGAGGAACGGACGCACGCACCTGCGCGATGGATCTGCCCTTCGTTCTTCAACGCCCATACGCATCTCGGCGATACCATCGCGATGGACGCTCCTGCCAGGGGAGACCTCGCGTCGCTTGTCGCCCCGCCGGATGGGCTCAAGCACCGACTCCTCGGCGCTGCGTCCGGCGCGGACTGCGTGGCGGGCATGCGGGAGAGCATCGGCCGGATGGTCCGGGGTGGGACGGGCGGGTTCGCCGACTTCCGGGAGGGCGGCGTGCGCGGTGTCGGACTTCTGCGAGAAGCCGTTGCCGGGTCCACCTGCAGAGCCGTGGTTCTCGGTCGCGACGGCGGAGAGGGAGTTGCCGACGGCGTCGGCATCGCGAGCGCGCGCGATGTCCCGCAGTACAGGGACATGGTCGGACGCGTCAGGCGGACGGGCGGGCTCGTCGCGTTCCACGCAGGGGAGCGTGACGCAGGCGACGTGGACGACGCCCTCGACTGCGGGCCAGATCTGGTGGTGCACATGACCCATGCGACCGACGCACAGCTCCGCCGCTGCGCTGACGAGGCGATCCCGATCGCGGTCTGCCCGCGCTCGAACTGGCGCCTTGGCGTGGCAGCGGACAGCGCGCACCCCCCGATCGCGCGAATGATCGAATTCGGCTGCAGGGTACTCTTCGGTACGGATAATGCGATGTTCGTCCCGCCCGACATGGCGAGCGAGCTCGCATTCGCCTCGGTCGTCTACGGCATCGAACCGGCGTCCCTGCTCCGCGCGGGGATCGACGGAGCTGCTGTCACCGGATGCCCGACATGGCTCGAACCCGGCGCAGTCGCCTCCTTCTTCGTCGTGGATCCGTCCCGCGCGGGCCTCTCGTTCAGCCGCGATCCCGTCGCTTCCCTTGTACGGCGTCTCGAGACAGGGGCGATAGAAACAAATGTTTTTAACCGGTAGGACGAATCTATAAAGACTATTTTCTGAGGGTGTGTATGTTCCGAAAGGTACTGGTAGCAATCGACGGTTCCAGCCAGAGCCTGCGGGCGCTGACGATGGCGATCGATGAAGCGAAGGCGTGGAGCGCCGAGGTGCATGCCGCCTACGTAATCGAGATCGGCCTCTTCTCCTCGCTCCCCGTCGACAATACCTGGGAGGTTATGTACAGCCTCCTCGACAAAGAGGGAAAGGAGATCCTGGACAATGCGGTCGCATCGGGGGCCAGCGCCGGCGTTCCGCTCACAACCCACCTCCGACAGGGCCACGCGGGTCAGGAACTGCTGAATCTCGCGGAGGAGATCGGCGCCGATCTCATCGTGGTCGGATCGCTTGGAAAGAGCGGGATCGAACGGCTCCTGCTGGGCTCGGTCAGTTCTTTCGTAGTGATGAATAGCCCCGTAACGACGATGGTGGTGAGAATATAAGCCTGCAGCTCGTGCGCGATTACATGACGCAGGACGTTGTCTCGGTCGAGATCCCCGGCAACCGCGACGACGTCCTGAAGATCCTGAAGCGCACCGGGATCAGCGGCGTACCCGTGATCAAGGACGGACAGATCGTCGGGATCATCACCAGAAAGGATCTGCTCCGCAAGCCCGACGAGACGCAGCTCGGCCTCCTCATGACCCCCAACCCGGTCACGATCGGGCCCGGCGAGACCATCGCCGACGCGGCTCGCCTCATGATCCGGCACGGCATCCGCCGGTTGCCCGTGGTCGAGGACGGGAAGCTCGTCGGCCTCCTCTCGGTCTCGGATCTGATTCTCGCGATCGCGCAGATGAAATGCTCGATACCGATCCGGGACGTCTACACGAGCCAGACCTTTGCTATCTGGGAGGAGACGCCGCTCACGGTCGTCGGCCGGGTTATGGAGATCTCGGGTTTCGACGCGATCCCGATCCTGGACGCGGACAATACGCTTCGCGGGATCATCTCCGAGCGCGACCTGATCCGGAACTCGGTGATCGAGGACTCCGTCGGGGTCTCGGACTTCTCGAATGGAACCGACGACGATGAGTGGACCTGGGAGAGCATCCGGGACAACCACACGCTCTCGTATTCGATCTCGAAGGTCCAGATTCCGAAGAAGCCGGTCAAGAACGCAATGGTCAAGAACGTGATCGCCGTACCCCTGAACGCAGAGGTCAGCGAGTGCGCCCTCAAAATGAAGCGAGCTCGGGTCGACCAGTTACCCGTGATCAACGGGGACAAGCGCCTGGTCGCCATGCTCTTCGATCGAGACCTGATCAGGGTCCTCTGCGCACCCACGCCCCCATAACAACCTATAAGACTGATCGCGA
Source organism: Methanospirillum sp. (assembly GCA_039679395.1). Classification (GTDB taxonomy): domain Archaea; phylum Halobacteriota; class Methanomicrobia; order Methanomicrobiales; family Methanospirillaceae; genus UBA288. The sequence goes on along the minus strand of JBDKUZ010000103.1, from coordinate 5,053 downwards.
TGTTGTATATCCTGGACAGCACTTTTATAGTGATTCTCCCTATTCACAGACTTTTTGAGGTACTCTGATGGCAGAGCCGGAGATAATGAAGGGAACCACCACGCTCGGTATCGTCTTCAAGGGCGGCGTGGTCCTTGCAACCGAGAAGCGTGCGACCATGGGCTACATGATCGCGTCGAAGCGAGCGAAGAAGGTCTATCAGATCGCGGACCGGATCGGGATGACGACGGCCGGCGGCGTCGGCGATGCTCAGCAGCTGGCCCGGATCATGACCGTCGAGTGCCGGCTCTTCCAGATGCGGCGCGCCAAGCCGATCACGGTCGGCGCGGCATCGACCCTCCTCTCGAACTACCTGAACCAGAACCGGTACTATCCGTACTACGTCCAGCTCCTTGTCGGCGGCGTGGACCGGACGGGGGCCTCGGTCTACTCGGTCGACGCCATGGGCGGCGCCACCCGCGAGGACGACATCGTCGCCACCGGCTCAGGCTCGCCGATGGCCTACGGCGTGCTCGAGGACCGGTTCAAGAAGGACATGAGCGAGGACGAGGCGATCGAACTCGCCGTTCGGGCGCTCCGATCGGCGATGAAGCGCGACTCCGGCTCGGGCGAGGGCGTGCACGTAGTTGTGATCACGGCCGACCGCTACGAGGAACTCTCCGAGGAACGTGCCGATCAGATTATCGCCGCCGCCACGGCGGCTTGACATCTCTTTTTTGGAACGAATACATGGGAATTGAAGAACGGCTCAGAGATCTCAAAGATAAGATCAATGGCAAAGTGCCCCGCGGCATCTCGGTCTCGGAGGTCGAGTTCGAGGGGCCGGAGCTCGTCATCTACACCGACGACCCGAAACGTTTCGCGGACGAACCGGACCTGATCAAGACCCTCGCCCGGGATCTCCGGAAAAGGATCGTTGTCCGGCCAACCGTGCTCGAGGACCCCGAACGCGCTGCGAGCGAGATCCGGAGTGTCGTTGCCGAGAACGCAGGGATCACCGACCTCTTCTTTGATCCGGACACGGGCGAGGTCCTGATCGAGGCCGAGAAGCCCGGCGTGGTAATCGGCAAGAATGGCACCACGCTCCGCGAGATCACGAAGCAGATCGGCTGGACGCCCAAGGTCGTGCGCACACCGCCGATCGAGAGCCAGACGATCAAGCAGGTCCGGCAGTACCTGCGCTCGGTCAACGACGAGCGCAAGGACTTCCTTCGCACGATCGGGCGCCGGATCCACCGCGAGGTCACGAACAAGGACCAGTGGGTTCGCATCACGACCCTCGGGTGCTGCCGTGAGGTCGGACGGGCCGCGTTCCTGCTCTCGACGCCCGAATCGAAGGTCCTGATCGATTGCGGCGAGAAGCCCGACAACACGAACGGCACGCCGTACCTCTACGTCCCCGAGATCCAGCCGCTCTCCCAACTCGATGCGGTTGTGCTGACCCACGCGCACCTCGATCACTGCGCCCTCGTGCCGCTCCTTTTCAAATATGGATACGAGGGGCCCGTCTACAGTACGCCCGCCACGCGGGACCTGGCTTCCCTGCTCCAGCTCGACTACCTCGATGTCATCCGGAAAGAGGATCGAAAGATCCCCTATTCGTCGAATGATGTCAGGGACTACCTCAAGCACTCGATCGTTTTGAACTACGGGTCCGTCACGGACATCGCGCCGGATATCAAGCTGACGTTCCACAACGCGGGCCACATCCTCGGATCGGCCATCGCGCACTTCCACCTCGGCGACGGGCTCTACAATATTGCGTTCACGGGTGACTTCAACTACGGGAAAAGCCGCCTCTTCAACCCGGCTGTCGCGCAGTTCCCGAGGCTCGAGGCGCTTGTGATGGAGTCGACGTACGGTGGGTCAAACGACTTCCAACCGGCCCGCCAGGATGCCGAGGAGAAACTCTACGCGACGATCCAGACCGTGGTCGGCCGTGGCGGCAAGGTGATCATTCCCGCCTTCGCGGTCGGCAGATCGCAGGAGGTCATGCTTGCCATCGAGGAGGGAATGCGGTTCGGCAAGATCCCGAAGGTCAAGGTCTACCTCGACGGCATGATCAAGGAGGCTACCGCGATCCACACCGCCTACCCCGAGTACCTGAACAGCGATCTGCGCAACCAGATCTTCAAGGAGGGGCTCAATCCGTTCCTGGCCGAGTGCTTCCAGCAGGTGGACTCCCAGGAGATGCGGGCGGAGGTGATGGCCGGCGAACCGTGCGTCATCATCACGACGAGCGGGATGCTGAACGGGGGACCGGTCTTCGACTACCTGAACAACCTGGCCGCGGACGAACGAAACGCGCTCGTCTTCGTCGGATACCAGGCCGATGGCACGCTCGGACGGCGGATACAGAAAGGGTGGCGTGAGGTTCCGCTGGGCCGCCGGGACTCGATCGTGATCAACCTCGAGGTGATCACCGTCGATGGGTTCTCGGGCCACTCGGACCGGAGACAGCTCATGAACTACGTGGGCCATGTCTCCCCCCACCCCGAGAAGATCTTCACGATCCACGGGGACGAGAAGGCGACCCTCGACCTCGCCTCATCGATCTACAAGCGCTATCGGATCGAGACCCACGCGCCGATGAACCTCGAGACCTATCGCATGGTCTGACGAGATCCCCATTCTCATGAGCGCCAGGTTCGCGTGTTGCGCCGCGATCTTCCTCCTCATGGCGCTCTCGAACGCCGTGGTTCCGGTGCTCGATATCTTCTCCGGAGAGGCCGAACTCCAGGGCCTCATCTTCTCCGGCTATTTCTTTGGAGCCATGCTGACTGTGTTACCGGCGGGTCTGGCCTCGGATCGTTTCGGGCGACTGCGGATGATGCAGATCGGTATCGCCGGATCCTGCGCGGCCGGTATTGCCATCGCGGTGCTTCCCTCTGCTCCGCTCGTTGCGATCGTCCGCGTGGCTGAAGGGGTGGCAACGGGGCTCTTTGTCTCGTCGTCGCTCGCTTTTGTCAATAGCCGGCAGGATCATGGGCGACTGTCCGGACTCTTCATGGCATCCCTGAGCGGAGGCCTGTTGGTCGGCCTTATCGGAACCGGAGTTCTTGTCCAGGTCTCAGGTATGCGGACCGCAGGTGTGGTCGTCTTTACCATTCTGACTCTGATCTCACTTGTGTTGGTACGAGGGAAGGACGCCGAAACCGACAAAGTCGCAGTCAACCCGCTGCCACGCCTCCTCCCTGTCCTTCACCAGTACCGCTGGCTTTTCTATGCGACCGTGGTGATCTTCGGTGCTGGTGGCGCGGTAACGGGGTTATATCCCGGACTTTCCACGGCCGAACCGGCTCTCCTCGGCGTGCAGATTGCGCTGCAAAACGTCGCGACGATCGTCGGGATCCTGGTCATTTCTCGCCTTGCCTTCGATCCCATCCAGACAATCAAGGTCAGCGCGCTCGTGATGGCGATCGCAGTCGGTCTGTCCTTCTTCTCGCCGTACGGTTTTGCCGTGATCGGGGCGGCCTCGGGGGCCGTCCAGATCGGACAGCTTGCGTTCCTGGCGCGGACGGGGGAACCCCAGGGGCTCATGATGGGAGTCTTCAGCACGGCGTCGTATGGGGGGATGGCCGTTCTGCCGGTTGTCGCAGCGGTTATCGCGAAGGCCATCGGATATGCGGCGGCCTTCGGCGTGGTGGTGCTTTTCTCGGTCAGTGTCGCCCTGACAATCGATCGCTGTATGCGCTGCCGACTGCCTGTCGTTTCAAGAGAATCGAGTGAGACTTAGATCATTCGGACAGTCTATGCGACAGACAAAGAGGAATCGATGAGCTGAGACGCGTTTTACTGCCCCGACCATACAGATGACCTCTGTGGCCGGATCAGCGATGCCAGAACTGTATGTTTGATCGAAAAATCATTGAGTGTGGATCTTTGTGATCTTCGGCATCCGATATGATGATCGAATGCAAGGGAGAAGCCCATAGAAAAATAACTCATCATGTCTTTGATTGGACTCTGTGGCCAACCGCCATATCAAACGGCAGTGCGAATTTCCGCACAAGGCTCCCTGAGGTCGGGCGCATCTGGCGTTTGTGAGAATATTCGGATCCGGTGATCACTACCACCTTAGTAATAGATAGGCAAGAGGATACGTAGAATTGGATGAAGCGCGAGGTAGTGGAAAAAGATAACCAAGGTAAAAGGAATTCTCGAAGTCCGGCAGGGGATTTGCACCCCAGTCATGCTCAATGGATGACCGGATAGAAGACATTAAGATACCTACTGGTATCGGGAATGAAGAATTTCAGAAACGATCTCTTTGTAATGAAGAAGGATAATAGCAGCGCACCATAGTTCCCGAGGACTCGCGTACCTCAGTACAGTATGATACGTTATCCGGCTTAACTTCTGGGTTCGGAATGAGTCCAGGTGTTTCCCGAATGCTATGGCCGCTATTACCCAAGCCAAGGTCCAGACTTGAACTGGAGTGTAGTTGATCTGCAGTCAACCGCGTAGCCGCTCCGCCACCTTGGCATGGCCGTGTGCCAATATACATTAACGTATATCGGTTTAAAGGTTAGCACTCTGGATTTCGTCTGGGTTCAACAGTGATAAGCACTGGAATTTGAGCGTTAGTGCTTGCGGACTTAACACGTCGTTGCCTTCGTGCTTACATCCCAAGTCTATCAAACGGATCTTCTATCCGTGCTCTCAACGGAGTCTCGTTTTAGGTCGGGTTTCAAGCTTAGATGCTTTCAGCTTTTATCCCTTATCGCGTAGCCGCTCGGCATTGCCCTGTCGGACAACCGATCAACCAGTGGCGACGATCGAAAGTTCCTCTCGTACTATTTCGATCTTACCTTCAGACTCCGAACACTCCTAATAGATAGTAACCGACCTGTCTCACGACGGTCTAAACCCAGCTCACGATCCCCTTTAATAGGCGAACAACCTCACCCTTGGCCGCTGCTGCACGGCCAGGATGGAAAGAACCGACATCGAGGTAGCAAGCCGCCGGGTCGATATGTGCTCTTGCCGGCGACGACTCTGTTATCCCCGGGGTAGCTTTTCTGTAGTCAATAAGCCTCACCAAAAGGCTATA
>JBDKUZ010000102.1:0-5258 GCA_039679395.1 Methanospirillum sp. | reverse complement strand
GAGATCGACCGGGCGGCCGAGGAGGAGATGAAGCAGGTCCGGCGGTTCCGGTACCTCGCCTACGACACGACCTGCCTGGTCGAGAACGACGACGAGCCCCCGTCGCCCCTGAACGAGGAGGCGCTCGGCGTCACGCTCGAGGTCGCCCGGACCTTCGGCATGACACCGATCGAGCAGGTTCACGTGATGCGAAAGCTCGTGATCGACGGCTCGAACACCTCGGGCTTCCAGCGGACCGCGCTCGTCGCCGTCGGCGGCGTGCTGCCGAACGGGGGCGTGGTCGAGTCAATCTGCCTGGAGGAGGAGGCGGCCCAGCGCGTCGAGGACTCGTGCTTCTCACTCGACCGGCTCGGCATTCCGCTCGTGGAGATCACGACCTCGCCCTGCCTCCACTCCCCGGAGGAGGTCCGCGACACGGCCGCGTACATCGGGATGGTCCTCCGCTCGACGGGAAAGGTCAAGCGCGGAATCGGGACGATCCGGCAGGACCTGAACGTCTCGATCCGGGACGGGGCCCGTGTCGAGATCAAGGGGGTGCAGGAGCTCGACCTGATCGCCGAGGTGGTCCGCCGCGAGGTGGCGCGGCAGCAGGGGCTCCTCGCTATCCGCGCAGAGCTCCTGGCCCGCGGGGCCTCGGTCGATGACGAACCTGTGGATGTGACGCCCCTCTTCGTGGGGACGAAGTCCTCGGTGCTGAGGAAGGCCCCGGTCGTCCTCGCCCTTCGCCTCCGCGGCTTTGCCGGGCTCGTCGGGCGCGAGCTCCAGCCCGGCCGGCGGCTCGGCTCCGAACTATCGGACTACGCGAAGAAGTGCGGGGTCGGCGGGATCTTCCACACGGACGAGCTCCCGGCCTACGGCGTGACCGCCGACGAGGTCGCGGCTCTCCGCCAGGCCGTCGGTGCGGCCGACGGGGACGCCGTCGTCCTCGTCGCGGCCACGCGCCAGAAGGCCGAGTGCGCGGTCCGCCAGGTGGTTCGGCGGGCCCGGCTCGCGTTCGAGGGCGTGCCCGAGGAGACGCGAAAGATGCTCGAGGGGGGCTCCACCGCGTACATGCGGCCGCTGCCCGGCGCGGCCCGGATGTACCCCGAGACTGATGTACTGCCCGAGGCGATCACGGCAGAGCGATGGGCCTCGGTACGCGCTCCGGAGCTCCTGACCGAGCGGGAGGAGCGGTACGCACGGACGTACGACCTCTCGTCCTCGACCGCCCACCAGCTCGTCTATTCCGAACGCCTCCCCCTCTTCGACAAGGCGATCGCGAACAGAATCCCGCCCGGGCTCGCGGCGCGGACCATGCTCGCGACCCTGAAGGAACTCTCCCGCGACGGGGTAGCGGTCGAGCGGATCGGCGATGGAGAGGTCATCGCGGTCCTCGAGGCGGTCGTACAGGGGATGGCCGCGAAGGAGGCAGTCCCGGACCTCCTCCGCGCGATAGCGAACGGCGCCACGGTCGAGGAGGCCCTCGCGGCCTGCGCCCCGACCGTCACCGGGGACGAACTCGCCGCCATCGTGGACCGGGTCGTAGCCGAGCGCGCCGACTTCGTTCGCGAGCGGGGCATGGGCGCGCTCGGCCCGCTGATGGGCGTCGTGATGGCCGAGGTCCGGGGCTCGGCCGACGGCAAGCGGGTCGCCGGCCTCCTCCGCGAGGCGATCGGCCGGATGCTCGGATGACGGTATATTTATGCGCGGCAGCCCCCAATAGATAAAGGAGTTCGATTCATGGGAAAGACAGGCACGACCCAGTGGGTCCAGATCAAGGGGGCCAAGGGGCAGCTCCGGCTCGTCCCCGCCAAGGAGGGCGGCCTCAAGAAGCCCGGCCCGAACCAGCGGTTCAAGGCCGGGATCACCCTCAAGAAGCTCGAAGCCCTGACCGAGGCGAACGCTCGCAACCCCCGCCGGCGCGGTGGACGCGGTGGACGCGGCGGCGCCCGCGGACGCGGACGCCCCGGCGAAGTCGAGGAGAAGCTGACCCGGCACCGCGTCATGCGGGCCAAGGTCTCGGTCGTCGGCGCCAAGGCGCGCTCGGGCCGGTAACCAACCTTTTTTGCCGATCGCCGCGTCCTGATACGCATGGACCTCAACATCGCACTCGAGGCGTACACGGCCGCCGAGCACCTCAAGAACTCGTTGATCATGGCCTCGCAGCTCCTCGCAGCGGTCCCGTCCTACCCCGAGACCGAACGGTCCGGCGGAGCCCGGACGCTCGTCACCGTTCTCGAGGTCGTTCGCGGCGACGCGCAGCGGGCCGCCCGGCACACTGGCGACCAGTCGTTCCAGCGCGCGGCCGAGAGCCTCTCCGAGGCGATCAGCCTTACCGAGAGCAAGGACTTCGAGCAGGCTGCCGAGCGCGTCGGGATGGCGATCTCGCAGGTCACGACCGCAGCCCAGGGAGCGTGGGGGCAGCTCTCCGCCAATGGACTCGTCTGAGCTCTTCGAGTTCCTCTCCAGCCGGTCCTCGATCCGCTCGTACAGGGACGAGCCGCCGGACGAGCAGGCGCTCGCTTACATCCTCTCATGCGCCTCGACCGCGCCGAGCGCGGGCAACCTCGAGTCCTGGGACGTCACGATCGTCACCGAGCCCGAACGCCGGGCCGCCCTCGCGGAGGCCGCGCTCGACCAGGCCCACATCAGGGAGGCCCCCGTGGTCCTCGTGGTCTCGGCAAACTACGTCCGCGCGATGTCGCGGTACGGCGACCGCGGGATCCTTTACGCGCTCTGCGACGCCTCGATCGCCTGCACGTACATGATGCTCGCGGCCCACGCGCTCGGGCTCGGCTCGTGCTGGACGGGAACGTTCGACGACGAGGACGTCCGCACCGTTCTCGAGCTGCCGCCCCATATCCGGCCGATCTGCCTCCTCGCGATCGGGTCCGGCGAGCAGACCAGCGGCATGACTCCGCGGCTGCCCATCGAGGAGCACGTCCACGTCGAGTCGTGGTGAGACTGAAGATGACAGACTATCTGGTGACCATGGAGTCGGCCTGGGTGATCCGCGACGTCAAGTCGGTCGACGATGCAGTCGGGATCGCGATCGCCGAGGCCGGCAAACGGCTGAACCCGGAAGCGAAATACGTCGAGGTCGAGGCGGGGATGTCGGCCTGCCCGTTCTGCGAAGAGTCCCTGAACTGCGGTCTCGTCGTCGCGAACACGGCCCTCGTCGGCCTCACGCTCGAGATGAAGGTCTTCCGGGCTGAATCCGAAGAGCACGCCCAGCGGATCGCGAAATCGGTGATCGGCAAGGCGCTCGGGGATGTCCCCCTGCAGATCGTCGAGACGAAGCAGCTCGCGGAGAGGAGGGGAGCCGAGTCCGCTCCACCCGTCCGCTCCGCAGAGCCTCCGAGGCCCGCGGCGGGGCTGCGGCCGGCGGGGACGTCCCGGCCGGCCGGAGCACCCCGGCCCACCGGGCAGGCGCACCATCCCTTCGGACGGCGTCCCACGAAGCGGTGAGTGCATGATCACGGTCTCCGGGCACACGGCCATCGACAATATCAGCCGCGTCACGTCCCTGCCGGGCCCGAACAGCTCGACGACGGTCACCGACCGGCGGATCTTCTTCGGCGGCGGCGCCGCGAACATCGCGGCCGGGATCGCGAAGCTGGGCGGGACCGCCGAGCTCCTCTCGGCCGTCGGCGGCGACTTCGCGAACTCATCGTACGACCGCTGGCTCGACTGCCTCGGCGTAGGCAAGCGGTTCTACGTGGTCGAGGAGACCAACACCGCGACCGCGTTCATGTTCACGGACGAACCCGGGGACCAGATGACCTTCTTCGAGTGGGGCGCTTCGGTCGCGTTCGCGTACGAGGAGCCGCCGGCCCTCGACTTCGTCCACATGGCGACCGCCGAACCGCGCTACAACCGGCTCGTGGCCGAACGAGCGCGCTTCTCCTCCTTCGACCCCGGCCAGGATCTCCACCGGTACACGGCCGAGGACCTCGATGCGATCCTCGACCAGATCGACATCCTCTTCGCGAACCACCACGAGGTCGCCGGGATGTGCCGGACCCTCGGGATCTGCCGCGACGACCTGATTGCGCGCGTCCCCGTCGCGGTCTTCACCGAGGGCGGCTCTGGCTCCAGCCTCATCGTCGACGGAGAGGAGGTGCGGATCCCCGCGGTCCCCGTCACGATGGTCGACCCCACCGGGGCCGGCGACGCGTACCGCGCCGGGTTCCTGACGGCCTACCGGCGCGACTTCCCGCTCGAGGTCTGCGCCCGGGTGGGGACCGTGACCGCCTCCTTCACGGTCGAGGTCTGGGGCTGCCAGACGAACCTCCCCGACTGGGAGGCGATGCGCGAACGGTACGACCGGCACTTCGGTACGCTTATCACGCCGGCGACGTGATACTTCTCGGGAAGCTCTCATGGTCTATGCCGCGCTCTCGTCCGGAGGCAAGGACTCGGTCCTCGCCTGCCAGAAGGCCATCGATGCCGGGCTCGACCTCCGGTACCTGGTGACCGTCCGGCCGAAGGACCCCGACTCGTACATGTTCCACTCTGCCAACCTGGACGCGGTCCGCGTGATCGCGGACGCGGCCGGGATGGAGTACGTCGAGATCCAGAGCGGGGGCGTGAAAGAGGCCGAGCTCGCCGAGCTCGAGGCCGGCCTTTCGGCCCTCCCGGTCAAGGGGATCGTGACCGGCGCGGTCGACTCGGTGTACCAGCGCGACCGGCTGGCGGCGATCGCGGAGCGGCTCGACCTCGAGCTCGTCTCGCCCCTCTGGCACATGGACCCCGAGACCCTCCTGCGCGAGGTGGCCGCGCGGATGGACGTCATCATCGTGGTGACTGCGGCCGACGGCCTGGATGAGTCCTTCCTCGGCTGCCACTTCGACGACGCCCTGATCGCGCGACTGAAGAAGGTCGCAGCCGCCCGCCACATCCACCTCGCGGGCGAGGGCGGCGAGTACGAGACGCTCACCCTCGACGCTCCGTTCTACCGGCGTGCGGTGACGTACGCGTCGGCCGAGGTCCGGGTAAGTCCCGGGCGGAGCGAGCTGGTCCTGCGGGGCTTCGCCTGATGGACGACCCGGCCGACGTGCGCCTCGCCAACCTGACGCGGTTCCTCTTCTCGGCCCCGTCCTGGCGCCGCTCGATGGTGATCGCGATCGTCCTCGGCCTCGCGGTCGACGTCGGGTCGTACTCGCTCGGCGGGCCGATCCGGTTCTTCGGCACCCTGGCCTTCACCCTTCCCACGCTTGTGGCCTTCGTCCTGACCAAGCCCCTGGTCGAGCTCTCGCACAGTCCTCTGAACTGGAACC
>JBDKUZ010000101.1:0-19613 GCA_039679395.1 Methanospirillum sp. | reverse complement strand
TGTCCGTTTCACGGCACCCTGCCGGTGCGCGGCCAGGTGATCACCGGCAAGGTCGTGAGCGATAAGATGACCGGCACGATCGTGGTGGGACGCGATTTCCTCCACTACGTGCGGAAGTACAAGCGCTACGAGAAGCGCTCGAGCAAGCTCCATGCCCACAACCCGCCCTGCGTCTCGGCAAAGGTCGGGGACACGGTCCGGATCGCCGAGTGCAGGCCGCTCTCGAAGGCGACGAGTTTCGTTGTGGTCGAGGTGACCAGGGAATGAAGGCAAAGCAGTCGACCACGCCGAGGGCGCTGGCCACGGGCTCGCGCCTCGCCTGCGTCGACAACACCGGCGCCCGGATGGTCCAGATCGTCTCGGTCGACCGGTACCACGGCGTCCGCCGCCGCCAGCCGAAGCTCGGCCTCGGCGACCTCGCGACCGTCTCGGTCAAGAAGGGGACGCCCGATATGCGGCGCAAGCTCGAGAAGGCCGTCGTGATCCGGCAGAAGAAGGAGATCCGGCGGCCGAGCGGCCTCCGCGTCTCGTTCGAGGACAACGCGATGGTGATCGTCAACGAGCGCAACGAGCCGAAGGGTACGGAGATCAAGGGCCCGGTCGCCCGCGAGGTGGCCGAGCGGTTCCCCAAGCTCGGCTCGATGGCCACCCTGATCGTCTGAGGAGCAAAAAGATGGTACTCTCAACAAGCATCCAGCCGAGAAAGCAGCGGAAGGCGCGCTACCAGGCGCCCCTCCACCTGCGGACCAAGCTCCTCGGCGCGCCGCTCTCGCCCGAGCTGCGCGCGAAGTACGCCGGCCGCCGCACGGTCCGCGTCGTGAAAGGCGACACGGTCCGGGTCATGCGCGGCGACTTCGTCGGCGACGAGGGCCTCGTGGACATGGTCGACGTCAAGAGCGCGAAGATCGTGGTTCACGGCATCGCGATCACCAAGGCCGACGGCACCGAGAAACCGAGAAAGATCGACCCCTCGAATGTGATGGTCACGAAATTGAACCTGAAAGACCCGAAGCGGACCGAGCGGATCGGCGGAGGGGAGGCATAATGTCCGACCACCTCAAGCGCATGGTCGCGCCGTCGTCGTGGCGGCTCGCCCGCAAGGAAGAGACGTTCGTCACCAAGACCCGCGCGGGCCCGCACAATGGCGGCGCCCTGCCGATGGCGGTCTGGCTCCGGGACCGGATGGGCCTCGCCCGCACCATGAAGGAGGTCAAGCTGATCCTCACCAACCGGGCGGTCCTCGTCAACGGCAGGCCCTGCCGCGACCCGCGCATGGGCATCGGGATCTTCGATATCATTTCGATCCCCGCGACGAACCAGCACTACCGCGTCATGCTCGACAAGAAGGGCCGGATCGTCACGGTCCCGATCGACGCCGAGGCTGCAAAGACCCGCCTCGCGCGCGTCGCGAAGAAGACGGTCGTGAAGGGCGGAAAGGTCCAGCTGAACCTCGCGCACGGCGCGAACGTCCTGGGCGACCACGACGTGAAGTCCAGGGACTCGGTCGTCCTCTCGCTCGAGCAGGAGAACCGGTTCGCGGTCGTGGACCACTTCCCGTTCGCGGTCGGCAACATGGCCATGGTGATCGGCGGCCGGCACGCCGGCCGGATCGGCCGCATCGCCGCGATCACCCTGATCCCCGGCGCGACCCCCAACACGGTCGCACTCGAGGATGCGACCGACGGCACGCCGTTCGAGACGATCGACGACTACTGCTACATGGTCGGGCGCGAGACGCCCGCGGTCTCCTCCTGGGGGATTGAGGCGTGAACGCCCAGAACACCATGCGGCGGCCCGTGGTCGACAAGGTTGTCGTCCACATGGGCGTCGGCGAGTCCGGCGAGCGCCTCATGAACGGCGAGGAGCTGATCCGCCGGATCACGGGCCAGAGCCCGGTCCGGACGATCGCGAAGAAGACCCAGCCGGCCTTCGGGATCCGCAAGGGCGCTCCGATCGGGGCCAAGGTCACGCTCCGCGGCGAGGCGGCCGAGACCTTCCTCTCGACCGCGCTCGAGATCCTCGAGAAGGTCCTCTTCGAGAGCCAGTTCGACAAGAACGGCAACGTCTCGTTCGGGATCGAGGAGCACACGGACTTTCCGGGCATGTCCTACGACCCGAAGATCGGGATCTACGGCATGGACGTCAACGTCGTCCTCGAGCGGCCCGGTGTCCGGATCGCGCGGCGGCGCGAACAGCAGAAGAAGCTGCCCTCCCACCAGCGCGTGACCAAGGAGGACGCAGTCGCGTTCATGGCCGAAGCGTACGGCGTGGAGGTGCGGTGATGGCGGGAGAACAGAAGAAGCAGTACGGCCGGGGCGCACACGAGTGCCAGCTCTGCGGCCGCAAGCAGGGGCTCGTCCGGCGGTACAACATCAACTTCTGCCGGCAGTGCTTCCGCGACTGGGCCTATCGGATGGGCTTCAAGAAGATGAATTGAGGTGGAGACAATGGGACGACAGAATATAATCGCCGACGCGATGTCGACCTTGAAGAACGCGTCCGACGGCGGCAAAGCGACCTGCACCGTTGAGCCCGCGTCCAAGCTGATCGGAGCCATGCTCCGGATCATGCAGGACGCCGGGTACATCGGCTCGTTCGAGTACATCGACGACCGCCGGGGCGGGCAGTTCCAGGTCCACCTCTCGGGCGGTATCAACAAGTGCGGTGTCATCACGCCGCGCTACTCGGTCGGGCTCGAGGAGCTCGAGGACTGGGAGACCCGGTACCTGCCCGCGAAGAACTTCGGCCTGCTGATCCTGACGACCTCGCAGGGCGTGCTCACTCACGAGCAGGCCCGGCAGGCGGGGATCGGCGGCGAACTCCTGGGGTTCGTCTACTGAGGTGGCTGAAGATGGCATTCGAAGCTACCGCAGAGATCCCCGACGGCGTGACCGTCTCCATGGACGGCACTCGTGTCGTGGTGACGGGCCCGAAGGGCACCCTCACGCGCGACATGCGCTTCCCGGGGATCGCGATCGCGATCGACGACGGTATCGTCACGGTCTCGACCGGGGTCACGAGAAAGCGCGTGGTCGCCATGGTCGGCACGCTCGCCTCGCACATCAGGAACATGTGCCGGGGCGTCAGCGACGGATACGAGTACCGGATGAAAGTGGTCTTCTCCCACTTCCCGATCCAGCTCAAGCTCCAGGGCACGACCCTCGTGATCGACAACTTCCTCGGGGAGAAGCAGTCCCGCTTCGCCCGGATCGAGCCGGGCGTGAACGCCCAGGTCGGCAACGACGCGGTGACGCTCTCGGGGATCGATAAGGAGAAGGTCGGCAACTCGGCCGCGAATATCGAACACGCAACCCGTATCCGGAACCGCGACCCGCGGGTCTTCCAGGACGGGATCTACATCGTCGAGAGGGCCTGAGATGGACCAAGAGACAAAGAGGCTGATCCGGGTCCGGGCCGCCAAGCGCGCGCGCTTCAAGCGGGGCGGATACGGCACGAAGAAGCAGCTCTCCGACAGCTGGCGCCGCCCCCGCGGTCTCCAGAGCAAGCAGCGGATGCAGAAGAAGGCGAAGGGCGCCCACCCGACACCTGGCTTCGGCAGCCCTGTGGCCGTACGCGGTCTCCACCCCAGCGGGTATGAGGACATCCTCGTCCACAACCCGATGGAACTCGAAGGGCTCGATGCCGCAACCCAGGCCGTCCGGATCGCCGGCGCGGTCGGGATGAAGAAGCGGGAGCAGATGCAGAACCGCGCTGCCGAGCTCGGCCTCAAGGTGCTGAACCCGAAGGACGCGAGCATGGGCAGGGCTGCTGCAGCGGTCGACGAGGAGGCGGAGTCCGATGAGTGACCTCGGCTCCCAGCGGCGGATCGCCGCGGCCGTCCTGAAGTGCGGGGTCCACCGCGTCTGGTTCGACCCCGACCAGTCGGCCGAGATCGAGAACGCGATCTCGCGCGAAGACATGCGCAAGCTCGTCGACGACGGCGTGATCAGGGCGAAGCCCAAGAAGGGCGTCTCGCGCGGACGCGCCAGGGCGCGGATCGCGAAGAGGGCGTACGGCCACCGCAAGGGCGTCGGCCGGCGCAAGGGTGCGGCGGGCGCACGGACGCCGTCGAAGCGCGTCTGGATCCAGAAGATCAGGGCGATCCGGAAGGTTCTCGTCGAGCTCCGCGATAACGGCACGCTCGAGCGCCGGAACTACCGGATCCTCTACCGGCGCGCAGCCGGCGGACAGTACCGAAACGTGGCGCACATGAAGGCACAGATGGACCTCCTTGTCGGGAGGAACCGCTGATGGCGACGGGACCGCGATACTTTGTCCCGTTCCGCCGCCGGCGGGAAGGAAAGACCGACTACTACAGCCGCGCGAAGCTCGTCGTGGCGGACGCACCGCGCATGGTCGTCCGGATGACGAACCGGCAGGTCATCTGCCAGCTCGTCACGGCAGAGATGGACGGCGACCGGACGATGGTCACGGCCTCCTCGCTCGAGCTCCCGAAGCTCGGGTACACGGGCGCGACCGCGAACACACCGGCAGCGTATCTGACGGGGATGCTCTTTGCGAAGAAGGCGCTTGCCGCCGGGCACGAAGAAGCGATCCTCGACATCGGGCTCGCCCGCTCCACGCCGGGCGGCCGGGTCTTCGCCGCGCTCAAGGGCGCGGTCGAGGGCGGCCTCGAGATCCCGCACGGGGACGAGTGCATGCCCGACGACGACCGCGCGAAGGGGGCGCACATCGCCGCCTATGCAGCGGAGAGGGCCGGAGATCTCGTCGGGAACGTCGAGCAGGTGACGGCCAGAATACAGGAGCTGGCATAACATGGCATACGAACGTGCGGAATGGGTTCCGCTCACCGGTCTCGGCAAGGCGGTTATGGCCGGCGAGATCTCGTCGCTCGAAGAGGTCTTCGCGACGGGCAAGCCGATCAAGGAGCCGCAGATCGTGGATGCCTTCATCTCCGATCTCACGGACGAAGTGCTCGACATCTCGATGGTGCAGCGGATGACCGACTCGGGACGGCGCGTGAAGTTCCGCGCCGTGGTCGTGGTCGGCAACAAGAACGGCTATATCGGATTCGGCCAGGGCAAGGACGCCCAGGTCGGCAACGCGATCAAGAAGGCGATCGACAACGCGAAGGTGAACCTGATCCACGTGAACAGGGGCTGCGGCTCCTGGGAATGCGGATGCGGGCAGCACCACTCGATCGCGATGCAGGTCACGGGCAAGGCGGGATCAGTCACGGTCACGCTCAAGCCCGCGCCGCAGGGGATCGGGCTCGTCACGGGCGAGATCGGCAAGAAGGTGCTCGAGCTCGCCGGGATCCGAGATGTCTGGACGTTCTCGTCCGGGCAGACGCGGACCACGATCAACTTCGCGAAGGCGACCTTCGAGGCGCTCCGACAGACGAACATGATCCGGATCGGGAGGCAGTGATGTACGCGGTCGTCCAGGTGCGCGGCGTGGTCAACACGCGGAGGGAGATCAAGGACACGCTCAAGATGCTCCGTCTCCACCACATCAACCACTGCGTCATCGCGCCCGATACGCCCGAGATGCTCGGCATGATTCGGAAGGTCAAGGACTTCGTCGCCTGGGGCGAGATCACGCCCGAGACCCTCGAGACGCTGATGCGGACCCGGGGCCGGCTCGAGGGGAACGACCCTCTGACCGACGACTACGTCCGCGAGCACACCGGCTACGCCGGTATCTCCGAGCTGGCCGGAGCGATCGTCGAGGGAGACGCGAAGCTCCGCGACATCCCCGGCCTCAAGCCCGTCCTCCGGCTCCACCCCCCGCGGAAGGGGTATAAGTCCCTGAAGCGAACGTATCCCCAGGGAGGGGCGCTCGGGTACTACGGGCCGGAGATCAACGAACTCCTCTACAAGATGCGGTGAGCCAATGCCTGTCAACAAACGATCGAAGTACCGCGGCTCCCGGACCTGCGGCGGTGGCACCCACAAGAACCGCCGCGGCGCCGGAAACCGCGGCGGACGCGGCCGGGCCGGGATCAACGCCCACCGGTTCACGAAATATTACCTCGAGGAAGGACCGGTCTACGGCAAAAACGGCTTCAACCCGGTCGACGCCACGCGGGTGACGACGATCGACATCGGGACCCTTGACCAGATGGTCGCGGGCCTGCTCGCGCAGGCGCTCGCCACCGAGGAGGAGGGCGCCGTCGCGATCGACGCCTCCTCGCTCGGGGTCGAGAAGGTTCTCGGCAGCGGCCGGGTGACCCGGGCCCTCCACGTATCGGCATCGGCCTTCTCGGCGCAGGCGATAGCGAAGATCGAGGCGGCAGGCGGTCAGGCGAACGTCGTCTGAGCCCGCCCATCTTTTCAGGTGACTCAATGGGCGAACTACTCGATCGATTCGAACCGCTGCTCGCGGCGATGCCCGCGGTCAAGAGCCCCGAGGGGCATGTCCACTTCAAGAACAAGCTGATCTGGACCGCCGGCATCCTCGTTCTCTACTTCGTTCTCTCCAACATCACGATCTTCGGCCTCGCGCCGTCGAGCCAGGACATCTTCCTCTACTGGCGAGCCCTGCTCGCGGGGGCCTCGGGCTCGATCGTTCACCTCGGAATCGGCCCGAACGACCCGCCCTCGATCGTGCTCCAGCTCCTCCAGGGCGCGGACATCCTCCGTATCGACACCTCCGAGACCCGCGGTCAGGTCATCTACATGGGCCTGCAGAAGGTCCTGATCATGGTCATGATCCTCGTCGAGGCCGCGCCGCAGATCATCGGTGGGTTCATGAAGCCTGACCCGACCCTCGTCGCGAACCTCTTCGGCGGTAATGCCGGGCTCCTCGCGCTGATCATCTTCATTCAGCTCGTAGCCGGCGGCATCCTGATCGTCTTCATGGACGAGGTCGTGACCAAGTGGGGAATCGGATCGGGCGTCGGGCTCTTCATCATCGCCGGGATCTCGCAGTCCCTGATCAACGGGTTCCTGAACTGGGCACCGGTCTCGGATCCGTACCCCGTCGGGTTCTTCCCGCGTCTGATCGCGATCGGCGTCTCGGGCGGCAACTATCTCCAGTACTTCGGCACGGACGCGCTCGCGTTCATCACGACGATCGCGATCTTCCTGATCATCGTCTACGTGGAGTCGACGCGGATCGAGATCCCGCTCGCCCACGCGCAGGTGCGGGGCTCGCGCTCACGGTTCCCCGTGAAGCTGATCTATGCCTCGGTCCTGCCGATGATCCTGGTCCGCGTGCTCCAGGCGAACATCCAGATGGTCGGGCTCTTCCTGAACAACATCGGGATCACGATCCTCGGCAAGTTCGACGGCCAGACCCCCACGTCCGGCCTGATGTACTTCCTGGCTCCGATCAACGGGCCGAGCGACTGGATGTGGTGGGTGACCGATCTCGGCCACGCGCCGTGGGAGATCTTATTACGCATGGGCCTCGACACAATCGTGATGGTCGTTGGGGGCGCGCTCTTCGCGCTCTTCTGGATCAAGACGGCCGGCCTCGACTCGAAGGATGTGGCCCGGCAGATCCAGAACTCCCAGATGTCGATCCCGGGATTCCGGCGTAATCCCCAGGTGCTGGAGAAGTACCTGGACCGGTACATCCCGCGGGTCACGGTCATCGGCGGTGTCTTCATCGGCATCCTGTCGGTCGTCGCGAACCTCTTCGGTGTGATCGGCGCGGTCTCGGGTACGGGGCTTCTGCTCACGGTCTCGATCACCTATCGGCTGTACGAGGAGATCGCGAGCCAGCAGATCATGGAGATGTACCCATTCATGCGAGGATTCTTCGGGAAGGATTGAGATGGCGACCAAGTGTATCATCACCGGCGTGCCCGGCGTGGGCAAGACCACGGTGATCACGGGAGCGCTGGCGAAGCTCGAGGAGATGGGCGTCCACTACGCCAATATCTCCTTCGGCTCGTTCATGTTCGAAACGGCGCTGGCGGAGGGGCTCGTGCGGAACCGCGACGAGATGCGCCTCCTCGGTAAGGACGACCAGAAGGCGCTCCAGCGGAAGGCCGCGGAGAAGATCGCGACGATCGACGGGAACGTGATCGTCGACACGCACGCCTCGGTCAAGACGCCGAAGGGTTACCTCCCCGGGCTCCCCGAATGGGTACTCGAGGCTCTTATGCCCGATCTCTTCGTGCTGATCGAGACCGACGAGGACCAGATCCTCGGGCGGCGCCTCGGTGATGCCACACGGGTCCGCGATATGGACAGCTATCGGGCACTGAAGTCCCACCAGTCCTTCAACCGTTCGATCGCGGCCGCGTACGCGATGAAGACCGGGTGCACGGTCGCGATCGTGAAGAATGCCGACCACCTGCTCGACCGCGCGACGGATGACCTCGCGGCACTTCTGAAATAACCATGGCCGAGAAGAAGCGCGGTCCGCTCGGGGGCTACCTGGCCATCCTTGTCGCGATGGCCATGATGTTCTCGTACAGTATCCCCTGGCTCAGGGAGACCGTGGGCTCGGCGATCGATACGGTCTTCGGCCCGCTGCTCACCCAGTTCGGCGTCCCGTTCTTCATCCTGATCGTGCTCCTCTCGACGTTGACAGGCCTCTACTCGAGCCTGATCCAGAAGTACACGATCGATTATGCGAAGATGCAGCGGGTGCAGGCCCAGATGAAGGAGTTCCAGCGGGAGTTCAGAGAGGCCCAGCTCTCCGGCGACGAGAAGAAGATCAAGAAGGCACAGGCCCGCCAGAGCGCGATGATGGGAGAGCAGCTCGAGATGAGCCAGGCCCAGTTCAAGCCGATGGCCTACATCCTCGTCGTCTCGGTGCCGATCTTCTTCTGGCTCCTCTACCGGCTGCCGCTTTCGCCCGATCACCTGGTCTTCCCGTTCGTCGGGACGACGGCGCTGACGGCAGCCGCGTTCGGCCCGTTCCCCGCGTGGATCCTCTGGTACATGATATGCTCGCTGACGATCTCGCAGGTGATCAGAAAATCACTCGATATCGGGGGCGTCTAGGTGCGGATCACGGTCAGCGGTCCGCCGGGGAGCGGGACAACCACCCTCGCGAGGCGGCTGGCCGGCCGAACCGGCTACCGGCTGATCTCGGCCGGAGAGGTCTTCCGGGCCCTGGCGGCAGAGCGCGGCATGGACCTTGCCGCATTCGGAGCGCTTGCCGAGGCCGACGCCTCGATCGACCTGTTGATCGACGAGCGTCAGCGCGAGATCGCCGAGGCTACCGACGACATCGTGGTCGAAGGGCGGCTCTCGGGCTTGATGGTCTCCAGCGCCGACCTCCGGGTCTGGCTTCAGGCTCCCCTACCCGTCCGCGTCCGGCGCATCCTCGAGCGCGAGGCGGGCGCGGATATCGCGTCGGCCGAGGCCGAGACGGCTGAGCGCGAGGCCTGCGAGGCCCGGCGCTACCTGCAGTACTACGGTATCGAGATCGACGATCTCCTGCCGTACGATCTCGTGCTGAACTCCGACCGTTTCGGCGTCGATGCCCTCACGGCGATCGCCGAGGCCGCGATCGCGGCCCTCGGACGATAACCACCTCTTTTTTCTCTCACTCCAGGGTCCGCCGGAAGGTCGTGATCCCGAGCAGGATCGCCGCGCCTGAGAACAGGCCGATCGCGAGCAGATCGCCGGAGATCGCCCCGAGTCCCTGCCCCCGCAGGATCAGGGAACGGAGGGCGTGCACTGCGTAGGACTCGGGGTTGATCGCCGCGATCCAGCGGAGCCAGTCGGGCATGCCCAGCGTCGGATAGAAAGCCCCGCTCGTCATGAAGAGGATCAGGTTCAGGAACGCGATCGAGGAAGCGTACGTCTGCTGATTCGTGTACCGCGACGAGAGCGCCACGACAAGACTCGTGATCCCGACACTGATGATGAACAGGACGGCGACGACAAGGAGGTAGTCCTCGGGGTTCCGGATGACGACGCCGGTCACCAGCAGGTCGACGCCGAAGATGATCGTCCCCGCGAGGAGGGCTTTGACCGTACCGCTCCCGATGATGCCGAGAATGATGCTCGCCCGCTTCACCGGCGTGACGAGGTACCCCTCGATGATCCCGAGCTCCCTGTCCCGGATCAGGGCGAGGCCGCCTCCCATCATGGTGGACATGAAGATCGCCATGACGATGACGCCGACCCCGAAGAACTGGATGTAGTCGACGTCGCCATAAAGTTTCGTCACCTGCAGAGGGGTCCTCGAACCGAGCTGCTGGAGCACGCCGCTGATCCCTGCCTGGATCAGGGTGGGGGTGGTGTAGTCCGAGCTGTCGACGTAGAGGCGGACCGCGTGGGTGTTCGAGACGGGTGACGGGAAGATCGCGACGGCCATCACCTTCCCGTCGGCGAGGGCCTCTTTCGCGGTCGCCTCGCTCGAGAAGACCGTGACTCTGAAGGTGTCCGCTTTACCCGGTTGCGCAAGGTGGGTCAGCATGTCCACCGATGCCGAAAAGAGCGGGGTCTCGTTTACGTAGGGAGTCTCCTGTGCCACGCCGATCGGCACGCCCGTGATCGTGCCGCCCACGGCGTTCCCGAAGATCAGGAGATACATGATCGGCATGAAGAGGGTCATGATGATCACGAACGGGTTGGAGACGAACTTCTTGAAATCCCGTTTGAAGATCGCGATCGCTCCGCGGATCATGCGCCGTCCCTCCCGCTTGCCGGCGATCGGGTCGCCTCTTCGCCTCCGCCGAATCCCTTGCCGGTCAGATAGATGAAGATGTCCTCGAGCGACGGAGACCGGATCGAGAGCGAGGTGACCGGGAGCTCCGCCTCCTCGAAGACCTGGAGCATCGCAGGCACGAGCTTCCCGCCGCCCGTGGCCTGGATCGCGAGCGTTCTGCCGCGCATCTCGACTACGCCGACCTGCGGGTTCGCTCTGATGCGGGTGATCACGTCGTCGGTGATCCGCTCGAACCCGATCTCGATCAGATCGCCGGACGGGATCAGGCCTTTCAGGTTCTCCATCGTGTCGAGCGCGATCAGGCGCCCTCCGTCGATGAACGCGATCCGGTTGCAGAGCTTCTCTGCCTCGTCCATATAGTGGGTCGTCAGGATGACCGTCGTCTCCTCCGCGTTCAGGCGGGCGATCTGGTCCCAGACCTCTCGCCGCGCTTCGGGGTCGAGGCCGATGGTGGGTTCGTCGAGAAAGATGATCAGGGGGCGGTGGATGAACGCTCGCACGATCTCGAGCTTACGCCGCATGCCTCCGGAGAAGGTCCCGACCTTGCTGTGCGCCCTATCGGCCAGATCCACGGATGCTAAAAGCGTTCGGATTCGATCGCTGAGCTCCGCCTCCGGGTAGTCCACCAGGTTGCCGTAGAACTCCAGGTTGTCCCAGGCAGAGAGGTCCAGGTCGAGGGTGCTGTTCTGCGGACAGACGCCGATGATCGCTCGGACTCGCTCGGGCTCGCGGGCCAGGTCGAAGGAACCGACCCGTGCCTCGCCCGAACTCGCAGCAAGAAGGGTCGTGAGGATACGGATCAGCGTGCTCTTGCCCGCCCCGTTCGGACCGAGGAGGCCAAAGATCTCTCCTCGATGGACGGAGAAGGAGATATCGTTTACCGCGGTCACGGTCCGCTCGCGAGTTTTGAAGATCTTGGAGAGGTGCTCGATTCGGATGATCTCTCCGCCGGCTGCCTGTTCTCCCGGACTCATGATGCTTGCTCCTGATCCGTGCCAAGGCGTGCGAGGATCCGGGAAAGGTTCTCGAGCGACTCGGAGAGAAGGACGATCTCGGTCTCGTCGAGGACGGTCAGCCGGCCGAGCAGGATCTGCCGCACATAGGCGACCCCCTCCCTCAAGCGCCGCTCGCCGTCCGCCGTCACGGCGATCCTGACAGCACGCCGATCGGCCGGATCGGGTCGCCGTTCGACACTCCCGGCTGCGATCAGGGCGTCGACGATCGCGGTCATATAGGGTTTCGAGACGAAGAGGCACCGGCTGATCTCCGTCATCCGGAGCTCGCCGTACTCCGAGAGCAGCTTAAGCACCCGGAACTCCATAGCCACGCGGCCGTTCTGCGCGCCGATGGGGCGGAAGATCGCGCGATGAAAGAGCGGGAGCACGGCGACCACCTGATCTGCCGCACGTTCCCGAGCGCTCTCGACAGTCATTGTTGATTTTTCGTTCGCTGGACTAATAGTTCTTTCTTCGAACTATACTGCCGATCTGCGAGGAACCGTCGAGAGGAATGGAACGGGCCGCGCGGAACGGCCGAAGAAAAGGATCAGAGATACCGGTTCCGCCGGAGCCAGTCGACCTGGGGCGGCATGTACCGGTAGATGATATCGCACTTCTCGTCCTGGAAACTCCACGGGGTGACGATCAGGATGTCGCCCTCGCGGATCCAGGCCCGTTTCTTGATCTTGCCCTTGATGCGCCCCATTCGGGTGACGCCGTCGAAGCACCGCACGCGGATATGGTTCGCGCCCATCATCAATTCGGCCGTCGCGAACTGCTCGTTGTTCCGCCTCTTTGGCAGACGGACCCGGATCGTCTGCCCTTCGACGCCGGTTCCGCTGTCCATTACGACTTCGCCGGCTGCCTGAACATTTGGTCTTATTCGATCAACTCCAGTGGAGTACTTAAATGTTGCTATCCGTCATGAACCTGTCGGTCGAGGCCGGAGCTCGGGGAAGACTCCCCCAAGCCACCCAGAGCAAGGGTCTTGGACGCCACCGAGCGCGTCGCCGGGATCAGGTCGCGGTCTCGCCGAACCGGTTCAGGAACGAGACCTCCTCGAGCCGCTTCTTCGGCGGGTTCACGATCTCCGCCGGTGCGCCGGCCGGGATCAGGGAGACGAGCGAGTACTCGGCAGGCACGCCGAGGAGCTCGCGAACGGCCCCGGCATACGGCTTCTTGTCGCCGGCGACCCAGCAGCTTCCGAACCCGAGGTTCTGGAGCGCGATGATCATGCTCATCGTGGCTGCGGCGCAATCCTCGAGATAGTAGGTCTCGTTCGGCCGGCCGAAGACCGTGAAGCAGACTGCGGCGTCGGCGATGAACAGAGCGTCGCCCGTGAGCTCCGCGATCCGCCGGAGGAGCTCCTTATCGGTGACGGCCCCGAAGAGCCAGGGCTGGATATTCTCCGCCGTGGGCGCGAGCCGGCCGCAGTCGATCACGTCCTGGATCACATGCGGCGGGATCGTGGTCGGCTTGTACTTCCGGACGGAGCGGCGCGACTTGATGGTCATGGTCCCGACGTTCATGCGCAAGCGGAGGGTCCGGACCGGGAAAAATCTTTCGTGGAAAAAGGATGGGTCTAACGCCGCCTGAGCACGGCGAACCCGAGAGCAGCGAGGCCCGCGAGCGCGAGCGTCGTCGCGGCGAAGCCCGGGCTTCGCGTGGTGGTCGGGGCCGTGGTGGCCGAGGTGATCGTCGAGCTCGCCGTCGCCACCGCCGTACCGGTCGCGGTCGGGGGGATCGTGGTGACGGTGGTCGCGTTCACGGTCGTCGTTGCCGTCACGGTCGCAGCGGCCGTACCGGTCGCGGTGGCGGTCGGCGTGGCGACGACGGTGATCGAGGGGCCGCTAGTGCCACCCACCTGGACGGCCGTGCCGGTCTGCGACAGGGTCGTGGTCTTGCCGACCTGGTTATAGTTGTCCTTCATCCCGTTCGCGTTGCAGTCGGCCCAGACCTGATACGATCCGGCCCGGTACTGCGGGATATCGGTCGCCCAGATCGGCCCGGTATCGTAGACCGAGGCATTGACCGGGATGTTCACAAGCGAGGTCGTGACCCCGCCGTTCATGAGCGAGGTGAACTCGGCCCCGGTCGGGTCGCGGACGTGGATCGTGATCGGGGCGCCGGCCACTCCGGGGCGTTGTGCCATTGCATCGAGGTTCGTCTCGATTCGGAAGCCGAGCGGGTCGCCCGAAACCGAGCCTGTTCCGATCTCACGACCGGTCCGGCCGTTGATCACGCGGAGCTGGAGGCTCGGGTCCTTGACGATGAACGCGAGCTGGCGGCCCGGAAAAGTGTACCATGAACCAGTGATACCGCCGAAGGTGGTCGGCGCGACATAGAACGAGGTCGGGTCGGAGACGGTCACGAGGTCCGACGGGGCATCGGTCTTGACGTTGCCGCCTCCACCGAAATGAGCGATCTGCATCCCGGCGGTCACGCCGGTGGCGGCGATGTTGAGGCCCTGCTCGCCTATGTAAACGGTCCCGTTGGCCGGGATATCCGTGAGGGCGGCCGACACCGGGGACGCGAACGCGACCAGTGCGGCAAGACAGAGGAGCACGAGTGCTGCTGTGCGTGGCATTGTGTGTTCACCCGACCGTATGCGGTCGGTTCAGGGTAAATAGATTCTCGTCGTCCGGGATAAAGCGGCCGGAGACGGCAGGGAAAAAGGAGAGGCCGTCTCAATCCTCGGGCGCGATGGCGGCCGAGGGGCATGCGTCGACGCAGGTGTTGCAGTCGACGCACTTGTCCCGGTCGACCACGGCGCAGCCCTCGCTCATCGTGATCGCCTCGGAGGGACATTCATCGATACAGGTCTCGCACCCGACACAGAGGTCCTTGTCCACCTTGACAGCCATGGTATTCTCCGTATTCACTGGCGCCGAGGTCGTGAAATAAGTTTCCGTCCTGGTCGGCGGTTCCCTCAGCAGGCCCCGAGTCCGAGTACCTCGTCGAAGGTATGGATCCCGGCGGGCTTGCCCACGACCCATTCGGCCGCGCGGAGCGCTCCCGTCGCGAGGACCGCACGGTCGTAGGCACGGTGGGAGAGGGTGATCGTCTCGTAGTTGCCGGCGAAGATGACGGCGTGGTCGCCGACGATGTCCCCGCCACGGATCGCGTGGACCCCGATCTCGTTCCCCCGCTCGGCCATTCCCTCGCGCCCGTAGACCTTCTCGCGCTCGCCGATCGTCTCGTCGAGGATCGAAAGGATCGTCTTCGCCGTGCCCGAGGGGGCGTCCTTCTTGTACCGGTGGTGCGCCTCGACCACCTCGATGTCGTACCCGGCGAGGAGCGGTGCCGCCTCGCGGATGAGGCGCCAGAGGACGTTGACACCGATCGCGTAATTCGACGAGATCACGGCCGGGACGCGTTCGTCGATCGCGGCGCGGTTCGCGGCTACCTGCGCATCCGAGAAGCCGGTGGTCCCCACGACGAGCGCGACGCCGTGGTCGGCGGCGATCCGGATATTCTCGACGGCGGCCGCGGCGACCGTGAAGTCGAGCAGAACATCGGGACGCTCCTCCTCGAGGAGCGCGGCAAGTCCGGCGGGCTCGACGACGTCGACTCCGAACTGGGTTCCGGCCCGGACATCCACGCCCCCGACGAGCTCGAGCACCTCCGACTCGGTGATCATTCGCGAGAGGGTTGTGCCCATCCGGCCGAGCGCGCCCGCGACGACGACTTTACTCATAGCGGCCAAGCACCTCGGCGAGAGTCTCGGCGTTCTTGGGCTCGAGCTCAGCAAGCGGAAGCCGAACCGAACCTGCCGCCATGCCGCGGAGCCCGACGGCCGTCTTGACGGGGATCGGGTTCGTCTCGATGAAGAGGGCCCTGAAGAGGGGCGAGAGCTCGTAGTGGAGCTCGAGGGCCGTCGTCCAGTCGCCGGCCTTGAACGCATCGTAGAGCCGGACCATCCGCGCCGGCTCGACGTTCGCGGCGACCGAGATCACACCCGCACCGCCGAGCGCGAGGATCGGCAGGGTCAGGCCGTCGTCGCCCGAGATGACGGTGAACTCCTCGTCGAGCGTCCCCTCGATGATCTGCGAGATCTGCGTGACGTTCCCCGAGGCCTCCTTGATCCCGACGATGTTCGGGTGAGCGGCGAGCTCGACGACGAGGTCAGGCGTGAGGTTCTGACCGGTCCGGCCGGGCACGTTGTAGAGCACGGTCGGGATGTCGAGATCTGCCAGCTTCGTGAAGTGTCTGATCAGGCCGGCGCGGTTCGGCTTGTTGTAGTACGGCGAGATCAGAAGAGCACCGTCGGCGCCGATCTCCTTCGCGGCCCGGGTGAACCGGAGCGCCTCTGCGGTGTTGTTCGATCCCGTGCCGGCGAGGACGGGTACCTTCCCTGCGGCGGCCTCCACCGCGACTTCGACGACCTTCTCGTGCTCCTCGAACGAGAGGGTCGCGGACTCGCCCGTGGAGCCGGTCGGAACAATCCCGTGGACGCCTGCCGCGAGAAGAGCCGCGATGTTCGAACGGAGTCCCTCGAGGTCGAGGGACTGCTGCTGGTCCGACAGAAATGGAGTTACGACGGCCGGAAGGACGCCCTCAAACATAAAAGAGATTATGCGCGCCGGGGAGTATTTACCTTTCTCGTGATGTACCCGGCGACCCGGTTCCTGACGCGTTTTGAATCTATCACGGTCAGCTCGGCGACCGTCAGCTTGTTCTCCTCGAAGTCGCGGGAGAACCGGTCGCCGTAGCGGACCATGAGCTCCTGGCCGAAGGCCTTGATATAGTTCGGTTTGATTCCCATGCGTACCGTCCTGCAGTGATCCTATATACTGGCGAGGGTGGAGAGGATAAGGATTTCGTCCGCAACCTCCTCGACCGTGCCGCCGAAGAGGAGCAGGGCCTCGCCGTCGACGAGGACTGCGTCGGGGACGCCGTCGGCCGAAGCGTGGGCGATCGCCCAGTCCATGGATGGAATTCCGGGAGGTGCCTGCCGCGGGTCGACGACTGCGACCTCGCGAAGGTGGGTCTCGAGCTGGCGTGCGAGCGATGTGAGGGGTCGAAGGGATGCGGCGGCCCGAACGGCGGACTCGAACCGGGTCACGGTCAGGATCGCCCGGGCGAGCGGGAGGTCGGCGCCGTATACGGCCGAAGCTGCAGGCCGTACCCTGCCATCCGCGACGATGAAGCCCCCGGCGATGGCCGCGATGTCCCCTGGTTCGCGGGCTCGGGGCGCGGCCTCTGCGATATTCGAGCGGCCCGGGTCGATATATCGCGAATCGATACCGGCGAGGCGAGCCGCGGCCCGGTCGATCCTGGCGAGGACCTCAGGCGGGTGCACGGTTCGTGCCTCCGGTGTCCGAGGTCTTCCCCTGCGCCGTGCTGGCTGTCGTCGTGTATCTCATGGTCCGATCTCCATCGTCCTGTGGCGGGAGCGTTGCCCGACGGTGTAATTCATACTTCTCCCTCGGTGTCCTTCACGCTTCCGCCGCCGATGGAGAAGGGGTTACCGGCACGCTCTCCCGGAAAGGGTTTTGCCAGTACGGCTCCAATACTCTTCCTGCGCCCCAGTGGCTTAGTGGCATAGCGGCTGATTTGTAATCAGCAGGTCGCGCGTTCAACTCGCGCCTGGGGCTTACGCCTTATTAGTTCAAGTCCTCATAGGCCATACAATCGGGCATGGAGGCCGATCCACCCTTCTACCCTGCACAGTACCGTACCACTGCCCCGCGAGCGTACCGTCTGTCCGCGGCCGAGGGCAGGCTCACCGAGGACGACCGCCGGCTGATCGAAGAGTTCCTGTCCGAGCGCCAGGCGACCCGGCATATCAGCAATTCGCGCGTTGTCAAGCTGCGGTACAACCTCATCGCGTGGCGGCGTTTTCTCCACACGCCGTACGCCGGGATGACGCTCGCCGATCTCTACGCCGCGCTCAATGCCTTCCAGGCCGGCACGAGCATCCGCGGCACGCCCTTCACGCAGAACACGAAGCACGACTACTTCGTCGTGCTCAAGACCTTCATGTTCTGGCTCATCGAGAACGGCCATTCGACGATCCCGGCCGAGAAGGTCCGGGCCATCCGGGCGCCGCCGGTCGACCAGAATACGACCGCGCCCGACGCCCTGCTGACGGCCGACGAGATCAAGCAGCTCCTGACCGGCTGCCGCTCGGTCCGGGACCGGGCGATCGTCGCC
Source organism: Methanospirillum sp. (assembly GCA_039679395.1). Lineage (GTDB taxonomy): Archaea > Halobacteriota > Methanomicrobia > Methanomicrobiales > Methanospirillaceae > UBA288. The sequence continues at coordinate 1,857 of JBDKUZ010000101.1, read as the reverse complement.
GTCCTCTACGAGAGCGGCGCCCGCGTCGGCGAGGTCGGGCGGCTCCGCTGGCGGGACGTGGAGTTCGACAAATACGGGATCGGCGTCCACCTCCACGACACGAAAGAGAACCAGGTCCGCTACGCCCGCTGCACCTGGGCCCGGGAGATGCTGGCCGCCTGGAAGAGCGTGTACCCGGCCGAGGTCCGGCCCGACGCCTGGGTCTTCCTCTCGTCGCGCAAGGAGGCGATGAACTACGCCCAGATCCGGCAGCGGATCAAGGAGGCCGCGAAGCGCGCCGGTCTCGAGAAGCGCGTGCACCTCCACCTCTTCCGCAAGAGCCGTGCCACGCACATGATCCAGCAGAACTACCAGGAGTCAGTCATCAAGAAGATGCTCTGGGGCAACCTCGGCACCCAGATGTTCGAGACCTACGTGGTCCTCTCCGAGGCCGACATCGACGCCGAGATCCTGGGACGTGCGGGGATCGAGCGCCACGAGGCGGAACCGGACCCGCTCGCCCCGATCCCCTGCCCCCACTGCCACACCATCTGCGCGCCGACCTCGCGGTTCTGCTCGTCCTGCGGCCAGGCGCTCTCGACGAATGCCGGCGAGGAGCTGAAGAGTGCCAAGAGGGAGCTCTGGAAAGACCCGGAGTCGCTCATCGAGCTGGCGGCGGAGATCCGGCGCCTGAAGGAGAGCGCGGCCGCGGCAGCGCTGCGCGCAGAGCCGTCCGGTTGACCCGGGATCTCGGCGTCGCACACGAGCGCTCCGGCGCGTCGAGTTCGCGCTCCAGCCCGGCCATCGGGCTCCCCTCCAAGTCCGTTTTGACAGTATCGCCTCGATAACGAACGCCGTCATGGGGAGATACCGCCCTTCATCGACCTGCCCGTCGAGCGTGTTCCTGATCCGCGGGTCAGCCCGGGGCGTCGTTTCCGTGCCTGCCGTGCACGACACCCTCTCGCCGATCAAGGATACGCAATATTAATTAATATTACAATTATAAGTCCTCAGAGATTCCAGATCAGGCCGTACCACTATGGACGACCAGACTGTGAATCTCACGGTCCGCTGCTCAACGGCGGACATTGAGATCATCGACCGGCTGCGGGCGAACCGCGGCCGCGCTCCGTTCCTGCGACCGCTCCTCCGGGAGGCGCCGCCATGTGCGTGACCGTCTCTCGAGCGGGGATCCCCCAGATCGCCCGCGAGCTGGGGATCGGCGAGGAGAACGCGGACCTGCTCGAGGCCGTCGCCGTGCGGCGCGGGCTCTGGAAGATCGAGGAGGACGCAGAATGAAGGGCAGCCCCACCCACCCAGCCGCCAAGCACGAGCGGGGAACGACTGCCTCGGAGATGTGCGTCTTCCGGGATGATGAGGGTGCCGGCATTCTCGGCCGCACGGCCGCGAGCCGGCCGCCGAACGAGGGCCGGATCCGGGGGCTGCCCGCATGACCGCGACCATCGGCACGGTCGAGCGGGACGGCGACGACCTCCTCTGGCGGCTCGCCGGCGCGCTGCCCGGACTCTACTGGACGCCGGCCGTTGCGGTCCCCGGCCTCTTCGCCGGCGGCAGCGCCGTCCTGTACGAGGACGACGGCTGGCCCGTCGGGGCGGTCGGCACCTCGGCGTCGCTCCGGATGCTGATCGGCGAGTTCCGCCCGGCCGGCGTATTCGTCTACGAGCCGGGGCTGTTCGCGGTCGAGGTCCCGTCGTTCATGGTCCCGCGCGCCCAGGTCCGGGCGCACTACTGGCGAAACGACGGCCCGGTGCCGGTCCTGGCCTGCGGGGGCGCCTGATGCTGTTCCGTTGTACGCTCTGTCTCGGCTACCCATGCACACTGGAGATCCGGGATGATTCCGAGACTGAGCCGCCGTAC
>JBDKUZ010000100.1:0-21756 GCA_039679395.1 Methanospirillum sp. | reverse complement strand
CGTGGGGAAGCTTCGGGACCGGGGACGGGCAGTTCTCCTCCCCGTTCGGCGTCGCCGTCGACCCCGACGGCAACGTCTATGTCACCGACGCGCTCAACAACCGGACCCAGAAGTTCTCGTCCGACGGCGACTACCTGGCGCAGTGGGGCGGCCCCGGCACCGGGAACGGTCAGTTCAACATTCCTACGGGGATCGCGGTGGACGCCGCCGGGAACGTCTACGTCGCCGACTACGGCAACTCCCGGGTCCAGAAGTTCACGTCCGAGGGCGGTTACCTGACGCAGTGGGGAGGGATCAGTGGGCCGTACGGGATCGCGGTCAACGCCGACGGCTCCAGGGTCTACGTCTCCGAGGTGCAGACGACGCGGGTGCGGATCTTCGATACCGCCGGCACGCCCCTCGGTTCGTTCGGCGGCCCCGGCACCGGGGACGGCCAGGTCGACTACCCCCTCTTCATCGCCGTCGATGCCGCGGGCAGCGTCTACGTCGCCGACACGGGCAACGACCGGGTCCAGAAGTTCACGTCCGCCGGCGACTTCGTCACGAAATGGGGAAGTCGCGGATCGGGTGACGGCCAGTTCGACAAGCCGGCCGGCATCGCCGTCGACTCCTCCGGGTTCGTCTACGTGGCCGACTGGGTGAACAACCGCGTCGAGAAGTTCGCCTCCGATGCCGTCCCCGTCGAAGCCAACTTCACGGCGAACACGACGTCCGGCACGGCCCCGCTCGCGGTGGCGTTCACGGACGCCTCGACCGGCGACGGGATCACGAACCGGTCGTGGACCTTCGGCGACGGCGAGACGTCGACCGAGACGAACCCGTTCCACACCTACACCGCGGCCGGAAATTATACCGTGAACCTGACCGTCACGGGCGCGAGCGGTACGGACAGCGAGGAGAAAGCGGAGTATATTACCGTGTCCCCGCCCGCAAGGGACAAGGGATACTTCCTCGTCTCGACCGTCCCGGCCGGCGCCGAGATCAACTTCCGGAGCTCCAAAGGGGACCTGCACTACAAGGGGACCACGAGCGCGGGCCCGCTCAACGTCACCGTACTCCTGCCGGGCCAGCCGCAGACGCAGATCGTCGCGACCCTCGCGGGGTACCGCGCGGCCGTCTGGAACATTACTCAGTACCCGGCGCCGGGCGAGACCGTCCCTGTCGACCTGACCCTCGAGCCGATCGCGCCGCCGGCCCCCGTGGCGAACTTCACGGCGAACGCGACGCTCGGCACGGCGCCGCTCGCGGTGGCGTTCACGGACACCTCGACCGGCGACGGGATCGCGAACCGGACCTGGACCTTCGGCGACGGCGCGACCTCGACCGAGCGGAGCCCGGTCCACGTCTACGCCGCGGCCGGGAACTACACCGTGAACCTCACGGTCGCGAACGCCGGCGGCCAGGACAGCGAGGAGCGGCAGGGCTACATCCGGGTCATGCCCGACCTGCCGCCCGTCGGCGGGGACCGGAGTTACTATCTGGTCTCGACCGTGCCCGCGGGCGCGGAGATCTACTTCGAGGGCCTGGGCGGCACCCGCTATCACCAGGGCAACACCTCCGCCGGCCCGCTGAACGTCACCCTCTGCCGGAGCTGCACGCCCATGCGGAAGGTCGTCGCGACCATGCCGGGCTACCTGGAGGCGGCGTACGCGATCACGGCGTACCCGGCGAGGGGCGAGACCGTGGCCGTCTGCCTTACGCGCGAGCGCGGGACGGACGCGCCCTTCCCCGGCCCGCACGTGCCCTCGGCGCGGATCGAGGCCGAGGACTTCGACACCGGCGGCGAGGGCGTCGCGTACCACGACGCCGAGCCCGCGAACCTCGGCGGCGCGTACCGGCCGGCCGAGGGCGTGGACATCGAGACCGCGAACGGCGTCACCGACGTCGGCTGGACCCGCGCCGGCGAGCGGCTGACGTACACGGTCGACACGACCATCGCCGGCAGCTTCTCCCTGACGCTCCGGGCCGCGAACCCCGACCCGGCCCGGAAGTCGGTCCTGGTACTCCTCGACGGCGAGCCCGTCACCGAGGTCGATGTGCGCTCCACGGGCGGCTGGACGAGCTACGCCGAGTTCGGCGGGATCGAGCCCCTGCCCCTCCGCGCCGGCCGCCACACCGTGACCCTGGCCTTCGAGGGGACCGAACGGATCAACCTGGACTGGCTCCTCCTCTCGGCAGGCCAGGTCCCCGCGGGCGGCGGCCAGCCGTACCCGTCGGTCCACGCCGTGCCGGGCAGGGTCGAGGCCGAGGACTACGACACGGGCGGCTTTGCCGACACCACCCCGGCGAACGAGGGCGGCGCGTACCGCCACGACGCCGTCGACATCGAGCGCGGCGGCTCGAACTACGACGTCGGCTGGATCCGTCCGGGCGAGTACCTCCAGTACTCCGTGGACGCGGCCGCGGCCGGGACCTATACCGTCTCCATCCGCGTTGCGAACCCCGGCTCGGCGGTGCCGGTCTCCGTCCGGGTCAACGGCGGCGCCCGGGTGCTGACGGTCCCGGCCACGGGCTCGTTCGGCGCCTGGCAGACTGCGACCCTCGCGGACGTCCCCCTCGCCGCCGGCCGGAACACGGTCCGGGTCGAGACGGGCAGGGCCGGGTCGTTCAACCTCGACTACCTGGAGTTCGCGACGGGAACGCCGACTCCGACGGTCACCGCGACGCCGACGGGCGCCGCCGGGGCCTCGTTCACAGCCTCGCCGCTCTCGGCATCGAAGGGCACGGCCGTGAAGTTCACGCTCTCCCCGGCCGCCGGCAAGACCGTGAAGTCGGCCTGGTGGTCGTTCGACGCGCCGGCACACCTGACCACCTGGAACTCGCGGGCGACGAACCCGACGTTCTTCTACCCCGCGGCCGGCAGCTTCAGCCCGTACGTGAAGATCGTCTATACCGACAACTCGGTCGAGGAGGTCCGCCGGGCCGGGTACATCCGGGCCACCTGACCCTCTTTTTTCGCGCCGGGGCCAGCTCCGGCCCATCAGGCGTCCCATCTCCCTTTCTCCGTCGGCCTTCGCGGCGACAGCAAGGCTACGTCCGGCCACATTATTGTCAACGGGGACCGTGGCCGTTCTCGGAGCGGTATTTATCCGGAGTATCCCGCCGACCCTCGACCGCATGGACCTCAAACTGGTGCCAGATCGCACCGAGCCGCTCGGGAAGTAGCAACGGGGAGAGTCCCGGTATCGGGTGATCGGGACTCCGTCGGCTTATGAGACCAGCGATAACCTGCGGCCGATGATGAGGGGATCGCGGCCATACCCACCGGGCCCGGAACCTGCCATGGATCGAGAGATCGCATTCTATAGAAAAAGAAACAGAAAAGGTAAATCGGGAAACGTCAAAGTCAATCATCTCCAGGTGATTCGCATTGAAATACTCGTATATTCGTCATGTCGGCCTGTGCGCTCTCTTGCTGATTGTACTCTTTGTTCCGATTGTTTCGGCCGAAGGCGGATACTCATATGTCACTCGATGGGGAAGTGACGGCAAGGGAGACGGGTACTTCAATGGTCCGCAGGGTATCGCCGTGGATACTGCCGGGAACGTCTACGTCGCAGATTTCTACAACTGCCGGATTCAGAAGTTCTCGTCGACCGGCGCGTTCATCTCGAAATGGGGTCATGAAGGCAAAGAAGACGGGCTGTTCGCCCGTCCGCTGGGTGTCGCCGTGGACAGCGCGGGTAACGTCTATGTCGCCGACAATGGAAACCAGCGGATCCAGAAGTTCGATTCGTCCGGGAATTTCCTCGCGAAATGGGGTCAATACGGCCATGAAGACAGCCAGTTCTCGGATCTTCAGGGTATCGCGGTAGACAGCGCCGGCAACGTCTACGTAGTCGACACGGGCAATCAACGGATCCAGAAGTTCACGTCAACCGGCACGTTCATCACAAAATGGGGGTACGCCGGCTCGAGGGACGCGGAGTTCTCCAATCCGCACGATGTCGCAGTCGACAGCGCCGGCAACGTCTATGTTACCGACGCGGGCAATCAACGGGTCCAGAAGTTCACGTCGACCGGTACATTCGTCATGGACTGGGGATATGCAGGCACCGACGATGGCCTGTTCGGCAATCCGCAGGGTATCGCGGTCGACAGCGCCGGCAATGTCTATGTCGCGGATTCCGGTAACGGCCGTATCCAGAAGTTCACGTCGGCCGGTACGTTCGTCACGAAATTCGGCAAAGAAGACTCCATCAATAGTCCCAGCTGGATCGCGGTCGACGGCCCCGGCAACATCTACATCGTCAGCGCAGGAAAGATTCTGAAGTACGCTCAGGGCGGGTCCGGCACAGGTCCTTCCTCGATCGCGACGACCGGCAGTGGTACAACTACAAAGACTACTACGGCTGGCCCTACTGTTGCACCCTCCAACGGTGGCGGAGGCCAGCCCCCGGGCCAATCTCCGGACTACCTGATGCTCTTCCTCGTCGGTGCGGGCGCCCTGTTGATCGGCGGGATTGTGGTGAAAGGCCGCTCGCGCGGAAAGCCCCCGCAACAGAAAGCAAAGCCGACCAAGCCCCCGATCTCCGGGCGCATCATCCCGTCGCTCGGCAAAGCCAGGTCCCATCCCGAAGGAGTGCACCCGGCACCCGACATCGTTAACCGCGAAGTGATGATCAGCTATTCGAAGGAGGACAAGGCGATCGCCGACGAGATCTGCGCGGGCCTCGAGGCACGCGGGATCTGGTGCTGGATCGCTCCCCGGAACATTCTGCACGGAACGGAATACCAGGAGGCGATCGTCGATGCCATCAATGCGAGCAGGATACTGGTCCTCGTTCTATCGTCACAGTCGAACGAATCCCCCTTTGTGAAGCGAGAGGTTACCCTCGCCCTATCGAAGAGGGTGACAATCATTCCGTTCAAGATCGAAGACGTTCCGCCGTCCAAGACGATGGAGTTCCTTATCAGCACACCCCAATGGCTCGACGCGTTCACCCCGCCGCTGGAGGGCCATATCAACAACCTGGCTGAAACCATCAAGACACTCCTGAAGAACGGGACATAATCGGAATTCCTTTTTCCATTCCTTCATCAGCGCCACCTGCCCGGACGAGATGCGGCTTCGGCCGTCTGGTGTCCCGCATCGAGTACGATCGGGGCACCGTAACGATGAGGCCGCGGAGACGCCTCTTCGTGACCGCGGACTTCCGGTTGTATGTATCCGGCGTCCTCACCGCGGACGCAACCGGTTCGGAGTCGTTGTCGACGTTCCTTCGGAGACGCCGCGTGTTTCGTGCGGGCATTTCCCCGTTTCGATCGCCGTCATCTGACCCGGGTTCGGATCAATCGAGGAACATGAAAAGGACTGAATGAGGACGACCGGATGGGTGCGTCGTGAACACGACTCATCGGAGGCGTGATCGAACGATGTCTCTCGTCGTCGAAGTCCTTTCAGATACGCCCATCCCGCCGCACGACTGAAAGACCCGTCCCGGGAATGGACATCGCCGTGTGCTCGCCCATCGTGGGGGAGAGATCTGCCATCAGAACCCCAAGCCGCCGGGTTTTCGAAGCGGGCACAGCGCGGCCCGATGCAGATTCTTCCGTATCACCCGGAAGCACCGCCCTCGGCGATCGGCTCGCGATATCCATCGTATCCGTACAATGCGTGTCGGCGAAGAAAACGAAATGTATATGGATGCTGGCTGTAACCACAATGGATAATTCGAAAGTTATTGTACCAGCCTGCATCTCCCCCTGCTCTTCCGCCCCCCGTCACCGGTGCGGGCATCAGGGTCATGCTGGACGAATATCCCCGTTCGCACCCGAAGGAGTCCTTCCCCTTGCACGCCCACCCTCTGCTCTGCTCCGTCCGATTCTGCCTTGTCATCGGCCTGCTTGCCGGCCTGGCAGGTAGTTGTTCCGCCATCGACCTTCTGCCGAACGCTTCGAACGCCTCGGATACTGCCCCCGGGGGTTTTGACATCCGGACGGACATCGACATTGCCGCTGTAGGGGGAGGGTTGCCGCCCGAGGGCTTCGTCTCGACACCCGGCGGCCCGATCTGGGACGGAGACCATTCACAGCCCGACCCCGCCCTGCTCGACCACATCTACCAGGACCTCGATACTCGTCTCGGCACCTCTTCAAGGCAATCCCGTCTGTCCAGTCCCCCGGGATGGAGAACACTGCCGTCGAAGGGGACGGTCCGGGTACCGGTGATCCTCGTCGACTTCGCGGATGCGCCGCACCTGAGCGGCCAGACCGCGAGCGAGGTCCAGAGCAGGATGTTCGGGGCGGGGGACTCCAGCATGTACCCTGTGGAGAGCCTCCGGAACTTCTACCAGCGGTCCTCCTACAACCAGCTGACGGTCCAGGGCGATGTCTACGGGTGGTACCGCTCCCCCTGGACCCGGGCCCAGTACGAGCAGTCGGCACGGAACTACGAGGCGAGGTGGGCATATCTCTATGGAGAGGGGGTCGGGAAGCAGATGGCCCGCTCGGACCTTGTCTGCGAGGTTCTCCAGGGAGTAGATTCTCAGATCGACTTCTCGAAGTACGATAACGATAATGACGGAGTCCTTGACGCGGTCTTCTTGAAGTGGGCCGGGGCACCGGGAGAATGGAACTCTTTATTCTGGGCGTGCCAGTATTCGAACTGGTGGGATTTCCAGGTCGACGGGAAGACGGTCAATAAGTACGTCTCGTCCTGGTATGCATCCGAGAACGAGGATATGGATGGCATCTACCCTCACTACTCCCCACGCATCGATATCCACGAGACCGGCCATCTCCTGGGTCTCCCGGATTACTACGACTACGATCTCTCGATCGGACCGCGGGGCCATATTGGCGGCTGGGACATGATGGGCGGGAACTGGGGCGATCACAACGCCTTCTCGAAATACTTGCTGGGCTGGCTCACCCCGACCATCGTCTCGGAAGGGTCGCATATCATCGACCTGCAACCCTCGACAACGAGCCGGAACGCCGTCCTGATCATGCCGGGCGCCTCGCTCGACTCCTACTCCGAGTTCTTCATGGCGGAGTACCGGGAACCGAAGAAAGGAAACGACCCGGGTATCGTCTGGCCTCGCCCCGGGGGCCAGTATGCCGGCGCGGTTCCCTACACGGCAAAAGGGCTCTTCATCTGGCATGTCGATGCCCGCCTGAACTCGCAGGGCACGGGTTTCGCGTACGACAACTCCTACACGGCGCATAGACTCCTGCGCTTCATGGAGGCCGACGGCCAGGAACACCTGGAACGAGGAACGGTGGACGGTTCGGGCTATTACGACCAGAACGACATCTATACGACGTCCAGATCGCTGGGCCCGACCACCGTTCCGAACTCCAACTCCTACGCCGGCCAGCGGACGAACGTGGTGGTCGACCAGATCCAGCTGACGTCCACCGGTGCGCGGGCGCGGTTCGCTTTCACACCCATGGCAGCACAGCAGCCGTACAACGGACCGCACACCGCTCCCGGAACGGTCCAGGCGGAAGACTATGACTTCGGAGGACAGAATGTCGCCTACTACGACACCACCACCGGGAACGCGGGGGGGATAGACCGCACCGACGACGTCGATATCGAGGCCGGTGGAAGCGGCCGTACTGTGGGTTGGGTCATCGGCGGCGAATACCTCAGGTACACGGTCACGGCGGCAACGGCCGGCGATTACCCCATCGCACTCAGAGCCGCCAACCCCGACGCGGCCGCAAAGACGGTGACTGTCTCGTCCGGGAGCTCGTCGACCACCATCAGTGTCGCATCCACCGGCTCGTTCGACACGTACAGGACGTTCACCTCTGCGGGCACGCTTCACCTCGCGGCCGGCAGCAACATCGTGAAGGTGACGTTCGGTGCCTCGAGGACGAACGTCGATCTCATCGCCATCAACCAGGCGGGGATTCTGCATGTCGCAGCCGTCCCGCCCGGGGCGGCGCTGCCGGTCGACACGAACGGCGACGGGCGGTACGAGGACGTCAACGGCAACGGCCGCGCCGACTTCGCGGACGTGGTCCTGTACTTCAACCAGCTCAGCTGGATCGCGGCGAACGAGCCTGTCACGGCCTTCGACTGCAACGGGAACGGCCGGGTCGACTTCGCCGACGTCGCCTGGCTCTTCAACCACCTGTGACCCTCCGGACTCATTTTTACCGCGTCCTCGGGGAGCGGTTTCGCATTCCATGACCGGGAAGACCCGGGCGACCAAACACCGAGCGCGAAGACCAGATAGTCGGTGTCCGCCTCCTCAACGTCCATCCTGCTTCCACTCCGTCGCTCTGGTCGATACGATACTCGTCGGTACGCGATTACTGGCTCGTTTCTCTACCTTCTCCTTCCTCCGATGCCTGGATGCAGTGCCGTTCGCGTTTCGCTGCCCTTTTCGCTCACTACCTATAGCTGCGCGTGGAGTGGACAGCAGCACCGCGGAACTCGTGGACGTCGCCACACCGGGTGCGAAAAAAACAGTGACAGACATCGGAAACAATGGAATGCCCGGAGCGTCGTACCGGTTCATTACGGGTGATAGCGATAGAGAGAAGGGGACCGAATGAACAGTTCGCACGGAGCGCCTATCGCGACGGGTATCGTCGCCGGCACGCTCTTCAGCGTCGCGGCTGGCCTGGTGTACATTGTCCTGCTGCACGAGCCGGGTTCGGCGTTCTACCCGTTTGCCGCCCTGGCGTTCCTGGGCGGTCCGCTCGTCGCCGGAGCGATGGGCATCCTCCGATCCCGCGAACACGGGTTCAGGGGGTTTCTCGTCCCGGGGGCCGCCGTCTTCTGCATCGTGCTGGGACTGTTCTTCGCGACGTACGCGGTCCTGCCGCAGTTCGATCGCACGAGCGTCCAGCTGCCGGGGGCCTGCGCCGGCTTCGAGAGCGGCCCTCATCCCGCTCCCGCGCACGCGTACGTCCTCCCGGGGATCGGGACCGGCGTGCTGATCGCGCGGGACGAACGGACGGTCGTGGTCGCGATGGTCGATTTCACGAGAGCACCGTACCCGAGCACGGTCTATGTCGTGAACGAGAGCGACAACCGGACCCTTCGTCGCCTGGACTTCCCGGACGATACCATCGTCGCGGCGATCGACAGCGGCACCGTGTACCTGTATAACGACAAGCTGGGATTCCTCATCGACGCCCGGACCGGTGCCGACGAAGAGACGGTTCTCCTGATCGACAACTACGGCGGTCTGAGCGCGACCGATCGCCCCGTCCTTCCCGGTGCCGCCGACGGGCGCAGGTATCTCGAGACCTCCGCCGTGATCTCGTCGTGGAGCGTCGACGGGACGGTCCGTTCCCGCTCCCGTCTCGCGATGAACGGGATCGCCTGCACCTGGTTCGTGAACGGCGAGACCGGAGAGATCAGCGAGATCTAATCATCTGATCTTCTTTATTCGAGGAACACCGGGGGCTCGACCGGGCTCGCGTTGCCGCCGCCACGCACTGGAAGTCCGTGACCGTCCGGAACGCTAGAGCCCAATGTATTTATATTCGGGCTCCGAAGTGGTGACCCAGTGCGAGCCCGACGCCGGCAGGGCCGGTCACGGGGGAGACAGGGATATGGCAACCACAGTAGGAGAGTACATCAAACGCGATCACGACGACTTCCGCCTGATCTTCGCGTGGCTCCGAAAGAGCACCGTTGAGACAGCGGCGCTCAGGGAGGAGGTCTACCCGTTCCTGGTGGCCCGGGTCCATGCCCACGCCGTGGCCGAGGAGGCGACCATCTTTCCGCAGATGGAGAGGACGCCCGAACTGCTCGCGGATACCCTCGCGCTGATCGCGGGGCACCGGGGCATGGATATGCTCGCGGATGACCTGGCCGGGACCCCGCTCACCGCCCGGTTATGGGAATCGAAGCTCGTGCCGCTCCTCGATCTGACGAGCTGTCACCTCTCCCGGGAGGAGGCGGACGTCTTTCCCCGCGCGACGTGTCACTTCACCCAGGAGGCCCTCGAGGCGGCGGGGGAGGAGTTCGAACGCGTGCTGCAGAGGGAGTGGCAGATCGCGGGCGTCCACGGCGGGCTGCCTCCCGCGATGCGGGGGAGGTAACGGGGATGGACGCACCCGCCACCGCCTCGCATTCCGAAGGGACCGACCGGGACCGGCTGCGGCAGGCGTGCATCTGCCCGCAGTGCCCGACGTACACGCCCTGCGCCGGCGACGCGCAGGAGCGGCTCTACTGCGTCCTCGGCAGGAGCCCCCGCTGCATCACCGAGGACCTCGGGTGCGTCTGCCCGGCCTGCCCGGTCACGGAGGAGCTCGGGCTCGAGCACCTCACCTTCTGCCTCGAGGGCGCCGAGGCGGAGCAGCAATCGGGGACGACTGTCCGCTGACCGGCCGATAAAAAATAGTATCACCGGAACGCCGGCAGCAGTTCGTCCTTCGCGAACCCGAGGAAGTTCTCCTGTTCCGGCCCGACCTGGTGGATCGCGATCCGGTCGAAGCCCAGCTCCCGCGCCGACCGGACCTTCGCCACGAACCGCTCGAGGTCCGAACCGCAGACGACCTTCTCCGCCACCTGCTCGGGCGTCGTCATCGTGGCGAGCTGCTCGTAGTGCTTCCAGCTCGGCAGCTCGCGGTTGAGCTGGCCTTTGTTCGCCGAGATCGGCCAGTACCGGTACGCGATCTCCTTCGCTTTCGTCTCGTCCTCGTGGTAGCAGAACGAGACCTGGGTCATGCAGGGCTTGCCGCTCCCGCCCGCGGCTTTGAACGCGTCCATGACCGTGCGGACCTTCTCCGGGTCGCCCATGGGGAGGACCAGCTGGTCCCCGACCTCGCCCGCCACTTTGCCCGCGATCGGCCCCGTGGCCGAGACGACGATCGGCGGCAGGGTCCGGGGCAGGGAGAAGACCTTCGCCTTCTCGACGACGAAGTACGTCCCGTAGTAGTCCGTGACCTCGCCCTTCCAGAGCGTCCGGATCACGTCGATCGCCTCTTTCATCATCGCGATCCGGACCGTCGCCGGCGGCCAGCGGTCGCCGTAGATGTGCTCGTTCAGGTTCTCGCCCGAGCCGATCCCGAGCTCGAACCGCCCCTCCATCAGGCTCGCGGCCGTCGCGGCCCACTGGGCCACGAGCGCGGGGTGGTACCTGATCGTCGGGCAGGTGACGGCGATTGCGACCGTCACTCGGTCCGTGACCGCCGCAACCCCGCCCAGCACCGTCCAGGCGAACGGCGACTGCCCCTCGGCCCCGATCCAGGGGTGGTAGTGGTCCGAGACGGTCAGGAAGTCGAACCCGGCCTTTTCGGCCGCGGGGGCGTTTCTCACGAGGGTCGGCGCGTCGTGCTCCTCGGTGCTCAGCGTGTATCCGATCTCGACCATGGCCCGTCCTCATCGCGGCGCCGCGAGCCGCGCCCGACCTGACAACCGCGGCGGAGACCTTAATGATTTGCCGGCCGTGGCCTTGCCCCGCACGCTCTTTCCACGGAGAGTCGCGAGATGCGCCGACCCCGCCTCGTCCGCATCGATCGTTCGCCGATCGCTTCGATCGTTTCGTGGCGACCGCCACCGGACGGCATTCACCGGGTACGTACCTTTTTTGCCTCCGCGAACGTCCTGGTGAATCGGTGAGGAGAATGGGAATCAAAGAGAACTTCACTCACGAAGCGTGGGAGAACCTCGTGAGCCTGCCCTACGCAGTCTCGATGACGGTCATGATGGCCGCCCCGAATATGCTGGGCATCTGGGGCGAGACGAAAGCGATGATGCAGCAACCGGCCGATCTCGCGGCGGCCAGCGGATCGTCCCTCGTCGGCCTGCTCGTCGCCGAGACGCAGGCGCGGGCACGGGACCTGATAGCGGAGCAGCAGACCGCCTGGAGAAACGACCAGGGCGGGTACCGGGCAAAGACCCTCGAGGCCTGCCGGTCCGCGGCAACAGCCCTGGCAAACGTCCCCCCCGAAGAGGCGGAGGCCTGCAAGAGCTGGGTCATGGCGATCGGCATGAAAGTGGCGGAGGCATCGAAAGAGGGCGGAGTTGCGGTGAGCGAACCGGAGAAGGCGGCGCTTGCCGAGATCGCCGGAGCCCTCGGTGTCGGTGCACCCTGACGGACCGTCACCGATCTCCGGGGACCGCGGTGAACGGCTCTCGCTCTCCGTCTCTCTATCGAACGCCCGAAGAAAATGGTGGCCGTCGCGTCCACTCGACGAGCAGCCGCGCTTCCTGCGCCGGAACGGCCGGGGCGGTCTTCATCACCGCTCTCTCGCCGGGGGCTTCCATCGTGATGATGGCGTTGTACTCGCCGAGCATCCGGCAGGCTGCGGACCCCGACTCGGCCTTCGCATCGATCTCTGTCTGTCTCAGGTCCCCGGTCATCTTCTCTCTACCCGTTCAGGGTGGTGAAACGGGCGAGAGGGACGCATCGCACCATGCCGGCAGTGCCAGGGAGGTCGCGACCATCGCTCCCCGGGTCGCGACGGCCGCCGGCGGCCCGTCGAAATCCGCCGGCGACAGCCGGGCGCGTGGTCTATAAAAAGAAGACGGGCGCGGCTCGGTGACCGCCGCCCGCGGCGGTCGCGAATACGCTCCCCGTCCGCCGATCGCGCCCTCGAGCGCGTCCCGGCGGGCACCGGCGCCACGGAATCATTGCCGCTCCGGGAGGATTTATTGCCTTCTCTCGGTGATTATTGAATGTGATTGCACGTGACGAACAGATGACGCCGACCCGTCCGCGGCGCCTGCCGGCAGCCCTCCTCGCCCTCTTCCTGCTGGCTGCGTTCGGGACGGGGGTCGTGTCCGCCCTCAGCTGGCAGACAGAGACGGTGGACTCGGCCGGAGGGGTCGGCTTTTTTACGTCCCTCGCGCTGAACGCCGCCGGCCATCCCCGCATCAGTTACTACGACGATACGAACGGCGACCTGAAATACGCCTGGAACGACGGCGCGGGCTGGCAGACCGAGACCGTGGACTCGCAGGGGATCGTCGGGTGGTACACGTCGCTCGCGCTCGATGCCGCCGGCAACCCCCGCATCAGTTACTACGACGGTTCGGTCGATATGAACGGCGACCTGAAGTACGCGTGGCGCGACGGCTCGGGCTGGCATACCGAGACGGTCGACTCCGCGGGGTGGGTCGGGGAATACTCGTCGCTCGCGCTGGACGCCGCCGGCAACCCCCGCATCAGTTACTACGACCACTCGAACGCCGACCTGAAGTACGCGTGGAAGGACGGCGCGGGCTGGCACGCCGAGACCGTGGAGACGCACAATATCGTCGGGTGGTACACGTCGCTCGCGCTGGACGGCAACGGCAACCCGCGGATCAGCTACTTCTACGAGAATGCCGACGACCTGAAGTACGCCTGGAAGGACGGCGCGGGCTGGCACACCGAGACCGTGGACGTGCCGGGGTATACCGGGAAGTGCTCGTCCCTGGCGCTGGACGCCGCCGGGCACCCGCGGATCAGTTACTTCGACGATACGGACATGACGAAGGACGACCTGAAGTACGCCTGGAACGACGGCGCGGGCTGGCGTACGGAGACCGTGGACGCGGAGGGGGAGATCGGGTGGGATACCTCCCTTGCGCTGGACGGCGCCGGCAACCCCCGGATCAGCTACTTCGACGACACGAACGACGACCTGAAGTACGCCTGGAAGGACGGCGCGGGCTGGCACGCCGAGACCGTCGACGCGGCGGGGCTCGTCGGGATGTGGACGTCGCTCGCGCTGGACAGCGCCGGCAACCCCCGGATCAGTTACCTGGACTACGAGAACGGCAACCTCAAGTACGCCCATGCGGACCTCGGGCCCTCCCTGGGGACGATCCCCGGCATGTCCGCGATGCCGACCGATCCGAACGGCGACGGGCTGTACGAGGACCTGAACGGCAACGGGCGGCTGGACTTCGCCGACGTGGTCCTGCTCTTCAACCAGATGACCTGGATCGCCGAGCACGAGCCCGTCGCGGCGTTCGACTTCAACGCCAACGGCCGCATCGACTTCGCCGACGTGACGGCTCTCTTTGCCGCCATGGGCGAGCCGACCGTCACGCCGACGCCGACGGTGACCGTGACGGTAACGCCGACCGAGACGGTGACCGTGACGCCGACGCCGACGGTGACCGTGACGGTAACGCCGACCGAGACGGTGACGGTGGAGCCGACCCCCACGACAACAACGGACCCGAAGTATTCGCTGAGGATCAACAACCTCGACCTGATCAGAGAGATCGTCTCGATCCAGAACTTCGGGACGGCGCCGGTGGACCTGGAGGGGTGCACCCTCGAGGACGAGGCGGCGCTCCACGTCTATACCTTCCCGGCGTTCGTGCTCGCGCCGGGGGCGAGCGTGAAGGTCCATTCGGGCAGCGGGACGAACACCGCGACGGACCTCTACTGGGACGTCAACTCGGAGGTCTGGACCGACTACCGCGACACGGCCACGGTGCGGCAGCCCGACGGTACCGTGATCTGCGCGCTGGTGCGGGTCTCGTGGTCGTAAAAAGTGCGGCGGTCATCGCCCGCCTCCCTCTTCTTTCTCCCGTCTCCGGGTAGATGAGCGGGCCGAATTCCCCTACGACGAGCCCTGCCGGGAACGCGACCCGTCCCGGGAGCCGTGCCGGGGCGACTGCTTCTTCGCCCGGTCGTCGACGCGCTCTGTCAGGTCCTTTCCCGGCCACGGCCGCTGGCCGTCTCCCCGCGAGACGATATCGATCGCGTGGTCGAGCGGGGTCGGGACGGGCTCCGGCTCGCCGGCCTCGAGCCGGCGGGCGAGGGCGAGGATCGCGGAGTCCTCGGCGATCCGCTCCTCGAGCCCCGCGATCACGGCGCCGAGGACCGCGGCCCGGGTCGTGCCGCGTGCTTCCGCGGCATCGTCGATCTCCTTCGCGAACGACTCGAGGGACCGGCCGGCGGTCCGCTCGGGCGATGTCCCGGTCATGGCGATCGGCCTTTCCGGCGGTCGGTACTCTCGACGGAAGCGATGCTGCGATCGGTACGGACGGGACAGAACGGGGTCTTCATCACAGGTTCTCCGGGATCTTCCACGATTCGGGGCGGGTAGGACCGCGTATCGGCCCATCGGGCGGTGCGGACAGTCCTTAGTCTATCTCCTCTCCGGCATAAACGTGCGTCGACTCGCCCCGGCGACCGTCGAACCCCCGTCGTCGCGAACCGACCGAAACCCCTATCATCCTCTCGGCCAATCGCCATTCCAATGGTGTTGCCGTGAACCGCTCTCTTCTGCTCCTGCTCCTCGCGCTCCTCGTCGTCGTTCCCGCCGCCGCCCATTCCGCCTACGAGCCCGGCACCCTGACCCTGCGCTTCCTCGACGTGGGCCAGGGCGACGCGTGCCTCGTCCAGGCGGCGAACGGCCAGGCGATGCTCGTCGACGCCGGCGAGGCCTCGGCCGGCGCGAACGTCACCTCGCGCCTCGCGGAGAACGGGGTCGGGCGCCTCGCCTACCTGGTCGGCACCCACGACCATGCCGACCACATCGGCGGCATGGCCTCCGTGGTCGAGTCCGTGGCCGTCGACGAGTACCTCGAGAACGGCGACCCCGCCGCGAGCGAGACCGCCGCCGCGCTCCACCGGGAGCTCGCCCTCCGCGGCATCCCGGCCCGGAACCTCACGGCCGGCGAGATGATCCCGCTCGACCCCGCGAACATCACGGTCACGGTCCTCAACCCCCAGCCCGTCAGGATAGGGGACGAGAACGAGGACTCGATCGTCCTCCGCCTCGTCTGGGGCGAGACCTCGTTCTTCCTGATGGGCGACGCGGGGACGGAGGCCGAGGGCCGGATCCTGGCGTCGGGCATCCCGCTTAACCGGACGTACTTCACCTTCCTCAAGGTCGGGCACCACGGGAGCGACACGGCGACGGGGGCGCCGTTCGTCGCCGCCGTCCGGCCGAACGTCTCTGTCATCGAGTGTGGCCGGTTCAACCCCTACGACCATCCCAGCCAGGCCGTGGTCAAACGGCTCCAGGACGCCGGCGCCGAGGTATTCACGACGGCCGCGAGCGGGGAGGTCCGGCTCATCTCCTACCAGTACGGCTACGCGGAGTACTCGCAGCGCGGCCAGCTCCCGGTCACCGTGGAGGGGGCGCCGCTCCCGCCGACCGACCCGGACTTCGACGGCCTGTACGAGGACCTGAACGGCAACCGGCGCGCGGACTTCGCGGACATCGTGCTCTTCTTCGACAGGATGACCTGGATCGACGAGAACGAGCGGTGGTGGTTCGACTTCAACGACAACAGCCGGATCGACTTCGCCGACGTCGTCCGGCTCTTCAACCTCCTCTGAACCGTACCCGGCGGGCCGCGGGACCCGCCGGAACGTCCAGCATAAATACCTCCTCCGCGATACCGCTGCCATCAGTCGGAATGGCGGCCCTCCGCGCGACTTCGCGCCGGAACCGCCACGCCGGGGAGGGAGAGCACGGTCAAACAGAGCGGGTCGCGGCTATCGGTCATCGTGGCCATCGCCGGCAACGTGATCATCGCGCTGATCAAGTTCGTCGCGGCGGCCCTCACGGGATCGTCGGCCATGATCTCGGAGGGCATCCACTCGCTCGTCGACACGGGCAACGGCGGGCTCATCCTGCTGGGCCTGAACCGCTCGAGGCGCCCGGCGCACGCGCGGCACCCGTTCGGCCACGGCAGGTCCCTCTACTTCTGGACGAACATCGTGGCGATCTCCATCTTCGGCATCGGCGGCGGCATGTCCCTGTACGAGGGGATCACGCACATCCTCGAGATCGTGCCGGGCGCGGCCCTGCGCGACCCCACGTCGGCCTATCTCGTGCTCGCCGCCTCCTTCGTCGTCGAGGCGAGCTCGTTCACGGTGGCCGCGCGGCAGTTCAGGCGGGCCAGGGGCGAGACGGCCCCGTGGCAGTTCGTCATGCAGTCGAAGGACCCGAGCATCTACATGGTCGTCTTCGAAGACAGCGCGGCCATGCTCGGCCTGGTCTTCGCGTTCCTCGGGATCTTCCTCGGCCACCTCTTCGCGAACCCGTACTTCGACGGCGCGGCCTCGATCGCGATCGGCCTGCTCCTGATGAGCGTCGCCGCAACCCTGGCGTCGCGGACGGGGAACCTCCTGCTCGGCGAGGGCGTCAGCCCCGAGCAGCTCGCGGAGATCCGGCGGATCGTGGAGTCGGACCCGGTGGTGGAGCGGGCCGGCGACATCCTGACCCTGTACAACGGCCCCGACGATCTGCTCGTGACCATGGAGGTCTCGTTCTCCCGCGAGATCTCGGCCGAGCAGATGATCGAGGCGATCCACCGGATCGAGGCCAGCGTGAAGAGCGCGTACCCCGAGGCCCACCGGGTCTACATCGAGGTCGAGTCCCTGCCGGCCGAACCCTCGACGGGGCTGGAGCTCTGAGGAGGCGCGGACGCGGGGAGACGAAGCGGCGAGCAGGCGGATGGACCGGCCGGGGCCTTGCGGCCGCTTCGCGATAGTCGGGCGCATGGCGAACAGGGCTCCCGTCCGACCGATGGTTCAACAATTGTTCATGATTAATTATTAATAATAGGATGGACCATTGTCCGTCGATGCACCTGGTCTCATCTCGTCTCGCGATCCGGGCCACGCACCATTTTCCGATACGGTACGGTATCCGCCTCGGTAAGCGATCCCCGTGCTTCACGAATTGACGGTTCCCGCAATTCCGCTTCCCCGGTGGCATCCGGGGCGAACCCTCTGTCGATCACCATTGCACCGGACCGAACGGCACATGATCGGAAGGCGACCCTCATCGGCCAGGACGGAGACGACCCTCTTCGGGAGGGCCCCGGAGCAGGGACGATGGGTCCTCATCGCCATCGGCTTCTGCATCAACCTCGCGCTCGGGAGCATCTATGCGTACAGCGTCTTTGTCGATCCGCTGACCGCCCATTTCGCGGCCCTGGGCCGACCGGCGAGCGCGAGCGATGTCCTTCTCCCGTTCTCCCTCTTCCTCGTCGCCTTCGCCCTGTTCATGCCCCTGACGGGGCGGTACATCGAGATCCACGGCCCCCGACGGGTCGCGCTCCTGGGGGGATGCGTGACGGGTATCGGCTGGCTCCTCGCCTCCGTCTCTCCCTCGCCGCAGTACCTTGCCCTCGCGTTCGGGGGAGTCGGCGGAGCCGGCGTCGGTATCACGTACGGCGTGCCCCTCACCCTGGCGGCACGCTGGTTTCCCGATCGACGCGGGACCGCCCTCGGCCTGACCCTGCTGGGCTTCGGCGCGTCGGCGCTGGTGACGGGCGTGATCGCCGGTCGCCTGATCGCCCTGTTCGGGGTGATCGCGACATTCCGGACCTTCGGGCTCGCCTTCCTCGTGGTCCTCCCGCTCCTCGCCCTCTGCCTCTCGTTGCCGCCGGCCGGCTGGAGGCCCGCGAGATGGGCTCCGTCCCCCTCGTCGTCCGGAGCGGCACCGCCGATGGAGTGCACCCGGAGGGACATGGTCCGGACCCCGACGTTCTACGGGCTCTGGGTCTGTTTCTTCCTCGCCTGCTCGGCCGGACTGATGGCGATCTCCATCGCGCTCCCGTTCGGAACGGAGGTTGTGGGGCTCGAATCCGGGGCGGCGACCCTGCTGGTGAGCGTCTTTGCGGTCTTCAACGGAGGCGGCCGGCCGCTCTTCGGGATACTCACCGACCGGCTGAACCCCCGGAACACCGCGATGCTCTCGTTCGGCCTCATCTCCGTCGCCTCCGTCCTGCTCTGGCGGGCGCCCGTCCTGCCGATCTACATCCTCTCGTTCGCCCTGCTCTGGGGGGCGATCGGTGCCTGGCCCGCAATCGCTCCGACGTCCACCGCGGCCTTCTTCGGGACCAGGGACTACCCGCGGTGCTACGGGCTGGTCTACCTCGCCTATGGCGCCGGCGCCCTCTTCGGACCGATGTTCGCCGGGTCCGTCCGGACCATGACCGGGTCGTACCTCGGGGTATTTCCGTACGTGGCAGTGCTGGCAGTCGTCGGGATCGGCATCGCGTTCTGGCTGATGCGGCCCCCGTTCGCACTCGGGGCGGAGTGACGGCAGGGGGGCCGGGAGGCCGGCGGCGGCCGAGCGAGAACCCGGTGTCGCGGAGGAACGCCTCCGCCGTCGGGTTCGCCATCGCGGAGCCGTGCACCCCGCGGTATGCATGGGGAATGCGCCGGGACACCCCCGCCGATCGAATCGTCGGGGCCATGCCGTCTCCTCCGCCCGTGTTCTGCCGGAGACCGACACCCTTATCGACCGTCCGACGTACATGGAGCGCGTCATGAGCACTGTCACTTCCCAGGACGGCACGACGATCGCGTACGACCGGCGGGGGAGCGGCCCCGCCCTCGTCATCGTGCCGGGCGTGCTGGCCACCCGCGCCCTCGGGTCCGTGCCGGCCCTCGCGGGGCTGCTCGCGAACGATTTCACCGTCGTTGCCTACGACCGGCGCGGGAAGGGGGATAGCGGCGACACCCGGCCGTATGCCGTGGACCGCGAGATCGAGGACCTCGAGGCGCTGATCGACGCGGCCGGCGGCGAGGCGTTCGTCTACGGCCACTCGTCCGGCGGAGCGCTGGCCCTGCTGGCGGCCGCGAAACTCGGCGGAAGGGTCGCGCGGCTCGCCCTCTACGAGGTCCCGTACACCGCGGACCCGCGGGGGGAGGCCGCATGGAAGGAGTACGTCTCCCGGCTGGCCGCGCTCCTGGCCGATGGGAGAAACGGGGATGCCGTCGCCCTCTTTCTGCAGCTCACCGGCCTGTCGGCCGACCAGGTTGCCGGCATGCGCCAGGCGCCGTTCTGGCCGGCGATGGAGGCTGGAGCCCCGACCCTCGCCTACGACCACATCGGGATCCTCGGTCCAACGGCTGCCATCCCGGCCGACCTCGCCGCCGCCGTGACGGTCCCGACGCTGGTGATGAGCGGGGGCGCGAGCCTCCCGTTCATGAGGGCGACCGCCGAACGGCTGAGCGGGATCCTGCCGCACGCGAGGCTCCGGATCGTGGAGGGGCAGGCGCACAACGTCAGCCCGGAGGTCCTCGCGCCCATACTCGCCGGGTTCTTTCGCGGATGATCAGAGGACATCTTTCAGGAGGGGGATCCTGCGGAAGACGAAGTGGGTCGCGGCAAAGCAGAGCGGGACGCAGATGAGACAGAGGAGGAGCCACTTCGCGACCGGGTACAGGGCGACCGTACCGAACAGCAGGGCGACTCCGACGATGATCGGCGGGTGAAACATGTAGACGGCGAACGCGTTGTCCGAGAGTTTTCTGACCAGCGGGCTCTGGCGGTCGAACGTCTCCCCGAAGACGGCGACGAGGCCGATGCCCATTGCGACCGCGACGAAGGACTCCCAGAGCGAGAACGCCGCGCTCTGCCAGGTCGGCCCGCCGTTCAGGGCGGCAGTCGTCCCGGTCGCGGTGGCGACGACGACCAGGACCAGCCAGGCGAAAAAGCCAAGGACGATGCCGCCGGCGAGCCACCGCTTTCCCGTCCGGTAGCCGATCCTCGCGAACAGGTCCTGCCTGTACGCCAGGATGCCCACGAGAAAGAGGGCGATATACGAGGCGAAGTAGCAGAGCTGCATGTTCAGGATGCTCGTCCCGATCGGCTGGACGATCCTGATCAGAAAGGCGGAGACGGCGATGACCAGGATGAGGGCGACCGCGTTTGCCGGCGACGGTTCGACCCGCCTCTCACGGGGAGCCGCTCCCGGGAGGACCCGGCGCACCAGCCCGTAGACCAGCGAGAAGGCGAAGAGCGCCACCGCGAACCACATCACCCCCGTGCCCGAGAGGAAGTCGATAACACCGACCCCGCCTCCCCCGCTGCCGCCCCTGTTGCCGAGTTCCACGAAGGAGATGAACGGCGTGATCGCGACCATGTAGACCAGGGTCGGGACGACCAGGCGCCTGAACCGGTCTCCGACGAAGGGGCCGAAGCCCTTCCGGTCGTAGCTCCCCGCGGCGAAGTAGCCGGCGATCATGAACAGGAGGCCCATGAAGTAGGCCTGCTGGAACGAGAGGTAGAACGCGAACCAGATGGTGGAGAGCGTGTCCAGGGGAGCGCCGTCCATGTAGTACCAGCTCCCGAAGCCGCTGTATGTCACGGCCAGGTGGTGCATGACGACGAACGCGATGACCATCAGTCGCAGGTTGTCGATATACAGCAGCCGTTTTCCGATCTTCACCGGCGAGACAACCATGGATCGACGACCTTCGGTTCGACTTCGCGGATCGCGCGTCCGGCTGCCGGAGACTGTATCGGTCGGCACCGGACCCGTTCCGCCACCGTACCGTAGCATGGCAGCGGCAGATGATGGCTGTATCGGTCGACCGCCCGGTTCGGGAAAAGAGATGGAGAGCGGCGGGCCGGGGACCCGGCGCGAAGGGAGCCTTACTGCCCTGCGGGCCCCGCCTCGGCGAGGGCCGCGACATACCCCTCGACCATGACCTCGAGGTCCGCCGGCGTCGGCGGGCGCCAGGTGCTGGTCACGGCCTCGTAGCAGGCCGCGACCCGTGCGACCGCGACCCCGGCGGGGGTCCCGGCGAAGTGGGCCGCGAGCTGGCGCGGGGTCATGCCCTCCAGGTGCGCGTCGGGCTCCCGCGCCGCGAGCCGGGCCACGAGGTCGCTGTACACGGCCCCGATCCCGCAGCGCATGCCGTTGCCGGCAAGGCCCCACGCGGCCGAGCGCAGGTCCCCGATTCCAACGACGCCCGGCGCCGCCGTCGCGTCCGCTGGCGGAGCGACCTCGGCGGGAGGGGCCGCCGGCGGTGCCGCCGCGGGCGGCTCGGCGGCTGTCGGTTCCGCGGGCGGAACGGGCGGTGCGACGGGCGGTGCGGGGGCCGTCTCCGCCGCAGCGGCTGTGGGAGCCGCCGGGGC
>JBDKUZ010000099.1:0-6031 GCA_039679395.1 Methanospirillum sp. | reverse complement strand
ACATCGTCGGCCGGCGGCTCCCAGGTGTTGTCCATGTACAGTGTCGCGATGCCGAACTGGCCGACGCCGACGTTCGCCGTCGTCTGTTCGATCGTGAACGTTCCCACTCCCACTGCGCCAACGAGCGGCACGCCGCAGAAAGCCAGCAGGAGAAAGGCCAGCATCACCTTCATTCGATGCATGGGTCCCAATACAGAGTCGGTGTATATATACGTTGTTGAAATATTAAGGCAAAAGCGGATATTTCGGGTCCGATTCGGAAACTACTCGTTTTCCGGGGGCCGCTCGTCGCCGATCGAGAACGGGTCCGGCAGGGACGCGGTGGGATCCCCCATCTCCTCCGCGCCGTTGAACCGGATCGATTTGACGAGGAAGAACCCGACAATGGCGAACGTGATCACGGGCGATACCCAGACCGGAATTGGGATCCGGAAACTGTCGGCGAGCATGATCACGCCGAGTACCGCGATCGAGTACATGGCCCCGTTCTTCAAAAACGGGTACTTCCGGACCTCGTCAACGTGCCTGATCGTGATCTCCCTGACCACGAAGGCGCCGATCCCGTTCCCGATCAGGATCAGCGGGACCGAGAGGGTGAACGCGAACGCGCCGATCACGCCGTCGATCGAGAAGGTCGCGTCGATGATCTCGAGGTAGAAGATCTTGGACCAGTCGGACATGGGCCTGGTTGTCAGGCGCTTCTCGGCCGCTTCGGCGTTCATGCGGAAGCCCGAGACGATGAAGAACGCGGTCGAACCGACCACCGCCCCGAAGGCCATGAGCGGATCCAGGTTCATGGTGAGCCAGACGATCAGGAGGAGTATGACCGACGCCACGGCGTAGAACCAGACTCCCTTGCGGAGGATGAAACGCTCGCCCCTGAGGCCGAACTGCTTGGGCTCGACAAAGAGCCAGTGGAGGAAGAGGAAGATCAGGAATGTGCCGCCGCCCGAGAGGAGGATCGGAGCCGAGCGCTCGATCGCCTCGAGTACGCGGGGGTCGTTCGAGAAGGTCGCGGTGAGCGCGCCGATCGGCCCGAGCTCGGGCGTCGCGATCCAGACGATCAGCCAGGGGAGAACGCCGCGCACGATGAAGACGGCGACGAAGAGGCCGTAGACCAGGAACCACCGTCGCGCCTTGTGCGACATCGTCGAGAGGACCTCCGCGTTGATGATCGCGTTGTCGACGCTGCTGATCGTCTCGAAGAGGACAAGCCCGGCTACGACCAGCAGGATGGAGAGGAGGTCCATTGTGCCGTATTGTCTTACCGAGGCGACCCATTAATACTTCGGCAACGGGGAAGCGCAACCTTCATCGAGGCCCGGAGCCGATCTGAGTCCATGAGTACGCCGGTCCTTCAGGTCGCGCTCGACCTGCTCGAACTCCCCCGTGCGCTCGCCATCGCGGAGGAGGCGGTCGCGGGTGGCGCCGACTGGCTCGAAGCCGGGACACCCCTGATCAAGAGCGAGGGGATGGCGGCAGTCCGGGCGCTTGCCGAGCGGTTTCCCGACCGCGAGATCGTCGCCGATATGAAGGTCGCGGACACGGGCACGCTCGAGGTCGAGATGGCCGCGAAGGCCGGCGCGACGATCGTCTGCGTACTCGCCGACGCGGACGACGCCGTGATCGGCGAGGCGGTCCGTGCGGCCCGTCTCTACGGCGTCAGGATCATGGCCGACCTGATCTGCGTCCCGGACCCGGTGGCGCGGGCTGAACAGCTCGCCGAGCTCGGCGTGGATATCCTGAACTGCCACGTCGGGATTGACCAGCAGATGATCGGCCGGTCGTCGGTCGAGCTCGTCGAGGCGCTGGCGGAGACGGTCGCCCTCCCGCTCGCGGTTGCGGGCGGTCTCGACGCCGAGACGGCCGCCGAGGCGGCGGCGCACGGGGCCGAGGTCGTGATCGTCGGGGGCGCGATCGTCCGGTCGGCCGATCCGGCCGCTGCGACGAGGCGAGTGAAGGCCGCGCTCGCGTCGGGGGAGATGCCGGCGCGCGAGACCCGGTCGACCGACGACGAGATCCGGGCTCTCTTCGCCACGGTCTCGGCCCCGAACGTGACCGACGCGATGCACCGGAAGGGGGCGATGATCGGCGTGGTCCCGCTCTCGCAGGGGGTGCGGATGGCAGGACCGGCCGTGACGGTCCAGACATTTGCCGGCGACTGGGCGAAACCGGTCGAGGCGATCGACATGGCCCGGCCCGGGGACGTGCTCGTGATCAACAACGACGGCGGCACCCATGTCTCGCCATGGGGAGAGCTCGCGACCCTCTCGGCGCAGAACAGGGGCATCGCCGGCGTCGTGATCGACGGCTCGGCTCGCGACGTGGACGACATCCGGCGCATGGACGTCCCGGTCTTCTGCCGCGGCACCTGTCCGAACGCGGGCGAGCCGAAGGGCTTCGGCGAGATCAACGCCGAGATCCGGTGCGCGGGCCAGGTCGTTCGGCCCGGGGACTGGATCGTCGGCGACGAGAGCGGCGTGGTCGTCGTCCCCCGCGAGCGTGCGTATGAGGTTGCACGGCGGGCGGTCATGGTGCGGGAGACCGAGGAGCGGATTCGGGAGGAGATCCGCCGGGGGTCCACGCTCGCCACGGTCTCCGAACTCCTCAAGTGGGAAAAAAGGGGCGGCTCAGGCAAAGGCCGATGACGGGATCAGCTCCTTGCCCGCGGCCGTGATCGCGGCGATCGCCGCCTCGGGCCGGTCCACGCGGAGGATCAGGACGGCACCCTCCGATCCGCTGAAAGCGTAGCTGTACTCGATATTGATCCCGGCCTCGCCGAGCAGGCGCGCGACCTCGTAGAGCCCGCCCGGTTCGTCCCGCATCCGGACCGCGATCACGTCCGTAAACGCAACGTTGAACCCGTCCTTCGTCAGGCGATCGTGCGCCCGGGCAGGGTGGTCGACGAGCGCTCTGACCACGCCGAAACCGCTGGCCTCGGCGATCGAGAACGCGAATATGTTGACGCGCTCCTCCTCGAGCGCGTGCGCGATCGCGGCCAGCCGGCCGGGTCGGTTCTCGGAGAAGACCGAGATCTGCCGGATAATATATTGGTTTTCTGCCATTCAGAGCACTCTCCTGTCGATCACTCGTTTCGCTTTTCCCTCGAACCGCGGCAGTGAGCCGGGCTCGACGAGCTCGACCTCGACCGCGACGTTCAGTGTATTCTTGAGTCGATGCGCAACCCCGCGCTGGATCCGCATCAGATCCGCGATCTTATCCGAGAAGGCCTCCTTTCGGACCTCGACCCGGACCAGCATCTCGTCGAGCGCGCCCTTCCGGTCGACCACGATCTGGAAGTGTTCGCCGACCTCGGGGATCTCGAGGAGGACATGCTCGATCTGGCTCGGAAAGACGTTGATCCCGCGGATGATCAGCATGTCGTCGACACGGCCCGTGATCCGTTCGATCCGCGGGTGAGCACGGCCGCAGGGGCACTCTTCGTCGATGATCGAGGTGACGTCTCCGATGCGGTACCGGCACATGGGCAGCGCCTCCTTCTGGAGCATGGTGATCACGAGCTCGCCGCGCTCGCCCGGTCCGAGGGCCTCACCGCTCTCGGGGTCTATCACCTCGATGAGCGCGAGGTCGCGCCAGATGTGGATCCCGCGCTGCTCGGCGCACTCGGTGAACATCGGCCCCGAAAGTTCGCTCGTGCCGTAGATGTCGTAGGCTCTGATCCCGAGCCGCTCCTGGATGTGCCGTCGCATCTGCTCGGACCAGGGCTCGGCCCCGAGGATGCCCGTCCTGAGCGCGGTGTCGCGCCCGAGGTTGATCCCCATCCTCTCCGCAACCTCGCCGATGTGGAGCAGGTACGACGGCGTGCAGGCGATCGCAGTCGCACCGAGGTCCTGCATCAACTCGACCTGCCGTTCGGTGTTTCCTACAGAAGTCGGGAGCACGGTCGCGCCGATCCGCTCGGCCCCATAATGGGCCCCGAGTCCGCCCGTGAAGAGACCGTAGCCGTAGCTGACCTGGATCACGTCGCCGCGACCGAGCCCGATCGAGGTGAATCCACGGGCCAGGGACTCGGTCCAGAGCTCGATGTCCTTCTCCGTGTATCCGACCACGGTCGGTTTGCCCGTCGTGCCCGAGGAGACATGGTATCGGACGAGCTCCTCGCGCGGTACGGTGAAGAGTCCATCGGGGTAAGTGTCCCGGAGGTCGCGTTTGTACATGAACGGGAGCTTCCGGATGTCCTCGAGCGACCGGATATCGTCGGGGTGGACGTTCGCCTCGCGCATGCGCGCGTGATAGATCGGCGAGAACGCGTAGAGGCGGTAGGCGAGGGCCTTCGCGAGCCGGTACTGGAGCCGGTCGAGCTCGGGTGCGGGCATCCCCTCGTACCGAGGATCCCAGGTGTTCATAACGTCCCCCTCCGGTCCACGACCCTCTTCGCCTTGCCCTCGAAGCGCGGCAGGCTGCCGGGCTCGACAAGGCGGACCCGGCAGCGGAGCTCGAGCGCATCGCGAAGCGTCCTGACGATCCGTGCCTGGAGCCGAGTGAGGTCCGCGAGCTCGCCCGAGAAGAACGGCCGCTTGATCTCGACCTCGATCGTCATCTCGTCGAGGTGATGCTCGTTCCGGTCGACGTAGACCATGAACTGGTCGCCGACCTCGGGCAGGGCCATCAGCACGTGCTCGATCTGGCTCGGGAAGACGTTGATCCCCCGGATGATCAGCATATCGTCGACGCGACCCGAGAAGCGGGCGATGCGCTGCATCCGCCCGCAGGGGCAGTCGTC
This sequence comes from Methanospirillum sp., assembly GCA_039679395.1. Lineage (GTDB taxonomy): Archaea > Halobacteriota > Methanomicrobia > Methanomicrobiales > Methanospirillaceae > UBA288. The sequence goes on along the minus strand of JBDKUZ010000099.1, from coordinate 1,287 downwards.
CTCGAGGAGCATGGTGATGTCGCCGGTCCGGTACCGGAGAAGGGGCATGGCCTCCTTGACGAGCGGGGTCACGACGAGCTCGCCGCGCTCGCCCGGCCCAAGGGGCTCGCCCGTCGCCGGGTCGACGATCTCGACGAGGTAGCTGTCGTGCCAGATATGCAGGCCGTCCTGCTCGGGACACTCGAACGCGACCCCCGGGCCGTAGAGCTCGGAGAGGCCGTAACTGTCATAAGCCGTGACGCCGAGCCGGTCCTGAAGCTCGCTCCGCGTCGCGTCCGACCAGGCCTCGGCCCCGAAGATCCCGGTCCGGAGCGAGGGAAGGTCCGTGCCCATCTCTTCGGCCACCTCGGCCAGGTGCATCGCGTACGAGGGCGTGCAGTGGAGCGCGGTCACGCCGAAGTCGTCGATCATCTCGATCTGCCGCTTCGTGTTGCCCGTGCCGGCGGGGAGGACGGTCATGCCGACCTTCTCGGCGCCGTAGTGGAACCCGAGCCCGCCCGTGAACATGCCCATGTTGACCGCATTCTGAAAGATGTCGTCGGCAGTGAGGCCGACCATGGTCATGTTTCGCGCGATGAGATCCGACCAGCGGTCGAGGTCTCCGCGCGTGTATCCGACCACGGTCGGCTTGCCCGTCGTCCCTGAGGTCGTGTGGATCCGGACGACCTGGCTCAGGGGCACGGCGAAGAACCCGAACGGGTAGCCGCCGCGAAGGTCCTGCTTCTTCGTGAACGGCAGCTTCCGCACATCCTCGAGCGTGCGGATCTCCTCGGGTCGTACGCCCTCGCGGGCCAGCAGCTCCCGGTAGAACGGGACGTGCTGGACCCGTTCCAGCGTCTCGCGCAGCCGCCGGAGCTGGAGCGCCTCAAGGTCGGCGGGCCGCATGGTCTCGTGCAGTTCGTCCCAGTACATTGGCGTGGTCGCAGAGGGAGGCCCCTCTGCACTCTCCTGCACTGATCTTCGCCCTGTGCTAACATTAAGCACGCGCTCTCAGCCGATGTGGTGCTCGCTCGGAACCCGATCGAGCATCATCCCTTCGACGAGCACGGGCATGAGGCGGCGCCCCTCCTCGATCGCGAGCTTCAGCCGCCAGGCGCGGTCCGCGTAGAACGTGAAGATCGGCTGGCCCTTATCCACGCGTTCTCCGGGCTTGGCGTGAAGCTGGATCCCTGCACCGTGGTCCTGGGGCGCCCCCGCGAGCCGGGCGAGCGAGACGAGCGACGGGTTGTTCAGCTCTACGACGTAGCCGGACTCCGGGGCTTTGACCACGTGCGTGTGCTCCCCGAG
>JBDKUZ010000098.1:0-4044 GCA_039679395.1 Methanospirillum sp. | reverse complement strand
CCGGACCACGGCGAGGCCGATCCCGGTCCCCTCGTACTCGTCGCGGGTGTGGAGGCGCTGGAAGATGACGAAGATCCGGTCGAAGTACTCGGCCTCGATCCCGATCCCGTTGTCCCGCACGGCAAAGCGCCAGAACTTCCCCGCCCGCTCGGCCGAGATCCGGATCTCGGCCGGCACGTCGGGCCGGCGGTACTTGAGGGCGTTGCCGACCAGGTTCGTGAAGACCTGCGCGAGCTGGGCCGCGTCGGCCATCACGCGCGGCATGGGGTCGACGGTCACGGTCGCGCCGGCCTCGCGGATCGATGTCTCCATCAGCCGGAGCGCGTCGGCCACGACCTCCCCGGCGTCCGTCGGGGCGAGGGGCTTGGCCTTCGTCTCGACCCGGGAGAGCTGGAGCAGGTCCTCGATCAGCCGCTGCATCCGGTTCCCGCCCTCGACGATGAACGCGATGAACTCGTCCGCGTCGCTGTCGAGCTTTCCCCTGTACCGTCGTTCGAGGAGCTGGCTGAAACTGATAATCGACCGCAGCGGTTCCTGGAGGTCGTGGCTCGCCACGTATGCGAACCGCTGCAGTTCCTCGTTCGACCGCTGCAGGTCGTCCATGTACGACGCGAGCGCCCGCTCGCTCTCGCGGAGGCGCGTGATGTCGAGGGCGATGAAGACGACGTCCTCGCGCGGCTGCGCGAGGTCGACCGGCGACGAACTGAGCAGGATGTCCCGGACGGCGCCGTCCCGCCGTCGCCACTGGGTCTCCACGGCCCCGACCCCGTCGGCCAGGATCTGCGCGTACTTCTCCCGGCCGACGGTCTCGTACGCCTCCTCGTTCGGGTAGAGCACGCGGGCGTCCTGTCCGATCAGCTCGTCGGGCGCGTACCCCGTCATGCGGCAGAGCTGGTCGTTGGCCCGGGTGATGACCCGGTGCGAGACCATGCCGATGCCGACGGGCGCGGCCCGAAAGATCCCCTGCAGGGTCCGCTCCCGCTCCCGCAGGGCCGTCTCGGCCAGGAATCGCTGGGTGTCGTCGCGGATATAGCCCCGGATCCGGACGAGCTCGCCGGCCGCGTCGAAGTCGCCGATGATGTTCTCGACGACATGGATCCTCGTGCCGTCGCGGCGGCGCCGGAACCGCTCGTCGCTCTCGATCCGTCGTTCCCGCCGGAGGCGCTCGAGAAGCAGGTCCCGTTCTCCGGGCGCCACGTACGTCTCCACGACCGAGGAGGACCGCGCCTCCTCGACCGAGGCGAACCCGAACAGCCGGGCGAAGGCCGGGTTGCAGTCGAGGAGCCGGCCGTCGGGGGAACTGGTGAACTGGCCGGTGATGTCGTCGTCGACGTACCGGCGGTACCGGGCCCCGCTCTCTCGCAGGGCCTCCTCGGCCTCCTTCTGCGCCGTGATGTCCATATTCACGCCGAGCACCCGGACGAGCCGGCCCTCCTCATCGAAGATCCCGCCGCCGAGGACCCGCATCCACCCGACCCTCCCGGGCCCGGGCTCGTACCGGAACACGACATCGAACGGTTCCCTGCAGGCGAGGGCCGCGTCGCGTTCGGCCTCCACCCGTTCGAGGTCGTCGGGGTGGACCGTTCCCCGCCAGTCGTCGAACCGGACCTCACCCATCTCCGGATCGCTGAGCCTGACGTGTTCGCCCGGCCCGGCCGGCCCGGTTCCCGGCAGGTGCCACTCCCATGTCCCGATCCCTGCGCAGGCCTTGGCCAGCCGCAGCCGCTCCTCGCTCTCCCGCAGGGCCTCCTCGGCCCCCTGTATCGCGGTGACATCCAGCCAGACCACGAGGACGGCCGCGATCCCTCCGTCGTCTTTGAGGGGCGAGGCCGAGACGAGAAGGTGATGCTCCTGTCCGTCGGCCGCGGTGACGATCATGGGGATATTGGCCCCCTGCTCGCCCCGCAACGCCCGGGCCAGGGGGAGCTCCTGCGGGAGGAAGGGGGTGCCGTCGGGGTGCCGGTTCCGGAAGATCGCGAGGATCTCTTCGGCCGTGCACCCGACCAGGGCCCGGCCGGCGAGCTCCTCGATCAGGTCGTTCGCTGCCTCGATCCGGCCCCCGGCGCCGAAGACGAATGCGGGCTGCAGGATGGCATCGAGCGGGACGGACGATTGGGACATGGGAGTCGCCTCGGCGAGTGGCCTGTATCGATCACCATACTCGCGAGATGATAATTGTTGGCATATGTGTTTTCGGCGGCGACCGTCGCGGCCCCACCTGCCCCCGGACCGCCGGGCCGAAGAAGTCCCGCAGGACCGGGGCCAGCGCATCGGCCGAGACCTCGTACGTCTGACTTTCCAGAGTCTTCCGGACGGCGCCCTGACGGTTCATCCGTTGAAGTGGTGATACCTGTACGTCTGCTCGATGAACTCCTGCTTCCGGTGCTCGCTTCCCCCAACCGGCGGCTTGAGGTATCCGATCTCCGGCGTCTGCACGGCCGGGCAGAAGGGGCAGAGGGCGGAGTCGACGTCGTTCGCCTTCTCCCGGACCGGGCAGCAGTACGTCCCGTCGACGACCGCGACCCGGTCTCCGCCGGGAAACGGCATGCCGACGGGGTGGCCGGGAAGTCCCTGCACGAGCATGCAGAACCCTTCGAGGAGGAACTTGAGAAAGCGCAGCCGGACCTGCTCCTCGTTCCCGGACGAGCACTGCGCTGCCACCATCGCCCAGTAGCCGGACGCGGCGGCGGCCAGCGGTTCGTCCATGGCATCGAAGGCCCGGAGCCCCTGCATCCGCCGCACCGCCTGGAAGGTACCGTAGAGATGCCCGGCGATCGCCTTCTCCAGCGTATCCCGGTACTCGGGGGCGAAGTCCCGGATGGTCCGCGAGAAGTTGCGCCGCAGCTGCGCGAGGTCCCTGGGTGAGTACGACTGGAGGATATCGGCGATCGCCTGGCCGAGTTCTCCCCGCGTCCGCTTCGCGCTCAATTGCGAGCATGCTTCGGCGCACTGATGATTGTCCATGACGGTCTCTCCGTATCGGGTGTGAGAAGAGGGCGCGCCCCCTCTTCGCTGTACTGTATGCCGGCGTCCGGTATTGGGTCTGTCCGTCGGGGCTATTGTGTGCCGTCCTCCGCTCCTATGGGCACCCCTCGGCGATTGGGCCCGGACGTGCCCGAGGGCCTCGCCGACCTCGTCGTTCGCTCCCCGCGGGCACCGGGCATCACGGAGCCGGCCCTCGCTGCGCCGGATGCTCTATATGGACCGGCGCCGATAGAACAGCCATGTCCTGGACCCAGCTCGCGGTCGCCGGCGTCTTCGAGGTTGTCTGGGCGGTCCTCCTCAAGTCCACGGAGGGCTTCACGCGTCCGCTCGAGTCGGCCCTGACCATCGCCGCGATGGCCGCCTCGTTCTGGTTCCTCTCCATGGCCGTCCGCGAGATGCCGATCGGGACGGCGTACGCCGTCTGGACCGGGATCGGCGCGGTCGGCACCGTTCTTGTCGGCATCCTCTTCCTCGGCGAGCCCCGCGACCTCGCCCGTGTCCTCTGCCTCGTCCTGATCGTGGCCGGGATCGTCGGGCTGAAGGCGAGCGCCGGCCCCTGAACGCTCCGTCTTCCGTTCGGGCCGCGTATATTGCCCGTCGATATTGCCGTGCAACGTCGTGGTGCAAATTTCTATTATATACGCCGTGCGAGGTGGAAGTGTCGAGAGATTCGACGGAGGAGAGGAGAGCGATGGAGAAGCAGAACCAGAATGTCAGCGAGCTCGTTCAGAAGCTCGTCCAAGGAACGACCTACGAGATGCTCGACGCGGCCCAGGCGGTCGCCGCGCACGGCGAGAACGCGGTCTCGGCGATCGCGGACCTGCTCGGCTCAGCCGAGCGCGAGACGCGGTGGCGGGCCGCTGTCGCGCTCGAGCGGATCGGCGCCCCGGCCGTGGACGCGCTCGTGGCCGCGGCCGGCCACGAGAACTACCTGGTCCGCGTCCCGGCCATCTGGGCGCTCGAGCACATCGGCGATCCCCGGGCCGTGGACCCGCTCGTCGAGAACCTGAACGGCACGAACGAATGCTGCCGCTGGATGGCCGCGGCAGCGCTCTCGAA